>JANMOF010000212.1:0-14023 GCA_031368925.1 Leptospiraceae bacterium
GATTATATTTCCAAGCAATTAGATAAAATTTTAAGTTAAAATATACAAGAATAGTTCCATAGACGAAAGACCTTGCGCTTTCTCGGGACATTTTAAAATGTAGTAGGGGATTGGTTATTGAACTTCTGAGATCGGTACACAAAGCAGAAGTTCAGACGAGAGAATCTGAATCATTGAAGATTGACTCGAAAAAATATTGTAAAATATTCCCCCAGCAGTTCTTAATCAACAATAGTTAATAATAATTTGCCAAAAGTCTTTCAAAGAAATCAAGATACTTGGCAGTGTAGATTTTTTATTGACGCATATAGGCGGAACAATGGAAATGGGAGTTAATGTACATATTATTTGTAAAAATTAAAAATTATCGTGGTATTAAAGCCGATCAATTTGAAGCATCTCCTTTTACATGCGCCATTGGAGAAAACAATGCAGGTAAATCAACTATTCTACTTGCTACAAGCTTATTTTTTTCTGGAACAGCATTAAGCAAATCGGATTTTTATAATGACGAAGAACCTATTGAAATCGAAGTCACATTTACAGATATTGTCGAGAAAGATGTAAATAGATTATCTTTAGAACACAGGGAACGAATTAAAAGTTTAATTATTGATTCTAAGCTTACACTAACCAGAAAGTATGAGGTAGATGGAAAATCATCGCTCTTGTGTAATCGGTTAATGCCAAAGGATAAAAGGTTTGAGAGAGAAGTTATTGATTCATTATTGAAAGGGAAGAAAGGAAAAGAGATTGTTGAAATAATGAGTAAAGCATTCCAGGAATATGCTGATGAATTTAAAGGAATCATAACACAAGCTAAGGCAAAAGAAAAAATTGAAGAAATAGTAGCTAAATTTCCGATAGACCAAATGGAAATGTGTTTAGCAGATTTGCCAACAGGGATTGATAATAGCATAACAAAGTTTTTACCTGAACCTATTTACATAGCAGCAGTAAAAGATTTAAAGGACGATGTGAAATCAAAGGAATCAGCAACATTCGGAAAATTGCTAATTATCCTTATGAAATTTTTAGAAAAATCAAAACACTTTGAAAGTATTTCTAAGTCATTTAATGAATTACATGCATTGCTTAACGTAGTTAGAGACGCAGAACAAGTTACAGATCATAGAATAGAAAAGCTTCAAATCATTGAGAAGCAAATCGGGACTTTTCTTGCAGAAAATTTCCCTAACTCTAAATTGGAAATTGATATACCTAAACCCGATTTGAAACAAGTATTTTCCAATGCAAGAATATTGATTGATGATGGAGTTAGGGATATAATAGAAACAAAAGGTGATGGCATAAAAAGAGCTGTAACCTTTGCCTTACTTAGAACCTATGTAGAACAATTAAAAGCTCAGAAAAAGGAAATAGTAGAAACTAAAAAAACTGAAGCGTTAGAAGTCGCTGAAGATAAAATTGTAGCTTTAGAGGTTACGGAAGAAATAAATGAACAGCCATACATTTTCCTCTTTGAAGAGCCTGAACTATACTTGCATCCAAACGCACAGAAAATTCTCTTTGAAGCATTAGAAAATTTGACAACTGAAAAAAATCAGGTCTTTGTTACAACGCATTCACCAATGTTCTTTTCACCACAAGCAACGGGAACATTTATTAAAGTCGTTAAAGAATATCCTTCAGTCGGTAAACCCTATGGAAAGTTTTTGACAATAAATTTGCTGAAAGAAATACAAGCAAAGGATGCCTTTCAAATTATCTGCTATGAAAATAATACAGCAGCATTTTTTTCAAACAAAGTTTTACTAGTGGAAGGTGATTCAGATTTAATTTATATCAAAGAAGTAGCTCGACTATTAAATAGTGAGTGGAATTTTGAGAAAAAGAATATTCCTATTATTTCAATCCGTGGTAAATCCAATATTAAACGGTTTATTGAGTTTTATAATTTTTTCCAAATAAAATGCTTTTGCATAGTTGATTCTGACGCTTTAATAGACGGATTTGAAAAGTTTGAAGTGCCAAGGGAAATAACAATCTTACGAAGTAAACTTATGGCAGCAATTGATAAACTAGCAGATGAGAAAGGAGTTCAAGCAGATTTATCAAGCGATAAGATAAAAGAGATTGTACGGAGATACTCTTGGAAAGAAAGTTTCAGTAGATTGAAAATAATTGGACAAAAAATTAGTAAAGGCGAAGTGGTTACGGCAGAAGAATTGATTGAGATTGAATTTCTTTTTCTAGAGGAGACAAATAATCGAAGAAGACAAATATTTACTGACAAGGAAATTATTGTGGAAGGCAAATCAGAGTTGCTTCGAGAATTGAGAAATCAAAACATCTTTATTCTTTCTCAAGGAGCTATCGAAAGTTATTATCCAAATGGAATTGTAGGTGACGATAAGCCAACCAAAGCTTTGAATGCAATAAATTTTCTGAGGCAACAAATAGACTGTAAATCTCATTTACCCACAATAAAAATTGACGAACTGAATAGGTGTGAACTTGAAATCATTTACGAAAAGATATTCGATATTAATTAATATAAATAGAGATCGGCTAATAATGTTTTGCCTAGAATTCGGTATAAATCTTTATCTGGCTGAAACAAGAAATAAAAAATTAGTAACTTTTATAAACAAAATTACTAATACACTTAATCAGGAATATTGAGGGAAAATGGATTATACAAAAGCGGAATTTTTAAGTATTCTAGATAGTTTTCGTAAGCATCTTTTTTCTTTAGAAATTGGTGACGCACATGAGATTGCTTTAAGAAAGACTAAATTGACAGGCGATGTTAATGAAGAAATTGTCTCTGATAGAGAACAAGTTAAAAATATGCTAATAAAGTATTTAGACGCACTATCAATTACTTTAAAAAATTTATCTAATGACTATAAGGACAAAACAATTGGAGATATTAACCATTATATTAAAACAAATAATAATCTTCCTATAGAAGGAGTGAAAGTAATATTTTCTGAGGAAGAAAAAATATTCTATGGACGAGATGATTATAATTTATTCTTGCTTCCCGATTATACTCAAATTAGTTTAAGAATTGCGACTTTAATTTCTAAAATAGACAGCGATTCGAAGGGTTGAAAACCATCAAATGACGATAACAGAAATATTAGATGAAATAGAATCCATCTTTAATGACTATATTGAAGCGAGAGATGAAAAGGAAAGAAGCGGAATAATAGCAGGCTTACCAAACGAAAAGAAATCAGGGAAATTGTATGAAGCATATATATTGGGAATAATTGCAAAAAAACTCGTTGAAGAGGAGCATTTAGATTTAGAATTAGTTAATGGGAATTATATATATTTAAAATCTTCGCCTGGTCCGATTAATAGAGATTACCCATATATTAAAATTAAAAGGGATGGCAACTTACTAGCTGAGCTTTGGACTGATATTGAGTTTACAACGTTAAGTTATTCACGCTCTGGAAAAACAAATCCGCCAAGTGCTGGCGAATATCATGAAATTGACATTGCTGTTGTAGATTCAGATAGTATCGGTCGACCTATACCTTCTAAAATTTGGCTTGCTATTGAATGTAAGAATACTGACTTTAAAAAATCAATATTACGTCAAATTCTAGGCTTGAGAAGAGAGCTTAGCTTAATGTCGGGCGAAATAGAAACCCAATTCCGTGTATGGCCAACTTCCAATATTAGATGTCATCCTCCTGTGTGCTTACAAATTTATTCTTCAGATCCGGATATTGTTCAATATTCTGAACCTGGAAAAATTTTCGAAATTGATTTCATCCATGTTCCTTTTTAAAAATAGATTTACCCTCTCGCTTTGGTGACGAAAAGTTAAATAAAAAAAGGAATATTTGGAGTAAAATCGAAACTTATGCGAAGTAGAGTAGGGGATCTCGACTTCCGAGATGATTGCGATCTCAGAAGTCGATTTCCTAAAGATTTGTTTTCCTGATAATAGAAAGAATTTCTCTAATTTTTTCCATTGATACTTTTCTTTTTCCATTTGAAATTCTACTGAGGTCTGATTTATTTACTTTCAATAGGTCGCTCATTTCTTTATACTTATACTTTTTCTTTAGCTCGTTTATTCTTTGCATTAAATCAGCAAATACTTTTTTATCTTCGGGAGTTAGTTTTTTTCTAAATTTCTTAAAATCTAAAAAGCTAATTGAAATATCAGATAACCGCCCATACTCAATTAACCCCTTCCGTTTATTTGTAAAGAAGTCATTTCCGAATAATTTTATTGCTGCTTTATCATAAGCCATAGCAGCTTTTTCAGGAGTAGTATATATACCAAGTCGATATTCAATTTCATTCTTAGAAATAGTCGCAATATATTTTTCAGCCGAGCGCAAATAAGCAACTCCGTCAAATTGTTTTGGACTTAAATATTTTTTTCTAAACCTAGTTGCTTCTTGCCTGGTTAATGTCCGTAAGTTACTTTTTTGATTATCCAGGTGATCTCCATTCAAATGAATTACGTGAATAGACGGGTCAGATACTTTCATAATTTCCCTGTGTATAAAAATTATTTTTACTTTACCATGTGCTGCATTAACTTCAAATCTATATGCCTTAAAGTTAGTGGTAGTATTTTTAATTTCCCATTTATATTTATTCAAATATTCGAAATCTTCATCGTCTACAAGGGTGAACTTATCTTTAGTCAGTTTTATTTTTTTCATTCTATATTATTTTTTTAATTTAATTTATTCACTTTTCGACAAAAATTTACTAAATGATTAACTCTGGTTATAGCATAAAAGGTTTTTTTACTATTAAAGTATAATATATATTGAAAAACTCTTGCATTTTTTAATAGTCCCTTTTGTAGTGACATGAAAGAGCTATTGAGTATTAAGGCGGGGGGGGGGGGATACTCTAGGCACTTTTAATTTAAAAAAGGCTATCCAAATGAAAAATTTATATTTAAAATATTATAAAAAATCTATACCCAAAGTATTTACTAATTTTAAAACTAAATATTATTTCTACTGGGCTTCTTGCTCTCTTTTATTATTAAGCGCAACCTTCTTATTAAATCTATCTTTTGGTCAAACGAATGGAATAGAAAATAATCTTCAACCTATGCCTTCTATTTCTGTAGATATGATTGGAAAAGCAAATCTTTCTTTTCCGATTGATACTCCTGATAATACTGGTGGCGTTGAACCTACGTTATCTTTGAATTACTCGTCCTCCGGTGGATTTGGAAACATGGGAGTGGGTTGGAATCTTGCTGGCATTCAGTGGATAACAAGAGATGCCACTTACGGAATTGATTACTCAAGCAAAGATCAATTCACTTCTACATTAGGCGGAAGTTTAGTAGACGGTGGCGACGGAAATCATTACTCACGTAAAGAAACTTTTATGAAGTTTGTTCCAGTAGGTTCTTACGGTCCTGCTGGAAGTGTCTCTCCTTCCTATTGGGTTGCTTACGATAAATCTGGTACAAGGTATATATTTAATAGTTACAAATTTCATGACGTTGCATCCGGCGGTGATACAGTTGCAGTATGGGCGTTAGCCAGCGTGAATGATATTTATGGAAATGGGTATAGCATTACGTATTCTGATACTCAGATTTCTATGAATTATGCAGATAGAACAGTAATTATTAATTTAAAATCACGATCAAATACCGTTACATCGGAAGCGGTTAATACTCCTTATCCAAATGGTAAAATAGTTGATTCTATTTCAATGACTGCTGGTTCTAATTTTTCCAGAAATTATACTTTCTCTTACGGTCTAGATGTCTTTGGAAATGAAAGACTTGATTCAATAGGTCAAAATGATAGAGTAAACGGGGAAAATATCCTTTATACCCCAATTGATTACTCCTATTCAACGACTCAAAGTATACCGAGTTATAATACAAAGTCTGAATTCCAAAAAGATAATTCCTATCCCGTAATGGCTATTCCCTTAGATGATAAAATAGAATGCGTAAAAGGGGTTGCTGAATGTTACCAGGCGGGGGTAGCTTGTTCGTCTCCCGAACCTGCAACACAAACTGCTTGTGAAAATAAAAAATATCAACACTATTTAAAATGTGAAGCGTATAAGATTTCTTGGGGAATTCCCTGTACAGCGGGCATTAAAATTCCAATGGCAATGACTACCGTAGGAGATATTGAGGGTAGAGGCAAACAGCAAGTAATTGAAATCAATGGTTCTGAAAGTAACGGGGATTTAAAGTTGTGGTCAACTCGTTGGAATGGGAGTAGTGGTAATGGTAGCTTCGAGAAATATGCTGTTTCTGGTAATTTACCTGGGATGCAGTATAAGACTTTTAGCTCTATGGGTTTCGGTGATATTAATGGTGACGGAAAAATGGATTTTGCTTATTCCGATGGAACTAAGCTCCAGGTATTGTTTGCAAGGTCTAATCCTAATGATGCTGGTTTCGATAATCCAGAACCCAAAAATAATGTTACTGCAGCAAGCTATGGTGGGACTAATTGGTTACTTGATAAACCTGATTTTAAATGGCGTGGGACGTTAGTAGATATTGATGGAGATGCAAGAGCAGACTATGTTGCAAGGGAAACAGATTCTACCCTGGCAATTTATTTATCCAATGGAAGGACTTTTAAAGATAAAACATCTGTAAACGTTGAAGCTGTCATTCGGAACAATGGGGAAGAAGAGGAAGCGGGTCAGTTTCTAGATATTAATAATGATGGCAGACCTGAGTATGTTTTTGTAAGGCAAACGGATGAAGGCGGATTGCCGGATATTTTAGTTTATTACTTTCCATCTAATTTAAGTGGTGCAGCTACTTCAAAAAGATTCAGAATAACAAATGCAAAAGATTCCAGGAATCGTTGGTTTACAGATATTAACTCCGATGGAAAAATAGATTTCGTAATTCAAAATCAAGATGGTCCAATAGATGTTTCTTTTTTTGACGGGGCAAAGTTTAGTAATCCTCCAACTAAAATGACAGCTTCCTCGAATGCACCCTATGCGACCAAGGATAACAAAGTAAAGAAATTCTTTGCAGATATAAATGGGGATGGGTTTGTAGATTACGTTCGTTCTTTTGATGATAATTTCCATGTATCATTCGGTAACGGAAAACATTTCAATGATGGATCTGTCAACTCACCAAATGGTTTTACAAGAGGTGGTACAAAGTTCTGGAATATGGCTGACTTTGATGGAGATGGATTTCCTGATTTAATTGGACTCAGGGAAACAGAAAGCTCCGAGCCTTTACTGAGGCAATTTGTCAGTAAACCAATGGCGGATTTAACAGATGCGGCGCAGAGTAATTTTACGCATAATATTGATAAGCATATTGGAAATGTAAACAATATATCGGGACGTTTACAGTATTCTGAAAAGTCGACATTTGGAAGATCTGATTTAGGGCAGGCTTGGAATAAAGGAATTCAAGGAATAGCAAAAAACGTAATCAGCACTATGAAAGCAGTCTGGCAATCCAGCAGTCCTAAAATTTCTCCGTCTCTTGCATTTAGCATTTTACAGATATTAGCCTCGAACCCGCAACCAAATATATCCCAAGTAAGTTATCTACAAGTTCATTTTCAAAATCCAAGACGTAAGGAAAATCAAATCACACAGGTTGACGGTGGTTTTGGAAGAACGATAAAGATTGATTATGTGGTGGGAAAAGATTATGTTGGAGAAACAAGTCCTGCAAGCGGAAACTATCCAATTATCCCCCATGTCGGGCTAGGAGAAGTTGTAAAAAGTGTTACAACCAATCAAGCGGATTTACTTACCAATACTGATAGCTATACTTATTCGGATTCAAGGATTTGGCTTGGGAATTCTGAAAATGCAGCCATGCTTGGATTTAAAGTTAGAACTGTTTCCAATAGTTTAACAGGCGTTAACCACACGGAGCAATATAATCACAGTTCAAATCTTCTGGCAGGTACTGTTGTATCAAGTATAACTAAAAATGGAATAGGAGAAATCCAGCAAACTTCCAGTTCATCGTATACTGTACAATATCCGCTTGGTAGACCTTCGGTTGTAATTGCTTCTAGTGAGGAAGATGTATTTAAAGATGCTTCTCTTTTGTTACATACTACTCAATCTATGAATTACGATTCTTATGGAAACATCGCTTCCAAAACAATTAGTTCGGGGGGTTCAACGATAACGGAAACAGCAAATTATGCTTACGATACCACTAGATGGATATTAACAAGACCGACTCTGACCAAAAAGGATATTGATGGTGTTCCAATTGAAAACACTATTTATTCCTATTCAGACAATAAAAATATTACAGTCACTAGTATGGCGGGAACTGTAGCTGCGGCTACTTCCTATATAACACTTGACGATTTTGGAAACCAACAATCGGTAAAAGATCCACTTGGAAGAACGACGACCTATGAATATGACAACGTAGTTCATAATTATGTTACCAAAGTAACAAACCCCGCTAACTTTACCGTCACCAAGACATACGACACGAGCTTTGGCTTGGAACTAACTGCACTTGATGCTAACGGTGCTGTAATAACAAAACGTTATGATAATAAAGGTAGGCTAAGTGAAATTATCCCTCCTGGTGCTGATTCTTATGTAGAGAGATATGCTTATACGGATTATGCCTCGGGTGGTGCTTATTTTACTTCTGTAAGTAAATCTATCGTAAACCCCGATGGTACAGAAACTACTGCGAGTGAATATTTTGATATACTAGGAAGAAGTGTAAGAAAGGAATCACCTGGAGTTCAAGGTAAGTTTATTGTAGAAATAACAGAGTATGATACAAAAGGACAAGTAAGTAGAAAATCAAGCCCGTATTTAGACACATTGGAAACTCCAATGTATACGACTTACACGTATCATCCGTATGATGGATATGTGACTAAGATAACAAATCCTGATGGAAGTTATTCTATTCCTACCTATACAGGATTTAACGAAAAAATGGAAGCGTATGCGGCAGATGGAACTATTCTTTCATCGACCGAAATAATTAAGAATGCAAAGGGTCAAGTGTTGACTAGAACTATAGATGGGAAGTCTTTGAATTACCAGTATGATACAGCGGGAAGATTGACCAAGATTTTAGATCCCGAAGGAAGTGCAACGACGACTGCATATGACAACGCGGGAAGAAAGACTTCTGTTACAGATGCAAATTCGGGAACTACTGTCTATACGTATGATGCGGTGGGAAATATCAAGACTCAGAAAGATGCGCGTAATCTAACGACTACGTTTACGTATGATAATTTGAATAGACCAACATCGGTTAGCTACAGCAATGGAGAGGGTAACACGGTATTAACCTATGATGAAGGTGGAAAGAATAAATTTGCGCTAGGTCGATTGACGACAGTAGTGGATGATGCGGGTAAATTGGAATTAGGCTATGATATTAAGGGAAATAGAACATATCAGAAGAGAATTATAGATGACTTAGAAATCATATTTAAACGAGATTACGATATACAAAGTAGATTAGCATCTACGACATACCCAGATGGAACAAAGGTATATCAAAAATATGCGACTACCGGACATTTCAGTGGAATTACTATGGACACTGCCGATGGAAGAAGCAAGGGGTATACAGTAGGAAGCTATAACGGACCTGTGATTGAGAACGGTGTATTTAAGATTATCCGCGAGACAGGAAACGGTGTTAAGATGGAAATCGAATATGATCCGATTAAACGTAGACCGAAAGGATTGGTTACTAAACTTGCAAGTGGGCATGTTGAGGGTGCGGTTTCGTATACATACGATCAAAAGAACAATATTACGAAAATAGCAGATACGATTGTGAATGGAAGAACTCAGGACTTTGTATACGATGCACAAAACCGCTTAACGCAAGCGAGTGGAAAGTATGGAACTGAGAATTATACTTATTCAGATAATGGCAATTTAACGCAACGCGGACAATTCACATTAGCCTACGGAGATGCAAATCATAAACATGCAGTCACTGCTGTAACAAGTCCATCAACAGGAACATTTAATTATTCTTATGATGAAGCGGGTAATATGATTAGCCGTAATGGTGATACGATGAGTTACAATTCACAGGGTAAGTTAAAGCAAATCGACACAGAGGGTGGGGATAAGCTCACTTATCTGTATGAATCGACTGGAAACAGAATCAAGAAGACCAGTAAGACAAGTGGAGTCGTCGTCTACAGCTTCGATGGCTTATACGAAATAGCCAAGACACCGGGCGAAGGGGATAAGCATACGTTATACTTTAAAGGATTGTATGGTGATATGTTTAGTCAGATGACTAGGAATGATGCGCAACTTGTAACCCAAGCGGTCATTGAGCCTGTCGAAATGTCGACTAGTGATAAGAGCTTTATTTCTATAGCGTCATTTCGACTCCGCTCAATGACCGACTTATTTTGTGAAGATATAGCTGGTTCGTGTTCGGATTATTATACAAATAGTTTAAAGTATTATTATGTGCAATCGGCGTTTAAAGTTGCGCGGGTTGTTTATTCTGTTGAGTATAATGTATTTGTATGGATGTTGTTGGTTGTGGTGTTGTATGGAGTTTACTTAGTAAGTAACAAAAAAGTGACCGTTGAACAAAGAGCGGTCATTGTGGATTCGACAGGCTCACCAACCAAGCTTGTCGAAATGACGACTAGTGATAAGAGCTTTATTTCTATAGCGGCATTTCGACTCCGCTCGCTAGAGCTAATGACCAGCTTCTTCGACACCCTACATGACAGTTGGTTCGCCAAACGCACATTATCCGTCACTCCACTACTGACAGTAGCAATTCTCTTTACATTCACCCAATGCGGTATTATCGGAGGCGGCAAGACAAAAGGAAATGCGCCTTGGTTATTACTTGCGAGTGGGGTTAATTCAAATACTCCATCGGTTGATGATACATCTAATGGCAATTCGTCTGGTGCGAGTGGTAGTAGCGGTGGATCGTCGTTAGTTCCTGTTGTGGGAATGTATTTTTTACATCCAGATCATCTTGGGTCTATTACGATGATTACCGATGGACGTGGAAATGTGATCGCTGGTGGAAATAATGGTGGTAAGTCGCATATCTCGTATACTCCCTATGGGAGTATACATCGGACGGATTCTAGCGGACCTGATATAACGCGGTTTAAGTATACTGGGCAGGAAGAGGATAAGGAGTCGGGGCTAATATACTATAAAGCACGGTATTATGACCCGATGATTGGGAGATTCTTGCAAGCGGATAGTGTTGTTATGCCGGAGTCTACGTTTGGGATGAATCGGTATATGTATGTTGAAGGGAATCCGGTGAGGTATGGGGATGCGAGTGGGCATCGGTTAAGCACTCCGCAGGGCTGGGCTTTATTAGGAGCCTTAGTTGCTCCACAATATGGTATAAGTTCAGAATGGGGTGCTGCTATTGGGGCTGGCATTGGTCGTAAAGAGAATATTAGAGAGAAGAAGCAACACAGTTTAGTAAATAAAGGAATCGAAGTAGGAAAATTGTTGGTATCCCCAGTATATAGGCTCTATAAGGCAATCAAATCGCTTCCAAGCTTTGATGAAATGGAGGAGAGTTTAGTTGGCAAAAGATATTTTGATTCAAATGAAGGAAAGTTTAATAAAGGATTGCAAGCTGGCTTTTTAATGTGTGCATCGAACGAAGATAAGGCCGGAAGGAGAAATGGAAATGTATGGCAGGCATGCATTTTTATGACAAACTATCTGCAGAGTTATAATAATCATCGACAGGCAAAATCAGATAATACTAACATAGCAAGAAAAGGTGTAACTTTTCATATAAATTATGAGAATATAGTCGGATGTGCAATTCTATTAAAAATTATAGGTGACTATAGTAATCCTCGACCAACTCAAGGTATACCTGTCGGGGGAACTGGTGAACCTTCCCCGACTAACACATCAAATGGCGAGACCTATGACCCCCCAAACCGATTGAACGGTTGTATAACAATGGGAGGCGATGGTTGAAACGAAAGCTTATTTATTTTTTGCTGATATTATTAGGCTGTGGTTTTGTTGATAAGCCTGACAAAAAAGAGCTAATCAAGAAATGTAAGAAAAATCAATTGGATCAACTTATTATTGTTGGTGCATGTCGAAATATCACGAATGCATATGATTTAGAAGGATGTTTGATTCTTACTTTTTTGGCATTTCAGAATTGTGAGAAAGTTGAGTATACTATTACGAATTCATTCTGAGGAATAATCATTTTACTAGATTCTATAAAAATCAAATTAGATTTAAGCATACTAAGGAATTTGCTTTTCGTTTTTTTATCTTCACACTATCCTGCGTATGCTCAAAATACTGAATACGTTATACAAAAAACAGAATGTATTAAGAATTGGAAAAATTGTTTTATAGAATGTCTCGATGGCTATGGAATTGATTACAATAACCCCTCAATTTTTAGTCCATTGGAATCTACTTACAAGCGCATCTGCCAAAGCAAATGTATTTATAAATATGATTGTAATGCGATTTATGAGAGGCTAAAAGATAAGGGGCTAATTAAATAAGGTTTACTTATGAAAGTTGAATACAAATTCGAACATAAAAATTAACGTTAAGCAAAAGAGTCGAATTTGTATGAGAAAGCTTTGAGTAAACTTATTTTCAAAAAGGTCATGTGACTCACGCGACGAAGCTATGTAAACTAATTAGAAATGGTTAATGCGCAATGAGTAATGGAAGATTGGAAAAGAAAAAATTAAAGGTAATAACGGCTAAAGACAAACAATGAATAACACAAACTCACAACAAAGCCCCGCGTTAAGGATTGAGGCAGTATCAATAAATTGCATATTACTTTATGCTTCACTCTGTGCGGCTAATCGCAATTTATTGATAATAGCCGAAAGCCTGCCGGCGCAATAAGTTGAGTATCTTCTCTTAATGCGTTTAATGTTACTTATCCACTTAGTTCGACAAACGTCACTAGAAAATGAATTTGGAATTGTAAATAGATAAAATAAAACGCTTATAGAAAAACCTAATCAATGAAACCTAAACTCTACCTAACACTCCTTATCCTCCTCTCATTCCCACTCTCCGCTTTCGAGATTATTCTCGAAAACGGAGATGCGTTTATCTGTGACCTAATCACAGAAACAGATAAGAGCTACAAAATCCTTTACAAAGATAAAGAATATTCGATTCCAAAAACAGAAGTCATTTCTACAGACTCTACAAAGAAAGGAGCGCATAGTGCCTTTCGCTATTCGAAGTTTACGTTGAAAGACGGAAGTAAAATCAATGGAGTGATTGCAGAAGAGAATAATGAAAGTTACACCCTGAAAACAGATTTAGGATTTTTAGTAGTAGAGAAGAAGCGTGTCGCTGAATTTCCTATGAAGTCTAAGATTGCACCCGAGATTTCCTCTACCTATCTTTCGACTAATGTTCGTTTGCCTGAAACGAGAATTGGAATCTTTGGTTCTGGGTTTGCAAATGGAAAACCAATTTCAGATACAAATTCTAGCTCTAGTGGCGGTGGCTTGTATGTAGAGCCTGCATTCTTACAATGGAAATTTATGCGCTTTGGTTTGCGTTCTGAATTCTTACAGTCTTTTCATTCAGGAAATTCTATTACCTTTTTCAATAACTCAGCCTATATAAACATGAGCAGAGTATTCCTGGAAAAACCTATGCTTGATTTCTATTTGAATCTAGGTGCTTCTGCTTCGAATGTTTCGTATAAGAAGGGGAGTGAATCTTTTTCTGGAACGAATCCTGGCGGATACTTTGAAGTAGGCTGGCAAGGTATTAAATTTAAAAATATGTATCTCAGGCTTGGTTTAAATTCATTTTGTAATTTTGAATCCCAGGGAAGCTTTTGTGCTGGTGGTGGTAGTCTAGGTGTGGGAGTAAGATTTTGAAATATTTAATTCTATCAATTCTTTTCATTCTTTCCTGCGGACCTTCGCCTTTACATGAAGGAGATAAACACAAAGAAGTTTTCGCAGAATATTTTTTTGTAAATCAAATCACTTTGACTTCTGCTAGGATAACCTGGAAATGCAATGTCTCCGCACCTGGTATTGTTCTTTATGGA
>JANMOF010000216.1:0-12047 GCA_031368925.1 Leptospiraceae bacterium
CAACCCTATCAGTTTTAAAAAGCTATGCCCTGGAGAAAAATATTTACCGGTTATACAAGACGGGTTTCCTCTACCAAATGAACTATTGCAATTTATGGATTGCCTTGTTTCTGTTTCTTATATTACAAATGTAAGAAATGGAAAGGTGAATCATAATGAAAGTGAAATTGGATTTAAAATTTTACTTTCTGTTCTACCTGGACGTAATGTAGAATATTTTATGGGTTCCTGGTTATCGGTTGGAAATCTTTCCTATTACTGCAATGGTTACTCGGAAAAATCAATCCGTAAAGGAGCTGAGTGGTTAGTTAAGAAAGGACTTCTCAAAAAGAGATCCGTAGCAAATAACAAAACCGAATTCCAGGTAAACTATACCCCCTGCACGTACGAAGAGATAGCAAAAGATATTGCAAGACAGATTGAAAACGATGTTAAGAAGGAAGATATTGTTTTTAAAGGGATTCGCTATCTAACTACAACTGAGTATAAGAAGGAGAATGATAGTAAGGCGATTGGAAACTTTACGCGTATTCCTTTTTTTCTTCCATCTGCAAAAGGAAGAGAAGTAGAAGGGGAGATCGTATTTGATTACGCTAGAAATCCTATCTTTGATTCACTCGATGGAAATACTCTTCGAGTAATCTTACAGCTCGCTTACAAGATGCACTACAACATCGGAAGAAAGAACACACCCGAGACCGGAATTAAAATAGAAACTCTAATGAAGCTCTGTGGACTTTCCAGAAACAAAGTTATGAAAGCTCTCAACTTTCTAAAAGAAGGAAACTATTTAAGAGTGTATAAGGTAAGAAGAAATTCAAGGGTATACCTTTTCAATTTCAAAGCATACCGAATGGCTAAAGTTAGAAAGCAACTAGACCAAAGAAGAAGAAAACGTATCCATAGACCGATAACGATCCATGCTAGTTTTACCATACCTAGACAATTAGTACAATGCAGTTTGACTGTCTCCGAGAATGAGGGTTTACCGTCTCAGGACTTGTATAACAAAAATCTTATCTTAACAAAAGTACAAGAAATAAATAAAGATAGGGTAGGGGTAGAAAATTTAGAAGTAAGTTCAAAAGAAGAGACTCCAGAAACAAACGTCCATGATAAAATTAAGAAGGATTTACTTTCTGATTTCAGAAACTTGCTTATCAGCTATACCCAGTTTAATGAACTAAACACTTACTTGGAAGGGCTAGTCAAGAAAGGGGAAAAAATAATGTCAAAAACTGCATTAATTGAACGGTACAAGGAATCAGAGCGTGTACTCGCAGTACAGGAACAGAAACTTCTTAAAACGAACGGTACAAAGAATTTTGAGGGTTTAGAAAACAGGAATCCTAGTTAAAAATTGAACGATTGTAGTATGGGAAGGCAGTATTTTGATTGAAGAAGAGGTTTCGAAAAATGGAATTCTGCGAGCGTTTGCAAATCCCTGCAAGAATTTACAGGAGTTTTACATGTAAAGTTGCAGAAATTCTACAGAAATTCTGCATTGTAACTTACATGCAGAATTAAAGAAAGGAAGAGAGATGAATAATAAACTTAAAATGCATTGAAACCTATGTTTTAAGACATTCTAATCTTGTAGAAATTGAAAGAAAAAATCCTAACTCTGCAAAATTCAACAGTTATTAGCCGAATACTCGAAGTTTACAAAAAATGAATCTATTTTTTGAATTTTGAATGAAATTGGTTTCTATTTTCTAGGAGGACCTACCTCTCTTCAGATTTACCCAATTTCAATAGCAAGTCACTGAGTGAATTTTAGTTAATTCACTAGTAATTGGATGGAAAGGATTAATTTTTAAGGGAATCCAAAACCTTTTTAATCTGCTTCTTATTTTCCTGAAGAGCTTCTTTTATCTTTTCAATGCCTTCCTGGTATTTTTGAAATTTTGTTTCCCTCTTTACACGAACGTCATCGAGAAACCGGAATAAAGCTTTCTTATCATTTTTATTTAGTGGTTCTCCTTTTTTAAAAAAACGTCTATGAAGGCTAATAATATCATTTCGTTTTTCTCTTTTCTCGAGTCTTAATTTTTCAGATACAACCTCTGAATCTAAGGACCTTTTTTCTGTGATGAGTTCAATTGCTTCTGTGAGAAGTCCTGCCGATTTTGTAGGAGTATTAATCAAGGTATTCCAATGCTTATGGATTTTCATGTAATATTGAACGGAACGAATAGAGAAACTTAAATTTTCTTCTACCCAGATTTCCCATTCTCCATGTTTCACCTCGGATTTTTTTCTCTCTAAAATCTCTCCGATTTTCTTTGCGAGCATGAGATGGTTTCTGGCATTCTCTAAAAAGTCATGATGGAGTTTTTCAATTTCTGTTACAATTTCATCTTTGTCTTTGGAAACGCGACCTGGTATAAATGGAACTAATTCTGTTTTACTCTGAGAAGGTTTTTTCTTTTTTTTAATCATGAATATTTAACTTAAATAATTTGCCTTTTCACTTTCTTGAATGAAACAACAACTGCAACCTTTTTCAATTATCAATCTAGAGGGAATCAAAAGTATTTTTTAGAAATCATCATACCCATATTTACATCTAGAAAGCAGTAGATAAGCAAGGTGCTGAAAAAGAGAAAGCCAGAATTTGGCTATATTGACTAGCCAATTGGCTGTATTTTGGCTATCAGTTGGCTCAAAATTGGCTATGCCAGTGGCTAGCCAAATATGGGAACCTATAAAGACGGAATCATTTTTCTAAAATGCGTTGAAACCTATGTTTTAAACAAGTTTAAAAATTTAAGATTGAATTTGCAATTTATTTCCTTGGCTAAATTTGGCTAGGAATCGGCTATAAACTCGCATTTTACGATTTTGAACTTAAAAAAAGTAAAAGTTCAATTTTTCCACTTCATAAGTTACTTTAATCTCAATTCGATATTACCCGCTTAACTAGAAAAAGAAAAGAAAGAGCAAGTTGCCAGAATTGCCTGGCAAACTCTGCCAGATTAGGTGGTCAATTAGGCTAATTCTAGGCAAACTTCTGGCACCTAATCTGGCTAAATTCTTGGTACCAGAATCGAGGTAGTGGGGGAGGATTGATGAATTTTCTAAAAGCCTTCAAAACGATACTTTCAAGCAATTTTAAAAAGTAAATTTTCAAATTCTAAAATGCTAATTCAGGCAAATTCAAGCAGAAATCAAGCCAATACTCGCATTTTACATTTTAATTTGAATTATGAGAAAAGTAATTTTATGTATAATCAGTAGAAAATAGTATTTACGGTGGTTAGCTAGGATAAAATTTTGAAGAGAGGTAGGGTTTTAAAAGACAACCTCTCGTGAACAGATGAATAAATATTTAATCATAGTAGAAGAAGGTATAGAAGATTATGGTGCGTATGCGCCAGACTTGCCAGGTTGTATTGCCATAGCAAAAACAAAAGAAGAAGTCATATCTATAATCCAAAAATTAATTGAAATCTATTTAGAATCTCTTAAAAGAAATGGTGATCCAATACCAATTCCCTCTAGAGTTGAAAATTCAAATCGTAAAACAGATAAAGAGCTTAAAAATTTGTTCCATATTATAAAGCCAAGTTGGGAGCCGAAACCAAGCCTTCGTAAGGTAAGCTACGTTGTTCCTGCTGAAGCTGAGAACATGGAAATTGAAGAATTGATTAGCGATTTGAAGAGATGCTAATAGCTAATTGTAAGGATATACGATGCCTAAAAAAGAAACGGATAAAATAATACCTACGAGTAATCTAATGCAGAGGGATTTTGTATTCGAATACCTTGAGCCTTACTCGAAACTTACGAATGAAAAATGTAATTTTGATTTAACAAGAGAACAGTTTGCGACTATACGAGAGTGGATTCGAAAGAATGAAAGACAGGATTACAATTTACCATTAGCCACACTGAACAGTATGGAAGCTGCAAGAGATTGGTGTAAACAAGTTTTGAAAGTAGAACGCCGTGAAAAGGAAATGGATAAAAGTTCTTACGATTTTCTTTGTAAACAATTGGATAAGATTTTAAGTTAGAGAATGAATGGCTGCCCAAACGAAAGGTCTTGCGCTTTCCATTTGAATCTTAAATGTAGTAGGGGATTGATTGTTGGACTTCTGAGATCGGTACACAAAGCAGAAGTAGAGAACATTCGTTAAAGTAATTAGATTTGAAAAAAAAGCTTGTTCGTATAACTTTGTATAGAAGAATTATGTTAAATAATCGTTGTCGGGCATTTTTAATTGTACTACAGGGAACATTTTGAATGATACAAAACCTAAAACTATATTATACAAAAGCCATTAGGACAACTTTATTAGCTCAGGATAAATTGGTGAAAAAATGGTATCATTTATTTTCAGTAATTGAATTACAAACAGACGATGAATATCTCTACAATATCCCAAACAAAGAATGGAAAGACGGTTGTATTAGAGCTAAACAATCTAAATTAGAAGAATATTCATTTTATCTTTCCATTGATGAAATATCTTCAGTTGATGAGGCTCTAAGCATATTTAATAAACCTATTGAAAGTTTTGTCATTGATGGGAACAATATATCTTTCATCAATACATCTTTTGTAAAAGAACCATTTGGAGATTATCCTTTGGTTTTCGCCTCTAACTTCTACACTGACAAAGGCGTGGCTTCAATTGTTCCCAAAAGGAAATCGGGCTTATTGGTATGGTGTCAAATTGATTCTGAAAGAAAAACTGATAACCTATTTATTTCTTCAACTGTATCAAAGGAAATGTTAGCAATACAACAGCTAACTATGGAATGGTTGGGCTTTGACATTATTCAAAAGAGAGAACACATAGGAAACATTTATCTATCCGCACCCAATCCATACTTTAGAGAAGTAGAAATGTCCCTTTCTACCAATCCAATAGGTGTATTTTACAAGATACTTAAAAGAAAAAAAGATTTTGAGCCATTAAAGTTTAGAATTATAGATACGCACGGTGATGCAATAGCATTTGATAAAACATTTGAAATAAAAAATCAAGTAGGACTTATAGAACTTCCTCACGAACCCCACTTATTTGAACTTAGAATTTATAATCAGGACGATGATTTGATAGCCATTCATGAACCAGCCACTTTTATTAGGAGTATTCGATTTGGAATGTCTATAAAACAAGCAGATTTTCAGGTCAAAGTAGAGACAGAAAAAGGGAATAAAGAATTTGTTGTAGAAAAATTTTCTAGTGAAAAACCTTCCATTGTTGGCACGACCAGAGATTTCAATCCTGAATATTATTTCAAAAATGCTGATAAGGAAAGACAACATGTAGAACTTGTGCAACGCAAAGAATTTATTTTTTATCAGGGAGCAAAAGAAGAAGCAGAAAAAAGTCAGTTGAAGGAAAACGCAAAATCTGCAATAAGAGAAATCATAAACAACGCGAAAGACACTTGCTATTTATGCGACCCTTATTTTAGCAGTATGGATGTAATTGAATTTGCATTTCATATCAAAAATTCAGGAGTTAAAATAAATATACTTAATAGCAAAGAAGCTATCTCAAAAGAAGAAGCTAAAAAAATTGCCACAGCAATAGAAGCATACAACTCAAAACCATTTAGCGATATTGAGGTGCGTTCTCTTAGAGGTAACAGCATTCTTCACGACAGATTTATTGTTACAGATAGAAGCGTTTGGTTTGTTGGAAGTTCATTTAATGAATTTGGAAATAGAGCAACGTGTATCGCAAAAGTTCCTGAATCTTCAGGAAATATCATAATTAAGGAAATTGAAAAATGGTATTATTCAGACGAATATTCCGAAAATATTATTGACTACGCTAAAGAGATGGAAAATGGCTAATATTTTTTTGACAAATTCTGAAAACGCCGCACTTAGAATGCACGAATGTGGGCAAAACGAGTATTGGTTTTACCACAAAGGTTCTTATCCAAATGATAACCCTCTTTTGTATCAAGAATTGGTTGATAATGCTACCAATGAAATAATTATTTGGGATCCTTATTTTAACGTATATCCCTATCCCAAAAATGTAGATCAAAATATTTTTGCGAACATAAGAAATGATATTACTATTAAAATATTAGTCTACAGTTCATTACAAAATAAGAGAAACTATCTAAATGATGTTAAGGATGCTCTAAAAGTAGTTATTCCTCCAAGCAAGGATTGTAGATTTGGAATGCGATTGATAAACAAAGATGACGAACATAATCAAGGAAGTCGTTTTTTTCACGACAGGTTTCTCATTATTGATGAAACTAACGTTTTTTTGGTGGGAGGTTCTGTCGGCTACCATATTCAATCAGAGCTGTCAACAGGGATATTTAAAGTTTCTAATACCGATACTAGAGAGTTTGTAAAATCAATATTCAAACACTATTGGGACAACTCTACACAACATCAAATCCAATTAACTTATTTGCACGTTTGACCCAATGAATAAAGATATTTTTTACAGATATGATTTTTATGCTCTTGAGCGAAAATATCCTGAACTCAAATTCATTGAGTTTTTAGATACAAAATCTTCATTGACCAAGTCTATAGAAAAATTTATTCGTGATGTTGCCAACTTGCTATACGCATCAATCAAAGACGGAAAAAATGCAGAGATTACAGAAATCGTTTTACCCAACATAGAGGAGGAATTAGCAAAATCCTTAACTGATAATTCTCTTTATATTTCATATAAATCTTATTCAGAACAAAGTTTATCTGAATTTGTATTGAATAAATTTCTGCGGAGGATATTCAAAAAAGACGGGCACAATAATGAAACACATATTATCCAAAATTATATTCGTTTTTGGTTAGAGAAAAAATTAGCCTTGCATGTTGTTCAGGACTCTCGTTTTAACTCATTGGATGTATTGAAATCGTTGATAGAAAAAACCGAAATGCTTCATGGTTTTTATAATGACTTAATTGAAAATATTCCAAACGATTGGGTTCTGAACGAAAAACAAGAATGGATTAATGTAAGTGTTAGTCCAGAAAAATTGCTTGATTCTATCAGAACATTTGACAAAGCATATCTTGACAATTGCATAATTTCACACCAAACACAATCAAAAGAAAATCTTTGGAATTTTGTTCAATACGCAACACAAAACTCCGACTATATGATGCTAAATAGTGAATTTAGTTTTATATCTTCTGTTCTTATTAAAAAGGATATTTCTCTTTGGATTGAATTTTGGGACAATCTGCAACTTCCAATAATTCAGGATTGTGTATTTCACTCCTTCTTCAACTTCAAACCTGAACAATATTTGCAATTAGTATCCGAATTGGTCGCTGAAAAAACAGCAGTAAAATCCGACTTAAATGTTCTTTTGCTTATTGTTGCACAAAATTATTTTGAAGCATCGTATAAACTCACGGAACGCTTTTCTCTATATGAAGAATCTGAAAGAAGAAAAGACGAAAACAAGCATATTTTTCAAGAAGGACATAACTATCAAACAGAGTGGTTAGAAGAAAAGAAAGATAATTACAAAAGTATCATTCAGTCGTTACAAAAAAGGCTATCAAAACCGGATCTTGAGGATTGGATTTTTAGCTACAAACCGAAAATAAGTAATCGTCAATTCAAACCAAATGAAATATATAATTCTGAAATAAAACTATTAACGGAAGCATATAAAAACAATTCCACTAAACCTTTGAGTTCCGATTTGCAATCATTAAACTTGCAAAAATTCAATTTTTATGTAAAAACTATCAAGGAAGCAGAAGACAAAGAGTTGGTTTCAAACCTACTTGAGGCAATTTCAAATTTTATTTCCTCCAACAAATTCTATTGGGACAGAACATACGCGGAACCTTACTTGAGTACCTTAAAAGGAATGGGATTTATAATAAGCCAACAGGATAATGCTACCTTAAAAGCCAACGAATTAATTAATAAATTCAAAATTAACCATCAAGGTTGGAATCCAATAAAAATTGATTTTTCTCCATTACTAAAAGAATCTTTTGTTTATTCAGGTGTTGCATTATTGTTTGAACACGATTCTGTTTTTGCAAACCCAGAAAACAAAGAAGTTTTTTTTAAGGAATTACTGAATCACATTTTAAGGCAAGTCAGATATTCTCAAATTGACAATTCTGAATATTATCAAATGCCATTATATTTATTGTTTTTAGTTGCTACCCAAAGCTTTTCAGATGTCAAAGAACATTATGAACGAGAGCTTATAAACAACTATGATAACTTGTATTCTCTTTTGTCTATCTTATCGAGCAATAGTGAACCTATTTGTAATAACTCTAAAACACTAATAAAAGAAAGACTTGATAAAGAGTATTTATTAATAAAACGTCAATTTAGCAATCGAAACCAAAAAGATAAGGTTCAAGAATTAGAAAAGATGATACAAAAATTAGAAATATATTAAAAACGCTCGATAACAAGATAATGATAATCTGTAGCACTGAGAAAAAATTCATGTCAGCTTAAAGTATAATAATGGTAATGTACCCAGCTTTTAGGTAATCGGTTTACAATAATAAGATATTGACTTTCGACTTCCGAGATGATTGCGATCTCAGAAGTCGATTTCCCCTAAAGACTTTTTTCTTTGATAGTAGAAATTATTTCTTCAATTTTATTCATCCGTAACCTTCTTTTTCTATATGCTATCTCACAAAGAGTATCGGGACTAACTTTAAATAGATCGCTTATCTGAACATAAGTCAGATTCTTTTTTAATTCTATTATTTTTTTAATTACAATTTCTAGCTTCTCATAATCTTCAGGACTAGTTACAGAGCTTCCTCTTTTATCAATATTAAAATTAATTTTAATATTGGGTAATCGGTTATACTGAATTAACCCCTGCTTTTTATTTGTAAGTGCAATGTCTCCATATAACTCAAGAGCTGCTTTATCATAAACCATTGCTGCTTCTTCTGCGGTAAAGAAAGTTCCAAGGCTATACTTGATTCCATCTTTAGAAATAGCTGCAATATATTTTCCAAGAGAACGTTTGAAAGTAACTCCTTTAAAAGTCTTATTATGATAGTTTTTCTTGCGTGAAAAATTTACGTCTTGCTTACTTCCTGAGTAAAGATTTTTCTTTCTATTATCCAGACAATCTCCGTTTAAGTGAATTACTTGAATTTTAGGATCTTTTACCTTCATGATTTCTCTGTGCATAAGAATCATTTTCCGCTTATTAAAACTTTTTTGATGTCGAACTGCTATAAAAGAGTTGTAGCTTTTTTTTATAGACCAGTTCCATTGATTCAAATATTCAAAATCTTCATCATCTACGATGGCGAATTTATCATTAACCAGGCTTATCTTTTTCATTTTAATTTTTTTCTAAAGGATTATATCTATTAGCCGTTTTGCTGTTCGAATCACTAGAACTTGTAACTATCTTGTTAATAAATTACACAATGGTATAGTTTTTGATTCTATTGCTACTTGTAATTAGAGGTTAAAAGGTTTTTTTACCTCATATCTTTTATTTTTTTGGACTATTTAAAACAAATGAATGTCACATATTTATTGAAATTCTTTATTTTTTCTTAAAATGTAAAATTTTTTAAATCCTAATGAAAACTCTTCTATTTTTTTTTTTTCATTATTAAAACTTAAAAAAGTTGAAATTTTTAACTCGCCTAATTCCTATGGCTATAAACCGTATATGATTTTATCTAAATGGTTATTATATTAAAATCTAGAGTATGGAATACAAGCAAAAAGGAAACGAAATGAAAAAGACTAACAAACAATTTAACAACAAGAGTATATCAATAATTAAAAAAGTATCTGCAAAGTATCTCTTCCCACTGCTTTCTGGCATTGTTTTCATTTTTTTATTAAATACTTCAAGTCCACCCTCTAGCAGTTTACCGCAAGCATTGCCGAATGTTTCGGTTGATACCAATGGTAAAGCAAACCTTTCTATACCAATCAGTGTTCCCGTTGGTGGTCCGATAGTTCCAAATCTTATTCTTAGTTATAACTCCGATGCTCAAAATAGTTTTATGGGTAAAGGTTGGACTATTAGCGGGTTTGAATCTGTTTATATGAATATTACGGATAATGCAAATTTGCCCGAATTTTCTTCTTCGATTACAGGAGTTTTAGTAGATATAAGTGGAAATAAAACTGAGTATAGAGCAAAGAATGAAATTTATGCAAAGGTAGTTCCTTCGAATCCTGCTGATTGTGGATCAGGTCCTTGTGCATGGACTATATTTACGAAGGATGGGATTCGATATAAATTTGGTTCAAGTGCAAATTCTAGAATAAACGTTAGAGGCAAGCCTGACGTTAAACAGTGGTTAGTCGACAGAGTGGAAGATGCAAATGGGAATGGCTATAACATTTCCTACGTCATAGATAATAATGCTGGTTTCTATTATCCAAATACAATCACATACATTGATAGGGTAATTCAGTTTAACCTCGCTACACGTTCTGATCAAAATCAAGAATATTCAACAAACGTAGGGAATGGAATGAATCAAATTGTAACAGGTATTTCCATAACTGCGGCAGGAGACTCTTTTAGAGATTATACTTTTAATTATACACAGGGAGTGGATAAAATTAGTTTGCTTAACAAAGTAGCCCAGACTGGTTATAAAGATATTGATATAAGTTATAGTTCAAACCAAAATACAATTCAACCAGTAGCAGGAGTTCCGACCAATACAAATGTTGATTACCGTGTTCCTTTCTTTAACCAAGGAAAATGCCAAGAGGTAAGAAACTACTGTACTTGCGCTGCTGTCTCTGCTTGTTGGGAGCCTATTCTTTCTGCCAGTTATGGCTTGATTGATCCAAGGCAGGAATGTGCAGAGGGTGCTGCTTCACTTGGAGATTTATGCACCAACGGAATGCAAACCGGACCCGTTTCTATTATGGGTGATGTTACGGGAGATGGAAAAGCGGACATTATAAAAATAGTTGGCGGACAAGATGATAATCATATTCAAGTGCTTCGCTTAAATGAATCGGGTGGAACAGAGAGTAGCCTCTCACCACAGATAAAACTCAGAATTAATTCTTATATTTCTGTCGCAGATATTGATGGAAATGGAAGACTCGAAGTATTGTATGCGGAAGATAACAATCAACCGCTCAAAGTTGCCTACTATGATTTGACCACAAATAGTTTTAGCAATATCCAAACTATAAATAATATAACCGTTGATACACTTGGCTATGATCCGAATAATCTAAATTTAGTTTCTCGCAATTTTACCTCTGATATTAACGGAGATAAAAAAACTGATTTCGTATCTATTTACGACGAGGGTGCCAATACTCGTTTAAGAATCTTTCTATCCAATGGCTCCGGCTTTCAAACTAGCTATGATATTCTAACTCCAAACTTAGGAACTGATAATACGCAAAGATTTTTCATGGACACGAATGGAGATGGTCGTCCTGAATGGGTTCAAATGCAAAATGATAATCCAAAGGAAATGAAAGTAAGCACTCTAGACCTAGTAGCTAAGACTTCCAATTACAATTCTTATCCTTTTGATCTGTCTGGCGGCACTACGAAAACTACGAATTTTAAAAACATATCTTTCCCCGATGTAAATGCTGACGGCAAAATAGATTTATCCGCAGTTTTAAATGATGGCACTGTTTCTGTTGCGCTCTTTACGGAAAATGGATTTACACCTGCTCAGTTTAGTTCCCTTCCTAATGTCGCTCCTCAGTATTTGGCAATGGGAGATAACGCATTCCAAGAAACGCAAAATACAGTTGCCTTCTCTGATGTGAACGGTGACGGGAAAGACGATTTAGTTTATTCCAAAAATGGAACTCTCTACATATCCTATTCCAATGGAAAAGGATACACAGCGCATAATGACACTAAGACCTTAAACGGGGCATTTCAATTAGCTGATATAACAGGCAATGGAAAATCAGACATCATAGGACTAGGCTTAACAGAAAAACCAAAAACTCCTATCTTTCAAATCCAAGCCTTTCGTATTGACTCGGATACACCGGTTGAGTATACAGGCTCTGCAACTCTAGTCGTTCAAGCTACAAATAAAGAACATAAAGATTTAATTCAAACTGTCGCTA
>JANMOF010000219.1:0-7228 GCA_031368925.1 Leptospiraceae bacterium
GATTATATTATCGAATCAATTGGTTTTCCTGCTTACATAATTGATTTAACAAATCCAGAAGCGGTTACCTGGACAAAAGAAATTATCAAGAAGAATATGATCGAGCAGGGTCTTTCTGGTTGGATGGCAGACTTCGGCGAATGGCTTCCTTATGATGCAAAACTTCATAGCGGAGTTTCTGCAGAGCTATACCACAATATCTATCCAGTAGATTGGGCAAGAATCAACAGAGAAGCAATCCAGGAAGCTGGAAAAGAAGGCGAGATTGTTTTCTTTACCCGTGCAGGTTACACAGGGTCTAATCGTTATTCGTCTGCATTTTGGTTAGGCGATCAAATGGTAACCTTTGGGGTTAACGATGGATTAGCCTCTACTATCGTTGGGTTAAATTCCGGCGGTATCAGTGGAATCGCTATTAACCATAGTGACATAGGCGGTTATACTGGTCTTAAAAATTCTCCCTGGTATTTTCCAAATTATGATAGAACAGAAGAATTAAATAGACGTTGGAGCGAAATGAATGCGTTTACTCCGATTTACCGCACGCACGAAGGAAATGTTCCGGCACGCTTTAACCAAGTGTATTCGAGCATTCATAATAAGAAAACGGATAAAAATGGTAGCCCAATTCTTTACCCTGAGAATAATTCAGATGTAAATAGTGTAAATGCGTTTGCTCGCTTTGGAAAAATTCATTATGCGTTAAAAGATTATTTTGTGCACTTGGTAAACGAAGCAAAAGAAAAAGGTTATCCGGTTATTCGACACCCCTATCTAAATTATCCATCAGATCCAAAAACATATGATTTGAAATACCAATTTATGGTTGGTGAAGATTTACTTGTTCTACCTGTTTACACCAAAGGTGACACAGAGGTTACTGGGTATTTTCCTAAAGGCAAATGGAAACATGCCTTCACAGGAAAGACGATCATCGGTGGTCACAGTTTTAAAGTTCCAGCACCACTCGGCGAGCCTGCTGTCTATGTAAAAGAAGGCGGAGCTTGGTCTGATAGAATTTTTGATAGCATTCAAGGTGCGATTAAGTAAGCACCTTATCAAACGCGGGGTAATATTATTACTCCGCTTTCTCCATCTCATACCCTGAATAGGTTAATATTTCTTTCCCGCTAATTTGTTTCACAGAAATTGTATCTCCTTTTCCTCTGCCGAGTCCGGCTATAATTGCTTCTTTGTCATTGACTAATTGAAGAGCAAACTTTTGTTTAACATCAATATTAGCCGCTGGAATTCCATTACTTTCAAAGATTAGGAAACCTTTTTCTATTTTTAGCTCGGGATCTTTTATCATCCCTGCATTGTCTTTGTCATCGTTTAGAATTTTATACTTTCCTACACGATTCGCCCAAGATGCATTCATTGAATCAGGTGGAGTGATCTTAGTCCCCCATAATAAAACATTTCCGCCCACTTTAAGATAAAGCAATTTCTCTTTCTTGACAGTTTTAAATTTGAATTGTATTGGTGGGTTAATGGTAAATAGCCTGAATACCTTTATTTTTGCATTTTGCCACACGCCTTCTCTGTCCGGTAGAATAAAATTAACGCCACCATCTAATTTCGCCGAAGCAATATTATTCTCTACTTCAACTTCCATCATAGCCCCGTTTTGATAAACCCCTGCATAAGACGACATATCTACATTAGCC
Organism: Leptospiraceae bacterium; assembly: GCA_031368925.1. Classification (GTDB taxonomy): domain Bacteria; phylum Spirochaetota; class Leptospiria; order Leptospirales; family Leptospiraceae; genus UBA2033. The sequence goes on from JANMOF010000219.1 coordinate 1,671, forward strand.
GCTTCTGACTTCTTGATTTCTGTTGGCTTTTTGTAACCTGTTTTTGCTTCCAGAGAAATTTGCAGAGATTTGTTTGCTATATCATACACTAGTGGAGCTGATGTATTGGTGTTAGATAATGCAATTACACCCAGTTTTTCTTTGGGTAAAATTCCAAGCATGGCGTGAAATAAAAAAGTATCTCCTCCATGGGCGACCGAAAAAACTTGCTCACCCAGATCAAATGTATTAAGAAAAAAAGAAAGTCCAATTTTAAATTCATCATCATAAGGATTACCTGGATTTTGAATTCGATACATTTCTTCTAGCGTAGCTGACTTTAAAAAAGGATTTCCATTTACTTTGCCATCATTTAAAAAAACTTGAATCAATTTAGAAAGATCATTTACAGAAGAATTTAAGAACCCTGCGGGTAAGTCGCGTAAGCCAGCTTCTGCTACTTCTGATTTAAAGATTAATCCGCCATAGCCCTTGGCAAAATCATTTTTCTTATCAGAATTCACTTCATAGAAAGAATGCTCCATACCGAGAGGTTGAAAAATTTTTTTCTGCAAGACATTTGCATACGATTCACCGGAAACCTTCTCCACAATTCGACCGAGAGTAGAATGTCCTAAATTCGAATAAGAAAAAATAAATTCTGGTGGATAGCTTACATATTCCCCTGATATTTCAGATACCAATTTTTCCAAGGAATCCGTCTTTGAATATGAAAAAAATCCTCTCATTCTATCCGAGGGTAAACCGGAATGATGCGTTAGAATAGAACGAATTGTAATTGGTTTTGATTTTGGAAAACGGGATTTTAATTTTAACTCAGGTAAATACTGGTTAATATCTTTATCTAAACTTAGCCTCCCTTCTTCTACAAGCTTCATAGCAATTACCAGGTTTAGTATTTTAGAAACGGATGCTGTTCTAAAAATAGTATCAGCAGTAACTTTTAGATCATTTGCTTTATCCGAATAGCCAAAACCCCTTGCGAATAATACCTCTTTGTCGGAAACAATGCTTACACTTAGCCCGACTACAGATGCATCTTTCATTTTCGATGGAACATAAGAATTAAGGTATTCTTTTAAATAACTATAATCATTTCTAGGAATTGTCTCCGGCTTTTGTGGTAAAGAATTGCAATTGGAAAATGATAGACTTAAAAGGAATACACCTACCAGAAAAAGATTTACAAAATAATAGTTCATTTTTTAAACCACAACAAGTCTTGTCATCTTCTCTGCAAGTCCAATGCTTGCAGTAGTTCCAGAGTTAAATTCTAAAAAATCAGATTCCATTCCATCCGAAAAAATCACACCTGCTTCGGGCATATGACTCTCGAGGACAATTTTGTTTTGCTCGGAAATTTCTCCTGCGACCAAATCGGCACTGCTCCACTTGCTACGAAATGGCTCTCGGACAATGAAGATTAGCCGGCGCTCATCCCAGTCGAGACGCATTCCGCCTAATTCTGATTTGTCTCCCTGAAATCCGGCAATTCCTTTTGCCATGTTAAATAAAGAACTAAGCCAACCAGTTGAGCCTGCTGGTGTAGAAATTACAACTCCGCTTGAACTATGACGTTCTTGTCTACCCTGGAATTTAATTGTATAGCGAGCACTTGTATGAGACTTTGCGCCAATAAAAAAATCATTGAAGGCAAATAGGGATTGTCCGTCGTTTAATTCTACTTTTGCCATTGTAATATTTCGAATGCGGGGACTTCCTTTCAATAAAGAATTCACTGCTTGCGCAAGTGTTGGAATTTGAAAAGGGAGTAAAATTCCGTCAAACCTATCAGGGTCGGGATTGACTGCAATAATCGGCTGACCGTTTAGGTATTTTGCTGTATTTACAACAAGCCCATCTTGTCCGAGAGTCATCACAACGTCTTTTGGACCAAAGACAAAATTAGGAAGAAAACTTCTATCAATTACTTGGAGTTTTATATCAGGAGGAATTGCATGTGCCACCTGGTCACGCGCATACTGGTAATTAGAGTCTTCTTTTTCGTAGTCATCAAACGACTGCCCTCTCGATTGCACAAAAAATTTTGCCTGAGCCTTTGAACTAAAGCGCTGCACACTCTCCTGCAAACGAGTTGCGCGGATAACAAGTATTATCTTTTCAATTTCCATTCAAACTTAAGCTGTAGCCTTTGCATTATGAAATTCTGCAAGCTCTTTTTCAATGGCAGTTTGGACTAATTGATTCAAAGACATTCCTTTCATAATAGATTGTCGATATGCTTTGCGATGAAGCTCGGGATTGATTCTAACATTAAAACTACCTTTAAAAGATTTGAGCATTGGCTTTTTTGTTTTTTGGCAAATTAAAATATAGTCATCAACTCCTTCTTGAAAAGATTTTTTTAATTCACTCACTGATTTTCCTTCGAAGGTAACTAGATCATCAATTTCTTCTATCTTTCCATAGAATACTTCATCCCCAGAATTATAATGCACTGATCCAATAAAATCTTTATAAGTCATGTAGTCTTTCATGATAGGTATCCTTTACTTTTAAGTTCTTCTAATATTAAATCAATTTGATAAGTCTTAAGAATTTTCAATGGATGTGGTTTGTGCAAGCGAATGATATGCCTTGTTCCCTCATTCATAAATGCAACTCTTGAACCAGAAGTTTTACCAAGTTTTAATTCATCATAACCAAAACCACCTAATAGTTTAACCAATTCTTCATAAGAAAAATCTTTCGGCTTCTTTTGTAATCTTTGTAGTAACTTGTCAAATTTACTCACATTGACATGATAATCTTGATTACAATAATTGCAACTACTTTTTAGTTGCTAAATAAAGATAGGCTGTCAAAATTCTAAACCCCGCAGCAGCGAGCCTACTACATGTTAAATTTCTGGTGACGAAAAAATAAAAAAAGATTGTTTTCAAAATAGGAAATTCATTAGCCTACATACGTAGCATAAGTAAGCGAGGGCAATTGATGGAGTTCTTGGAACCCTATACTAAATACATACTCTTTAATTTTTTTTCGTTTGGGACATTACTTGTAACGATATTCACGTTTGCCCTCGCGTATTTTTTTCTGACTCTTCCGAATAAATCAGACAGCACATTTCACCTTGGTATTGGCTTTTTATTCCTTGCCTTTTTTAACACTGGATATTTCTTTGCGGCATTTTACTATCATCCAATCGCAAGCTATCACCGCTGGCTCACAGGTGGATTTATTCTACCTGCACTTTTACACTTCGGACAATTTTTCTTCAAATACCCAAGGGACACGAATCCAAAAATATCTTCGCGTGTTCTTAAGGGGATGTGGGCTGTGGCAATCGTCGTTGATATTATTTTTATCGCGGGGACATGGAATGCTGATAGAAAATTTCATTTTACCGGTCACTACTGGGACTTCGATGCAGAGCCGCTCAGCCGAATGCTTGCAGCGTTAATCGCAATCTATTCTATTATTTCTTTTTTATTAATTGGTGCCTGGAAAGTTTACGTAATAAAAACAAAAGAGCGTTGGGTGCTATTAAAAATTCTACTAGCAATGGTCATCGCTGCGCTCACTCCAAATATCACAAATATCATGAGCCGCGATGGGGCGATGGATAGATCAGCCTATTTAATTTCGCTAACGCTCTTTTTAGTAATTGGATTTTTTATTATTTCCGTTGTATATGTAAACTCCACCAAAGACAGAACAACTTTCATGGTAAAGATTGTAGGGCTAACACTTGTTACACTCTTAATTATATTACAAGCTTCTAGTTTTTATTCGATGAAAGATAAAGACCGTGATTATGATACCCTTCGTTTCGAAAACATGTCCCGTATTATTGAAGGTGGAGATAAGTCTAAAGACACAAAGTATTTTATCCAACTTTCGCTAGACGAATTAGAAATTCAAAAAAAAGATTATCCGAGTTCCACCTCTCTAGACTTGCCACTTGTAGAAGTAGATTTCAGAAATACAGTCATCTATGAGGATATTAAGAATTTGCCGGAATCCAATTTCCGTTCTGCGCTAAACGAATATTTATTTAATACTCATCCTTACTTCGAAGGATTTAAAAATAGCATCGGCGAATACCTAGTAACCAATAAAGATACAAGTGACACTGATCTAAAAGAAACTATTTTTCCATTTCTAGATAGTCTCAATAAATTTAGCTTCATTCATTCTAATAAAATTAGTCAGCTAGATTCACAGAATTTTTGTTCTGCAATTACAAAGTATCTTAGTTCTAACAGTCTTAAAAATTTTAAAATTGCTATCGAAAAGAATTTTTCTAACTGCCAGTGGAACGGAAGAGCTATTGACTCAAGCAACCTTCGCCGGGAGATAAATAAATACTTTCGATTCTTTCAGCCAGCAAATACAAGACATTTTAGAAAAAGCCAGGATGAATTTGGAAACCAAAAACACTTTGTAGCCTATACGCATTACGAGGTGTATACGCAAGTAGTAAGTGAAGTCGGTTACTCCTACTTAGGCTACAGACAGTATATGCATACCACTTCTTCGAACCAACAATTCATTTTAATTATTGTAGTATGCATTGTTATCGGCATATACCCGTTATTCTTTCGTGGAAGCTTAATCACTCCTCTCTGGGACTTAGTCCATGCATTGGAAAAAGTAAACCATGGAGATTTAGCAGTCGAAGTTCCAATCAAAGTAAATGATGAGATTGGTTTTCTTTCGGATTCATTTAACTCAATGGTGATTTCAATAAAGTATGCAAGATCAGAACTCGTGCACTATGCAGATAACCTGGAAGAGAAAGTAAATGAGCGCACAAAAGAAGTGCAAGAAAAAATGGATGAAGTGCAGAAGTTGAAAGTGCAACAGGATGGAGATTATTTTTTAACTTCTCTTCTGACAAAGCCTCTTTTCATGAATGCAAATAAATCTGAATTTACGAAAACAGAATTTTTAATCAAACAAAAAAAGCATTTCGAATTCAAAGGCAAACAAGTAGAAATCGGTGGAGATATTTGTGTGACCGGCAACTTACGATTTGGCAATAAATTAAAATTCACTCGTTATACTATGGCGATGAATGCCGATGCGATGGGAAAATCCATGCAGGGCGCGGGTGGATCTATAGTGATGGGTGTTGCAATGAACTCTATCATGTCTCGCTCTGCCGCAAAAGATTGGGTTGTAGACAAACCGCCTGAGATGTGGCTAACAGACGTATACTACGAGATTCATCGCATTTTTAAAACATTTAACGGTTCAATGGTAATATCCTGCACTGTAATGCTTATAAATGATGAAACAGGCGAAGTGTATTATTTTAACGCAGAACACCCGTATGCCGTTCTATATAGAAATGGGCGGGCAGAATTCATAGAGAATAACTTAAACTTACGTAAACTAGGACTTGATTCCGAAATTCCGTTTCAAGTTTTTAAATTTGAACTAGAGCCGGGCGATGTAATTATACTTGCATCAGACGGAAGGGATGATATTGATTTAACCCCGGAAGAGCCAGTGAGAACGATCAACGAAGATGAGACCTTATTCTTAAAGCACGTAATTGCAGGAAGGGGAGATATCCAGGAAATTTATCA
>JANMOF010000234.1:0-10644 GCA_031368925.1 Leptospiraceae bacterium
GCTAATCTTATCGGATTATAATTCAAATTCACAACAGTCATCCTGAGCCCACGACAAATTTTATCCTTATGCGGACCATAAACCGGCTTAAAGAACACAGGCTGAAAATAGTAGTCATTCTTAGAATCAGCTTGCAAAAGAACAGCAAACTCTTCTGAATCTCTAAACCAGGGTGCACCAAAATAAACAAAGGGAGCTTGTGTTCCACGCCCAACGGAAATATTTATTCCTTCCAAAAAAACCAATGCTAAGTAATTGCGCGCTGAATCAAGGTTAGGCAAATTAGGTGAAGGTGTATTCCAGGCAAGACCCGTTTTTTCAAATCGCATTCCTCTTGTATAATTCTCTATTGGAATTACCTTTAGATCAATTCTATTTTGTAAAAATTCACTGTTATAGTATTTCGCAGATTCTCCAAGAGTAAGTCCCGTAAAAAAAAGAAGCGGAAAATCAGCGGCAAAGTTCTCGTAGCCGGTTTTCAGTTCAGCACCGCTCGTAGCAACTTCCATTCCAGGACTCACATGATCTAGTAAAATGAATTGTATTTTTTTATCTGGAATTTGATCCATAATCCTTTTGAGGACAGTGAGATACGTATAACAACGCATTCCCATATCTTGCACATCAAATACAACTGCGTCCACTCCACTCAGTAAGAGTTGAATGTCACTTGGCTTTAATTTATAAATATGATAGATAGGAACGTTGAACGTCGAATCAATAGTAACCGGCGTTGAGCTAAAATCTTCATCGAGTCCCAAGAACCCATGCTCGAGTCCGACAAGATATTGGAGGCGGATTTCATACTCTGAGAATTTCTGTATTAGCCGCTCCGGGTTATTTCCTATTCCAGACGGGTTTGTAACCAATAGAATTTTTTTCTTGGCAAGAGTAGGCAATACTTCTTTAAAAAATCTAACACTTGAAGGCTTAATGTCAATATCCGCTGGATGTTTGCGAATAATGCTATCATCACTCGAAGTGCGACACGCCATCATTCCAATTAAAATTAATAGAAATACTTTCTGATTCATATTACTCGCTAAAATTTGTTATGGTTTCAGAGTAATGAAAGAATGTTTATTTTCTTCCACAATCTTCTGAATGATTCCATAGAATTATAGGGATAAGAATTAGAAAGCAGTTTTATGAAATTTTAAACGTCGTAGAGACAGGTCTCAGACCTGTCTCTACAAGATAAGGATTATTTATTTCCCAACTAAAGCAGAAGTGAGTGCGGGTTGATCGATTTTTCCAAACCAAATAGACCAAGTCGCTTTCATGAAATCTGCACCATTTACAGTAGAAGTTTTTCCAGCGTAATTACAGGTTACTGCCTTGCTTGTAGCGTTATACGAAATAGTAATCGTATCATTTTCTTTTAAGTCACCGGTCAAAACACTGCTAAAGCTGTCTTGGTTTGCTTTATTCGAGTAACCATTTAACGCATACGCTTCATTAATCGCAGTCACAATCTTAGCCGCTTCTACATCCCGCTTCATTTTTAGAATAAGCCGTTTATCTGTTTCTGCATTGATAAACTCGGATGCAGATCTTGTCGCAGGAACATCCTTCATTTGGTGAGTGATTGCGTAGACATTCACGCTGACAAATGCAATTTTTTTTACTCGAACCCCAGAACCGGTAGTGGTAAAGCTTGCAGCCTGTGCCGAAATTTCCATTCCCAAAACCAATAGGGAAATACCTAATACGATTGAACTAATCATTTTTTTCATTAAATCCTCCATAGACCTTTTGTTAGACAAGGTTTAGATAAAGCTGAAAATAAAAAAACCAAAAATAATCGCAAAAAAAAAAGTTTTAAACTCTATTACTAAGTCAAAATTACTAATTCAGCCCTTGTGCTATTCATAATCAATCCTAGTCCCATTTCGCCAAATCTTTTTGTGTGCGCTCGACAAATCCAAGAATCTGATCTCTTTTAAGCGTATAAAAAACGAGTCCACCAATGATAAATAATCCAGCGAGGGAAAGTAAAATAAATCCCATTCCCTGATCTCGTAAACCTTTTTGTAAAAAATTAGCAACAAGATTCAAAGTAAAAAAGCTTACTCCCATAAACAAATAAGAGCGAATTTGAAATAGCATCCCAGTAGAGATACCGGCTAAGCATAGTAAACCGAATACTACCGGATAACTGGCATCTTGCGCTCTTCCCATTTCAAAACTAATATTAATTGCTGCTGGTAAATAGAGTAGTAGCCCACCACCAATACGAATTATCTTTCTTGCTTGCTCGGTTAAATTTTCGCTAAAGATATGTCCTAAGAATAAAAAGAAAAGTCCAACGGGAGCCAAGTAGACTTCGAAGCCTTGAACGTTAGACGCCATAATTGCCGTGAATATAGCAAAACTAGCCGCAAGTGCCGAAAGTACCGCATAAATACGATTAGACGAAGTAGTCGCAAGGGCTGCATACAAAGCAGCTGAAAATGTAGCCATCCCTGCATTTCCATAACTTACCTCTGTAGGTAAAACGATAGCTGCGACTACTGGCATGATTGCCGCAAAACGGCGAGTGCTTTCTTCTAAAGGAGGAATTCCTGTTCTACGGGCAACAGTCGTTACCCCCGTTAAGATAAACCCAAACACGAGTGCAGCAATTGCATCTACTTCAGGAGTTAAAATTTCTGGGAAGGCGGGTTTCAGTGCAAGGTAAAGAGAAGCAATAGATGTCTGGCTAAAATAGAGATGGCGCTGTCTACGATATTGAAAGGAAGTAAAAATAGAAATACAAGTTACGAGTAGAATCGAACCGATGAGTGCAAATTCACTAAAGAGCAAATTAGAAGTAATCCCTAATCGAATAAAGACAGCAATTAAAACTCCCGTGATTAGAATCAAAAGATCAGAACCATAGCCGACACCGAGAGCAAAATCTTCGCGTCTTTCTTTGATGAAAATAGAGCACAGGCTCGCAATACTTAAAACAACTGCAAGAATTAGCGCAAAATAAGGAATCATCCCTGGTAAAGAATTCACGGTATTAGCCTCAGTGCAAATTCCATATTGACATAAAACGGGAAAGGAAGTAATCCCGGAAAATCCAAAAACTAAAACGCTACCCATTGCAGCTAACGTTGTTAGTCCTTTCGTCCACTGGAATCCTCCTAGAGATAAAGAAATTCCAGCCAATAAAGATGTAATCCCTAGAGCCAATGTCTGCATCCAAATTCCACTCATTGCGAAAAACATTCCGCGAATTAAACCCGGAACCGCATTATCAATAGTAGCCGTAGATAAAGTAGCAAGCGCATAGATAAATCCAACTGTGGAGTAAATTAAAGCACCTACGTGAGAGCTTTCTAAGATTCTGCTGTAAGGTTTTTTAGAGAATAAGCTAACAGGCTTTACCCCCATGACCATCAGTAAAGCAATGCAGGCTAGTAGTGGTCCTGCCCAGATTGGATAAATATTTCCTTGATGAGCCAGTCCATGAATGATAAAAAGCCCGTTCAGTGCAATGATTAAATTCCCTATTCTTGAATGACCGGCTAATACAAGAAATCCCCCACCAACAAATGCGATGATTCCTGGAGTGATAAATGCATATTGAAATGCAATAACACCTAGAAGACCGGTGCAAATAAGACCCCAGCTAGAAAATAAAAACTGGATTGGCACAAAATCTTCTAATCGAAATACGATTTTACGAATAGCGGCACCAAATGCGGTTAATGGTAAAACGAGCACGCAAAAACAATAAATCGCACCCGCAAATGCAATTCCATTCGCTGCGCGGATAATCAGGATTGTCTGGTTAAGGTTAGAAGGAAGAAACACATTGGGATCAAGCCAATTTCCATTTCTACTAGCCGCTTCTGTTACTAGTGGCACCCATCTACTGCCAGGTAAATCAAGTGGAATTAGTTTTGTTCCAAGTAAACTTTCTTGTACGAAACCTAAGCTTGCGGCAACTATCATTAAGCCGAAAGAAAAATGCAGAGGAATCAAGGTATTTAAAGACAGGCTATAAAAAAAGGCAGCAAGCCCTGCCCCAATAAAAAAAGTCGGCGGCGTAATGTATAGAAAACGAGAAATGTTTGTTGGCTGTAAAAGCCCTACATCTAAAAATAAAACAAGCCCGAGAAGTAGCATTGCAGAGAGAGGAACATGATGATAATTTTTCCCCTGTGTCGGGTTATCTAGCCAGTCTGCAATCACTTGACCTTTGTAAAATAAAGCACGGGAAAATATCCATAATGCGATGATACCAAGTGTAAGATTAAGACCAACAACGTTAGGCGGTAAAGGTCTTCCAATTCGATTTGCAACAGCAGCTAGACCAATACAAATGAAAATAAGCGTAAGAGAAATTACAGACCCGCGCAGATAAAAGGAATAAAACGCTCTCGTAAAAAAAGCTATCGAAAATAGAAGCGCAAGTAGAACTCCAGACAGAATTACTAAGTTTCTCTCCGGTTGATCAGCTAGACCTAACCATATAAAAATCAGGCTCACGGAATATAATACATAAATAAGTGCGGTTGCCGCCAAAGCATTTCTAATAAGCACGGGACCCTGTGCGGCAAATGGCAAACGAAATACAAAGAATACTTTTCTAGACTTGATTAGTGCGGGAGCCAAGTTTGGAAAAAATATACAAAGGAAACTTGCTCCAAGTGCAATGCTAGAAGAAACAAATGCACTGATTGCTGTGGTCGGAACCGAAAAAGAGGCAATCGATAGTCGTAATACTGCAAGTGAAATAAGAAGCGAGCCAATAAAACTAGAGAAGCTACTGTTATCCCTAAAAGAGCGGATAATTAAAATTATACCCGTTAGAACTACAAGAGTATTTTCGAAAGTCGAAGTTGGGATAAACACAAAAAGAAGAATGAGAACAGAAAGAGTTCCGGATAATAGCGAAATATCGTCCATTGGTTGAAAGAGTGAATCATTTTCCTCGTTCATGGCTTTACGCAGAACTTTTTCAAATTTGACTGCGGCAAAATGATATAAGACACTAACCAATCCCAGACTAATTCCAAATCGTGAAATCGAATTTATCATTGGGAAAAAAAATAAAAAAACTCCATAGATAAAAGTGAAAGTTCCAAATGCTGCCGAAAGATGTAAAATCGAATTAGACCAACGAGCCACCGAGTGAGAGATAACTGCAAAGTAAAGACCGCCGGCTAAAATCGGACCCATATGAATGAATAAGAACGATTCTTTTAATACCTCAAGAACAGATATATCATTAAATTGAAACAAGGAGCTAAAATAAATTAAACCCAAACAAGAAATAACCCCAGAAATATTCCCCCAAGCATAGAGCGTTGTTTTCATTCTAGGAGACTCATCTTTAGAATAAAGCATTCCCGTGATAGGAACGATAGGCGCAAAAGCAATAGACCAAATTGTAGGTGGGATAATTTCCTTCACGAGTAAATAAGAACTGCAAATAGACAATACCATAAAAGGATGAATAGCCATTTCATGCCGAGGGATTGTATCAAAGAAAAGAATACTAACAATAATAGGAATCAATATATACAAAAAACGAATAGAATCTTCATTCATTTCCCAAGCTTGTGTTGAGTAAAGAAATATTCCTGAAATTGCGGCAATCACAAGAGTAACCGCTAAGATTAAAATCTCAAGAATCGTATAAATTCTTCTAGGTTCATTTTGAAAGCCATACGTTCCAAATGTAATTGCAAGAATCGCACAAAGACCAAACATCCAAAGAAAAAGAACTCCAAGAGAAAGACTTCCAAGTTGGAAACTAGAATTATTTTCGAAAGGTTGATTCAGATAAATAGCTAATACACAGATGGCTCCGTAAATCGAAAGTAAAAATAATCCCTTGCTGCCTGCCTTAGAAGAAATAAATTTTCTACCTGAGTAGCTAACAATAGCGAGCGGAAGAAAGCTGAGTATAATAGAGTATATACCGCTCCCTGAAAATGGAATTAGAGATTGCACTACTAAAGATGGTAATATTACAAAAATAAAATCCCTGGCTGCCAATTGAAATTGTTTAGCAATGATAGATAAAATTCCAGAGGTAATTCCTGTTAAAACGACAAGAACAAGAATTCCTAAAATTACATTTTCCAAAAGCACATCAGACACTACCGAAAAGGAAACTGGCAGTAATAGAAGGGAAATAACAGTTAGTAGCCTTCCTGTAACCACTGACCGAGTCCCTAGAAAAATTCCAAGTGCTGTAAATAAAAACTCATACAATGCTACTGCACCAAGCACAGTCAAATGACGATTAAGCCCTGAAAGCACAAGCCATGCTTCCCTGATTCCCATGATTGAGCCTGTCAATACAAGTAGAGATCCAATAAACCACCAGATATATTCATTGAATAACGGGCGTAATCCCGACCAGATTTCAAATTCAGGCTCTTTAGGTTTTGATTTGAATTCATGAACACTGTATTTACCTTTTCTACGCTTTGGCTTTTCATCTAGTTCGGCGACTCCGTCGAGTCCTGATAAATTACTAGATCCAGAATTATCCCCGGAAAGGATACCCTCTGTTAGGCTCTCATAACTTGCATCTGCCTCTTTACCGAAAGGATTTTTCCTGAGACGAATAGAATTGGGCGTTTGAATCATTGGTTCAAATAAAGCACCCAGACTTGCAAAGAAAACCGTGATAAGATTTTGAAACCATTCCAGAAATAGACCGACTAGTCCGAAAGAAGAACTCTCTTGAATTTCTTTTTGGGGTAAATTAGTATTTGCCAGTGCGGCTTCCATTTCAGAAATCGCTTTTTTGCTAACAATTCCCGATTTCTGCCAGCTAGAAAGATATTCCCTGAGTCTACCGAGAACAAGTTTATCTCGATTGGTATTTGTCTCAAGCTGCAACGGCTCGGAGCAAACAGGGCATAGCCGCCCGACGAAGCCAGCGTGAAAAGTGTTACATTTCAGACAAATCATAGTTAGCTACCCTGTCCTTTGTTAGATTGATTGGTTATTTTCTATCATTCAGAAAAAACATTCTCATGATGCCTTTTCCTTTTACTTCCATTTCACCACGGTCTTCGAAAATAAATTTATCCTTGAGCTTATCATAAATATCCTGTGAACAATTAATTCGACCCGGAACACCATGAGATTCCATGCGTGAAGCAGTATTTACTGTATCACCCCAGAGGTCGTAAACGAATTTATTTTTTCCAATTACACCGGCAACAATAGAACCAACGTGAATCCCAATTCGAATTCCAAAATCCATTTTCCAATTTGCCTTGATCTCGGTAAAAACTTTTAACATGTCAACAGCGGCATATGCCGCTCTCTCTGAATGGTCTGTGCTAGTAACAGGAATTCCACCCGCTACCATATAACAATCACCGATGGTCTTTATTTTTTCGAGTCCGTATTTATTAGCAACCATATCGAATTCAGTAAAAATATCATTGAGGATAATAACTAGTTTCTCCGGTGAAGCGAGCTTAGCACTCATCTTAGTAAAACCTGCTAGATCGGCAAACATCACAGTAGCTTCAGGAAAATAATCAGAGATTACATTTTCACCGGCTTTTAGTCTTTCAGCAATAGAGGCTGGGAGGATATTCAAAAGTAGCTTCTCTGATTTTTGTCTTTCGTTCTCGAGACCTTCATTGAGAGAATTGATTTTCTCAATATTATCGTTGAGTTGCTTATTTTTCTTGGAAAGATTTTTATAGGCATCAGCATTATCAATTGCAATACCTACATAAGAGGCTAACGTGCGTAATACGTTCAACTGATTTTCCGAATAGGCATTTTTCCCGTAACTTTGAACAGTCAATATTCCAATAAACCTGTCTTCTACTTTAAGTGGGAAATAAGATAAAGATTCAGTCGTATCATCCCAGAGTTCTTTTACAGTAAGAACAAGCTCTGAGTATTCTTTATAGATATCTTGCACAATGATTTCATGTTTTTTTTGAAAGCAAAGTGAGGAAAAATTAATTTCATCTAATCTTTCAGAGGCAAGCGAAGGAACGTAAGCTCCATTTTTTACACAAAATTTATATTTGATAATATTTTTATCTTCTTCGTACATTCCAATCGAAAGAATATCCGTAGACATCATAGGCTGTATGTGATGAAGAACAGAAAGTATAATTTCCTTTGTGTCTAAGCTAGCTGTAATTGATTGCCCAAATTGGCTGAGTGCTTTTAGGTTGTTGTAGGATTTTTCAATCTGGTCATTTGCTTCTTGGAGTTGGTTTTGTGTCTTGATTAGTCTTCTTTGTGTTGAGTCTCCAATCTTCATGAGCTTAATGCTTTGTCTGAGAAGCTGCTCGTAATTATCCCCTAAGATTTTATATTCAACTAGATTAGAATTTGCATCTGAGCTTACTTGGAATTTTTCTTTAAACCTTTGAAGAATTTCGAATTCATGCTCGAAAATTTCTTCATGGTTCTCGCCAGATTTCTCACCTGCCATGGAATTTAAGAATAAGAGAGAAGTTCGAAGGGAACCTTAATATCACTAGAAAATTCTTCCCCTGTTTCTAGCATATCATCGTCATCTTCTTTGTAATACCATTTCACTGAAACTTTTCCAGAATTTCCATGGTATTTGTCTAAAATATCTAGAATGTCTATCACGCATTTGGAAGAACTTGTATTAAAATAGTCTAATCGAAAATTAACAGTTAGCGGTATATTGGCAGTAGTTGCTGAGTTTAACCAATCAAATACTGGCTTATAAAACCCTACGGCATTTTCCGGATAAGACTCACCAATTATATCTAAGATACCCTTCTCAAAATCCATGATTATTTCTGGAGAGGTTTTGGTTTTTTGTATAAGAATTTTATCCATTATTGATTGTCCTTTTTAAAAGATACAGAGAGAGTTAGAAATGAAGTGATATTGTCTACTGGATTTACAATGCAGTCAATTGGACTATCGCATTTACGTGCTATATCAACAATTCCAAGACCAGCTCCTCGGCTAATTCCATCTTTGGGCCGATCTCCGCGAATCAACTCTTGGTGAAATGCTTTTAGTTGATCCTTGTTCATTCCATTTACTTTCTCGCACTTTGCTTTAATTTTTTCCACGCTTTGATTATCTACCATGTTTCCTGAACTTAGGAAAAACCTATCTTGTTTTTCTTTAAGTAGAATGATACCCACTCCTGCAGTACCAATGGAATTTGATTCCTTTTCCGCAGAATAATGTAGTATATTTTGTGCAAGCTCAACAAAAACAGCAAAAATACGATTAGTTTTAGTTTCGGCACTTAAGGAAGATTTAATCATAGTACCAAATTCAGTTAAGATGTCCTGAGAAACCGCCCCTTTGAATGAAACAAGAACTTTATGATCCTTTATTTCGAGATACTGGTTATATAGTCCACCACTTTGATTCATAAGATTTTACACTAACCTAAAATTTGTATTATTGTCAATAATATCTTTAATATTGATTTTACTAGCTAGAATTGATTTGAACACTCATTCAGCAAACATTTGTAACTACGAAATTCAGCCAAGCTAAACGAATAGATGCAGTATCACAAAATACTTTTTTGAGTCAACCCCAAATATAACTTTAGCCTAAAAATCAAAATCTATTCATAAAATAATTCCAATGAGAGTAATATCATCTCTCTGAGGCTCTGTATTTTTTTTTGTATGAGAGTCAAGTCCTTCTTCGAATAACTTCTTCTGTTCAAGACCATTACCTGAATAATGCTTTTGAATCATTTCTTGTAATCCCTTAGAGCCTATCTTCTTACCATCGGGATTTGGTTGATCCTGAAATCCATCCGTAGTCAAGTATATTACTGTACGAATCCCCTTTTCTATCTTGATCTCATGATTCGTGTAAACGCGCTCTTCTTTCTGCTTGCCACCTATCGACTCTTTATCTCCCTTTATCGAGATAAACTCATCCCCTCGCATCATATAAAGCGTTCTATGTCCACCGGCAAATACTACTTCGTCGTTAGCTTCATTGATTCTACAAAAACATATCTCCATTCCATCACGAGACGCATCTTCCTTCACATCCTGACGTAGCGCATGACGCACATTATTATTCAAATGCTTTAATATAAGGGCTGGATCTAATACCTTTTGCTCTTTTACTATCTGGTTTAATATCGAACTTCCTATCATCGACATAAACGCCCCGGGAACTCCATGACCAGTACAGTCCACTGCGGCTATAAACGTGTAACCTTCATAATACGTAAACCAATAAAAATCTCCTGATACAATATCCTTAGGTCTAAACAATATAAAAAAGTCTTTTAAAGTATTGGATATTGCTGTCTTCGAGGGTAATATCGCTTCTTGGATAGTCTTCGCATAATTAATACTATCCGTTATATGCTGGTTCTTCTCCGCCAACTGGTCGTTTGTCTCTGCTAATTCCTTCGTCCTATCACGAACCTTCTGCTCCATGTTCGCATACAATAGCGCATTATCAATAGAAATCGCTGCCTGAGATGATAACACATTTACCACCTGTAACCTATCCGCAGTAAATGCTCCAGTCGATAAATTATTCTCTAAATACAATACTCCGGTTAATTCTCCCTGCTTCATGATCGGAGCGCATAATATAGACTTAACCTGATTCTTCGATATGTATACATCCTTGTTAAACTTCTCATCAGTCGTTGCATTTATTAATACTTTATTCTCTTTG
>JANMOF010000235.1:0-2260 GCA_031368925.1 Leptospiraceae bacterium
ATCTTTAAAATCGGCGAGTGCACGAATCAATGTTTCGGTGGTTGTTCCAATGCAAGTCGCCATGACTTCACGCGTAACGTTTATATTTAATTCTGGTTCAAGCTTTCCTGCGGCTCCGTAGAATGTGAGCAATAATTCAGCGAGTCTACTGTGGATTTGTTTGGTGCCAAGCGAATACACATGATTTTCCGTTTCCTTCCATTCCTCTGCTAAGTATTTCATAACTTCAATTTGAAATTCTTGATCGGACTTGATTAATTTAGAGATTGTTTCTTTTGAAATATAACAAACCTCTACATCCTCTAGGCAAACAGATGAATGATTACATTCTCCGCTAGAGATAACATCTCGAAACCCCAACCACTTCCCGCGACTCGCAATCTGGAACGTTTGCTCTTTGCCATTATTGCTTGATTTAAAAGTTCGAACAAGTCCGCTTTTTATGCAATAGAAACCGGTTATTTTTTCATGCTCTTTAAAAATCACATCTTTTTTCTTGTATTGAAAAAAAGTCTTTTCTTGGGAAACTTCATCTAAGGTGCCAGAGCCTACACATTTGAAAACACCATATTCTCGACTAAGGCAGCCAGCACATTTTAATTTATCTTCCATAATATGCCATATGACAAATATCATAGTCGTTTGTAAATAGAACTTACATTTTTTTTTTGATTCTTTATCTCGAATAATTTTATCTGGTTTGGAGACTCACGTCTATGACAATCGGTGTTTTAATTGCTTTTCAATTTGCCTTCGCACAGTTGAATTCCCATTCTATTGCAAGCGGTAATGTAAACGTAAACTTACTGCCGCTACCGAGTTTACTTTCCGCCCAAATACTCCCGCCTTGTTTGTCTACAAACTCTTTACATAAAATTAGTCCGAGTCCTGTACCTGTTTCATTCCATGTGCCTAGCCCAATGAAATTCGAGTCAAGGTTAAAAATAGTAATTAGATTTTCAGAATCAATTCCTATGCCTGAATCGAAGATAGAAATTTCTAGAAAATTCTTATTCACAAGTGTGGATAATATAATTTTGCCTTCAGGATGGCTGAACTTAATTGCATTTGTAAATAGGTTTTTAAGAATTGTGACACATAGTGATTCATCAGCAATTACTAATTCCATGCCGCAAAGACCATTTTCAATGGTGATATTTTTTTTAAATGCACTTACGGTAATCAACGGAAGGCTTGACTCTATGATTTTACTTATATAAATACTTGTCGGATGGAAGCCAACGCTTCCCGTTTGAGCCTTTGACCATTGTATTAAATTTTCCATTGTAGAAAACGCAGATTTGGATGAGGCATGGATGACTTCAACGTATTTTAAAAGTTGCGAAGTGAGTTCATTGTTTACGCCCGTAAGTTTTCCTTCTAATAGCTCGGCTATCGTAATTATTCCCATGAACGGATTACGGAGATCATCCGCAATGAGACTAAAGAATTTATCCTTGGCATTATTGACTCTTTCTAATTCCTCTGCGCATTGTTTCATTTTATCTTCGGCAACTTTTCGCTCTGTAATATCAAGGGTAGTTATTAGAAAATTATTTTCTATATCAGAACGAATTCCTTCTATGTAAACATAACGGACTGAATTTCCCTTTTCTTCAAACTGGACTTCGCAGTTTTCTTTCGAGCGAGTTTCCATTAGCCGTTGCAAAAACGAATTAAATATCGGTCTCGTAGCTTCTGTAATAAATAGTTTAAAATTACTTTTTAGTAAACTGTTATGTTCATTGTTTAAAAGCTCTGCACCACGAAGGTTTAGTTCAGAGATAATTCCATCTTTTTCAATCGTAAAATATCCCATTGGAGCAAAATTATATCTTGCTGTATACTTTCGTGCAATCGCTTCCGCTTTTTCATTGGCTTCAATCAATTCTTCATTCTCTATACTCAATTCGATTTGATGAATTTCAAGTTCGCTTATAAGTTGATTTGTCTCACTGCTATTTAAGTCCTGAGTTTCTACAGAATGCTTCTTTTTAAATTTTTCTTCTGCCCTCTGTCTAAACGTTAATTGCTCTGTAGCATTCTTATTTTCTGTTTTCATATTCTTTATCTTCCTATAGCCAATGAAAAATTGTTATTTACTAACACAAACGGATAAATGAAATTATCCGATGATATTTATCATTCGCTTAACAATTAAGTTTACGTTCACTAACTTGAATTAAAAAAAGAAATAAATTTCTTATATCTATTATAGGAAGCGATCCGCGTACTGACGAAAAAGAGATTAGAGATTAGA
>JANMOF010000318.1:0-10354 GCA_031368925.1 Leptospiraceae bacterium
TACGAAGCAGGAGTCGATTGGTTTGTAAATAAATATGTAAACCTGCGCGCCAATGTATTTAGAACCAGGTATGAAAACCAAATTGCCTATAGCCTCGCCAATAATAATCTCAGTACCAATCTCTATACCCTCATAACAGGCGGAGTAGAATCGGAAGCATTAGTTTCTTATAAAAATATTTCCGGGTTTGCAAATTTTTCTTATAATAAAAGATTAAACGAATATATCCAAGATAGAACTATTTCCATTAATAAAACACAGACTACTTGGGTTCCAAGTCATACGGCTAATGCCGGTATAACCTGGACAGATCAAAAGTTTATGACTAGCCTTTCTGTGGAGAGGCAAGGTGCAGTCTATAGAAGAAATAGCGATCTAGGACCAGTTGATTCGCTCTTTGGAAATAATACGAATATTATACCGTATAATTACAATTACCCTGTCTATAGACCTAAAACAATTCCTGCCTGGTATAGTATCAATTTTCGTTTCATGTACAAATGGAATGATAAGTTAGAAATGGGTTTAAATATAACAAATCTTTTAAATTCGTATCAAACACTTTTGAAAAATAATAATTACCCGTTCGATTACATTCGTGAAGGTCGAAGATTTATGTTTGATGTGACGGCTACTTTTTAATATTAGTCATACTTATGATAAGAATATTTGCCACGGAGGCACGGAGTCACTGAGGGTTTTGGAATTGCGCTATTTCTATTCATATGCATCGTATTAAAGAGAGCTAATGAAATATTTAGATTCAATTATCCAGTCAATGACAAGCTTGGATTACGAAACTAGACAATATTATATGCAATAACATCTCTTGAATCTCTCCGTGACTCAGTGCCTCTGTGGCAATTCCATTATGCTGAGTAGTTACGTTCTTATTTAATAGTTACGACCGAGGACACCGATGAAACTTTTTTTAAAAATTCTTGTATTTTTTTACATGCCATGCTTTTCTTTTCCTATGTTTGGTTCTGATTTGAAGGCGGATGAAGATGTAATTTTATACCCCGGTTATTTATACTTAGATTCCAATTTGAAAGAATACAAAGTAAAACTACATGTTCAGGTATTTAAGAAAAAAGAAGATTCGCTTAAACGAAAAATTTTAATAGAGTATTTAAAATCTTATATTAGCTCAAAGGAAAGTAAAGAATCAAAATTTTTAGAAGAAAGAATGCGGGCTTTTCTGGTAGATAATAAAAGAGGCAAAGAGATTTCAGTTACGATCCTGGGAAAACAATACTTGTTAAATAAAACAGAGGCTAACGGTCATTCAACCACTGAAATTGCTATTTCTCCAGAAAAGATTATAAATAAAGATCCAGTTGATAAAACTATAGAAGTCAAAGTAATTTCAAGTAAGAAAAACTCCAAAGAGTATTTGGGGAAAATATTCATTATCCCTGAAAATGCGACCTGCCTTATTTCCGACATTGACGATACGATTAAAATCAGCGATGTTCGCAATAAGAAAAAATTAATTCAAAATAGTTTTGTGAATCCATTTCAAGCCGTTCCTGGTATGCAAAATCTATATTCTAAATTACAATCTTCTGGTGTAGATTGTTTTTTATTTGTAAGCGCTAGCCCCTGGCAAATGCATCCAGCACTAACTGATTATTTTTCAGAACAAAAATTTCCGCCCGCAATTTATGCGATGAAATATTTTAGAATAAAGGACTCTGATTTTTTTAATTTATTTGAGAAGCCTGAAATTTATAAAACTGAGACCATTGAACCTTTTATAAAAGAATGGAAATCTGTAAAATTTATTCTAATCGGGGATTCGGGAGAGAAAGACCCGGAAGCATATGCAAAGCTTGCTTTAAAATATCCAGAGCGGATAACAAAGATTTACATAAGAAAAGCATATGATGAAAACCTAGAAGTAAGAATTCAAGCTGTATTTAAAAATATTCCTCCTGAAAAATTTCTATTCTTTCAAAATCCAGAAGAAATAAAATAATTATGTAGTGGAAAAAAAAGTGGCATCTAATAGACTGCGCGTAGCCTATGAAATCATCGCTACGTATACTAATTGAAAAACTCCATCCCTGGGGACCTTATATTCCTATTTCTAAAAGAGAATATTTTTTACATATTATCTTATTTTTAGATTTAGTTTTTATTTTATTTCTAAATTCGTATGAAGCTTTTTTACCTAAAATGTATTCGGGTGCTTCTTTCTTATTTGATATGTTTGTTGTTACTCTCTGGGGAGTGCAGGTAATTTTTAAAATTGGACGCTCTCCGAATAAATTGGAATTTGTACCTACTAATTGGTATCTTCTACCGGGACTTGTTCCGTTTCCAATTTTTCGTTTCTTTTTGATTTTATCAACTTTGAAGCTAATTATCATTACCTACAAGTTTATTAAACGGGGTGAGAAAGATACCAAGCAATTTATTAGTCGCGAATTAAACTTTCGTTTCATTGATTTATTTGTAGACGCAATTTCTGATGCAATTTTTTTACGTTCACTCGAGCGTGTAGAAGAAGTGGTAGAAAAAATGGATTTCCAGGATCTAACAAAGGATATCCTCGCAAAGAATAAGTTGGACTTAAGCAAGGTCGTAAAGGAATCCCTTGAGTCTAAGAACTTCGTAAAACGAATCAATGCACTTCCTTTTATGACAGAGGTTACAAATAAAGTAAGTGATGAGATAACCGATGTTTTACTCGAAACTCTCAGTACGGAGGTTGTGGGTAATATGATGAAAGAGGTAAATCTTCGTTTGCTTCACGTAATGGACGACCGAGTCCGAAAACTCAGCCTCGATAGAATTACAGAGGAAGAAAAAAACCCGGGAGCAATAAATAAACCCGCTCCCTAATTATTGTTTTATTTTAATTTCAATACATCGCATTTAATTATATGATTGCCACCTAGTAGATTTGTAATCTTATCAGTCAGCGGAGGACAATCTAGAAAATTCAAATCGCTTTCCTTGCCTTTGGAAAATACATTTACATTTGCATCATAGTCTGTTCCTAATTTATCAACTGCCTCTGGGGTTATATTAAGAGTATCCGTTGCAAACATTTGAGGCTTTGTAAGCTCGACTGTATCAGAAATCATATTAGTGGAATCGGGACCTAACTCGGTTCCAAATTCAAAGCTAACGCCGATTTTACTTTTAGTAGATTTAAGTTTTTTAAGTGCAGCAGGTGTTAGTTGCACATCTACTTTGAAATAAGGAAATACAGATTCTTTTACTGTAGGCGCTGGTTCTGGTAATTTTTCTTCTACCTTCTTTTCTTCTTTTTTGCAGACGGAAATAAATCCAACTAAGACTACCAATGCGATTGTGAACTTAAATTTTTTCATAAGAATGATTCTCTCTATCAATAAATTTTGATTTTTACAGTAAATATTTTAAAGATATAAATAGCATTAAAAAAATTGCTTTCTTTTCATTGGGCTTTATTAAGGATTTCAATGTAAAGCACTTAGAAAGAGGAACCAATGGCAATCAGTAAGAAAACTATCAAAGACATCGAACTCAGTGGGAAAAGAGTAATCATGAGAGTGGACTTCAATGTCCCGATTAAAAATGGAGTTATCCAGGATGACACAAGAATTCTCGCATCTCTACCTTCTATTAAATATATTCTAGAGCATGGTGCAAAGTCTATTGTTCTAATGTCTCACCTGGGTGACCCAAAAAAGGACACAAAGAAAGCAAAAGAAAAAGCGGATAAGGCTGGTAAACCTTTCAATGAAGAAGAATACCTAAATGGTCAGCATCGTATGGCGCCTATCGCACTTCATCTAGCTAAGGTCTTAGGACGTGAGGTAAAAGTCACAGATAGTTGTATCGGGGAAGGTATATTAGCCGCAGTAAACGCGCTTACCGGCGGACAGATAATGCTTCTTGAAAATACTAGATTCCATAAAGAAGAAACTTCTGAAATTCCAGAAGATAGAGAAAAGCTTGCAAGTGAACTTGCAAATTATGGGGACGTGTATGTAAACGATGCATTTGGAACAGCCCACCGCGCACATGCATCAACAGAAACTCTTGCAAAATACCTTCCAGCAGTTGCTGGATTTTTAATGGAGAAGGAGTTAGAATTTTTAGAAGAAAAAATTGTAAAGAACCCGGCTAAGCCATTTGTCGCAATCATCGGTGGTGCAAAGGTTTCTTCTAAAATTACAGTCATCGAGAAGTTAATGGATAAAGTAGATAAAATTATCATCGGTGGTGGAATGGCATTTACATTCTTTAAAGCAATGGGAAAAGAAATTGGAACATCTCTAGTTGAGTTAGATCAATTAGAAGTAGCGAAGAGCACGATGGCAAAAGCGAAAGAGAAAAAAGTAGAATTCATTCTACAAACAGATGCGATAGTCGCAAGCGCCTTCTCAAATGATGTAGAGACAAAGACTGTTGACATTGATCAAATTCCATCCAATATGATGGGACTTGACATTGGACCAAAATCAATCGAAGAATTTAAAGCAGCAATTAAAACAGCGAAAACAGTTTTCTGGAATGGACCTGTAGGTGTATTTGAAATGGAAAAATTCGCAAATGGCACAGTCGAAATTGCAAATACTCTCGCGGATCTAACAGATGTGATTACTGTAATTGGTGGAGGCGACTCCGTATCAGCCGTTAACAAAGCAGGTGTTGCTGATAAGATGTCCCATATATCTACCGGTGGTGGTGCTTCGATGGAATTAGTCGAAGGAAAAGTATTACCAGGAGTTGCAGCGCTTAACGATAAGTAATCGCTTTATAGCTTTTTGGCTGTTAATACTTCAATGGGTGACCCTTCTGCCAGTAAGACCGAATCAGGTTTTTTAGCAAAGTAGGGCATCCACTCATTTCCATATACGCTTCCGATTGTAGGAAAATCTCCAGTATGCGCTTGCACTTTGTAAGCCTGCCAGCGTGGATGCGTAACATGGTATTCTCTTGTCTCTTTTCCGTTTAATCGTGTATAGCCCCAGTAGTGCTCTGTAAAAAATTCTTCATCACTACCTACTGCCATTTCTACTGGTGTTAAATCTGCCTTTACCCCAAACTCATTCCATTTCTCTTCTGCGGAAAAACTATAATTCACCTGAAATGAATTCGCATCCTTTACAAACTGATGATTCATTTTCATCGTACAGTAGTGCTCGTCATAAAGAGTATTAGCCACAAGTGTAATCATAGTTCTAGGCACAATTTCTTTGATGAATACAACACCCCGACGTAATTCTCCGTTTACAATTCGCTTAACATAGAAACGCAAATTTACTTCTTCAAAGTTTACATGCAATGGAATTTTTAAGCCTAATACTTTTGTATTTTCAAACATAAATCCAACAAGGCTAACATAGCATTTCCCCTTCCATAGGTCTAACTCTACGCCGTTAGGTAAATACTCTTCTAATAATGTCTCCGGCACAATGTAATTCATCATCACTAGTTTACGCCATTCGGCAGATATAAATTTCATAGTTTCAGTTTTACTTTACTGTTAAGAAATTCAAGCAAATAAAACGCAAAGGTTAAGGTAAATAGAAAGTATCTCCTTAATAAGATACAAAAGCTAAGCCAAAAGGGTTTGATCCATTCGTTAACCAGGGAGAGCCAGATATTTGTGTGAGTGCTCCTGTCGTTTGATTAATAGTAAAACCTGATACAGTCCCCGAACCAGCTGTGTTTGCACAATAAAGAAAGCTGCTCGTTGGGTCTGTATAAATTACACTCGGACTTGCGCTACCGGTAAAAGGAGAGCCTGCTATTTCTGTTAAAAATCCGGTGGATGAATTGATTACAAAGCCTGAAATATTAGCCGAGCCACTATTTGCGACATATAGAAATTTGCCTGTAGCCTCTACTGTGAGGAATGTAGTAGCATTTGCGGTTCCGCCTTTCGCAAAAGGGGAGCCTGCTATCTGAGTCAACGCCCCGGTAGTTGTATTCATTGTAAATGCAGATATATGTGTACTCGAATAATATCCTCCATAAACAAACTTGCTAAATGGATCGACTGTTACTGCAATAGCATTATTTCCAAAAGAATAAGGACCAGGTGCACCAAGTAAAGTTAAATAACCAGTCGTCTGGTTAATGGCAAATGCATCTATTAATCCGGGTGAAAAAGTATTACCCGTATACATAAAATTTCCTGTTGAATCAATAAATAACGCTCCCGTATGTCCGGAAACAGGAGTTGTATTAAAGGATTGAATATATGTCAAAACTCCATTCGTTTGATTTATGGAATATAAATAGACTTCTCTTCCTGTATAAGAAGCGGCATACAAGAAAGTACCCGCAGAATTTAATACAAGGGCATAGGTATTAGTAGGAGCTGTAAATGCAGCACCGATAGATGTTAACGCACCGGTTGTAGAATTAATAGCGAAGCCAGCAACGCTCGCTCCAGTACCATTTGCGACATATACATATAAACCACTCGGATGCATTGATATAAAGCGAGGCGAGACTAAAGTTCCTGACGCAAATGGAGAACCTATTTGCGTTAAAACGCCTGTGGTTGGGTTGATACTGTAAATTGTAATGGTATTTGCAGTATTATTTAATACGAGTAAAAACTTTGCCTGTTTGACTGGAACTGTTGGACTTACATCTGTTCCATTAGAAGTTGATCCAGTTGCCGTCCTGGAGTTAGTGTTAGTGTTAATTCCGCAATAAGCTGTTTTGTCCCCGGCAATTATTTTTAGGGAAAAGTTTTTTTTAAATGTCTCAGAGCTTGGACTACAGGGATTTTCAAAATTAGTAGGATTACAATCATTTAAGAAAAAGCATATAAATAGAAGAAAAAAGTTTTTAATTTTCATTTTTGTTTACCGTGCATACTTTGTTAGGATTTAATAAAAATGTAAACAATTAATTGCATTTGTGAATCAAATTAGACTTGTATAACTTGAATAGATAGTGTAAAATATGAAGGGAGCTTAATTTAACTAAAGTGCTATTTTTATAAGTCGCTGGTAGAATAAAAAAATAGACGAAAAAACCACTGAGTCGCATATGATATTAATACCTAATGCTATGAAAATCTTAAAAGTTTTACTCCTGAGTTTCATTTTACTTAATCCTATTTTATCCAATGGCGTGTTTCCTGGAAGAGGACTCAGCTCCAATGTAAATCGAGTGATTTCTCGCTTAAAAGATATGCACTATACTGTCGAAGGTGGCAGAAGATTTCACATCGGGCTTAAAAAAAATGAATCCGTGCGATATGTAGTAACTGTTCCTGTTTATCTTTCTAAAACAGCGATAGGAATTGCGACAGATGAAAATGTAAAAAAAGTTCGAGTGGTTTTGTTTTCTCGGTTAAATGAAGAATCAAAAGACCGAGCCTTTGATGGAGAAGAAATTGAGTCTAGGTATTACGTAAAAGAAATTTCTGATAAGAGCTATCACTACACCGTAGAAATTACACTACTTGAATCGGACGCGGATAACGAGTATTCGTCTGTAGACCTGCTTGTTGCCTATGCCCCTCTAACAATAAGGACAGCAGAGGATATCAAAGATTTTTATTATGATCACGCGGGCGAAAGAGAGTATTATAGTGATCCAATTAGAGCTAGAAATGCAGGAAGACAAAGATCAGATACAGGAAGAATTCCCTGCACTGCACTTGATTATGGACGCACCTGCATTCGTTAAATAGGAAAATATAAATGATTAAGTTTAAAAAAAATATGACAGAAAAAATGAATCAATACAAATACTTTATTCTAACGTTAGTCACCATAACTTTGTTAAGCGGGACTGGTTTTTATTTTTACAACAAGAGAATACAGATTTCTCCTGTAGAGGATGATATTCAGTTTAACTTTATCATTGATGGTAAAAATTATATAATGCCTTCGCCCGTTCATTCCTTTCATTTTTTAAATATGATGGGCTTTCCATGGAAAGGTCTTGCTGAGGTGAATACGTCTAGTAATTATACAAATGAATCGCAACTTGCACTTAATCTGGGAATGCGATCTGCTGACGGCACGGTCTTATTATTCGCTGGCGAAAAATTAAAAGCTGTTGAAGCTAGATCTACATTCATTAACCTTGCGGATAAGCTTGGTATAACGCCGGACATTAAAGACGCATTATCCGCATTAGACAATGCTGTCATTCGCGGACAGGATCATACAGTATTAGATGATAGGATTATTCATCTCGAATACCAAATAGAAAAGGCACTTCATACCAGGAAAAAAGAGAATCTTGCCGTTCTTGTTGAGCTAGGAGGATGGATTGAGGGTTTACATATTGCAAGTAAGGGGATAATGGCAAATTATACTCCGGGCTATGCGGAAATTTTAAGGCAACCACATATTGCTGAAATCTACCTAGATGTTTTGGTTGCTTTGATTTATAGATCAAACGATGAAAAAGAAAAAGTATTACTGGAATCCATTCATAAATACTTAACACTTGTATCGAAAGTAGCCAATCATACGCATAAGGAATCTTTTCCGCTCGCAAAAGTGAAAGAATTAAATGTTCTTGCGATAGAGATAAGAAAAATAATTGAGTCTAATGACGATTTGCTGAAATGATGAAAATCAAATATTTATTCATACTACTCTTATTATTTTCCCTTGGTTTAGTATCGCAAGATTCAGGAAGCGGTCAAAGCAAACTAACCGAGAATATAGCAATCGTAAAAAAAGAACTTCAACGACGAAAATACTACCTTACCCCTAAGAAATACCATTTCTTACTAATGAATAAACAAACCGTTCAATTCATACTAGTAAAACAGGGAAGAATGTTTTCGACGGGAATTGGTGTTGCCTCAGATGAAAATAATAAAGGATATAAAATTTCTATCTACGAACTCTACGATGTAAAAGACTACAGCTCAAAAGAATTACTAGAAAAATTTTCCGTCACAGATAAAATCTTTCTACGGGAAATTCAAGATACTTCTAATTACTATTTAATTGAAATCGAAATGTCAACGGATAATCCAAACGGTTCTTCTGTTGATCTAGTCCACGGATTTTCTGCCATTCAATTGGAAGTGATTAATAAAAATAAACAAGACGGTAGTGAAATTAATCCAAGCAGTTGTACCTTCGGGAATTGTGGTGTTATCCGCCGCATGGATTGGGGGAATAAGTAGGATTATCTCCTCGCCCATACTTCAATACCTTTTTAACGTGAACTCGATGTGAGAGAATACTAATGAAGTCTTCAATTCGTCATTCCTGCGAAGGCAGGAATCCAGAGATAATTTGCATTTTTCTTTAATTGAAAAGCATTTTTACAATTCTAGATTCCTGCCTTCATTATGATTCTTTTTCCTAAAAGAATTATTGAGTTTTGAATGACAGCTTAAATATTTCTTACATCGAATTCATGTTATTTAGAATCCTTTGCATCAATCTTACTATCAAAGATACTCTTAAAGATACTGCAATCAATAGTGATGATTTTTTAAGAGTATCTTTGAGAGTAAGTTTAATAGTATCTTTCATCTATCGTTAAGTAATAATGTATTAAGCTACCTTCTCTTTTTCCCAGAGTCTCATCTTCACAAAGAAAATAGCGGCTACTAGGATGAAGGCGATGGAGATGTATTGGGATTGTGAAAAGCCATGCCAGTAGTATCCTGTGAGAAAAGTTGGGTTACCGCTTGCATCGGGAATGTTTACCATTTGCGGTGGATCGACGAATGGTATAACAGCTTTATTTACGCGCAAGAATTCTATACATAGACGGGCAAATCCGTGTAAGGCGATGTATTGAAAGAAAATACTCCACTTCTTGAAATTTTGAAATCTTGCGTAGTAGTGGAAGTAGAAAAAAAATCCAAACGAAATAATCGATTCGATGACGGGAGTATTCCAAACAGGAACTCCAGATGGATGTGCACCCTGGAATTGAAATACGAGTAGCGGAATATTTGCGTCTGTGTGAAACCCATAACAACCGTCACCAGAAACAAAACAACCTAGTCGCCCGATTGCATAACCAATTGCCATCGTCGGAGCCATTCCATCGTAATACTTACCGAGATCGTATTCATTCCATTTTAAATAAAAGTAAATGAAAAGGGTTCCAAATAAAAATCCACCGTAGAATACAAGCCCTCCACCGTTAAAGAGAGAGCTCCAAAGTCCCATGCTAGTCTTACAGGCTTCGCAAGCAGGATCGGCTAATTCTTGGAAACCGTTCCAATGCGTCCACGGGTAAGAAAACATTCCGGGCACTACGAAAATTTGATCCCAAATTTCGAAGATGTAAAAAATCTTTGCCCCGACTAGAGTGCCAAGCACTCCAAGAAAAACAATCGTATCCGCCGCTTCTGGCACTAAACCTTTGCGTTTGTATTCGAGCGGAAGTAATTTTGAAC
>JANMOF010000326.1:0-42440 GCA_031368925.1 Leptospiraceae bacterium
GTCTTGTCTTGGGCTCGTATGGAATATCAGACTCTAGTAATAGCTATTATTCTGATGGGGTGAATGGTTTTCCACGGATTTATAACACTACAGACTCGCGTGGACTTGGTTTGTATCCGTATATCTGGACTAAGAGTTTTAGTTAGTTTAGTGTCTAGTTTTTTTGCAAAATTTGTCTAGTTAACATTATCGTGCGCATTTTGGTTTTTAGTTTTGCGCACAAATATAATGGGTGGCAATGCCACTTTAAAGACGTTGGGACACGTAAAGACGTTGCAATGCAACGTCTCCACAATACCGATGATATTGACCTTATTCCTCTGCACCTGCACCACAACGGATAATCGAAATAACACGCCCGCAAAGAAAAACAGAATCTTAGTCGAAACATTCGAATACCTCGGACCACCGCAATACAAATGGCTTGTTCCGGGGATACGGGCAACTGTGACGAATGGACTTGCGAAATTGCAACAGTTTGAAGTTACGAGTGTCGAAGAGCAACAGAAGGCGACAAAGCCTTGTTTAGCACGTATATGACAAAGAACGAAGAAGCATTTTCTCTTTATTCTAAAGCTGCCGGGACTTTGTATACAGATCCAAAAGCCTCTGCTGTTCTTCTTGCCAATGCTCTTTCTAAAGACCCGGAGTATTTAGATGCACTCGAAGATTTGAGTAATGCGCTTTACCAGTTAGGAGATTACAAACGTTCGCTTGAGTATATGAATCGTAAGCGAACTGCTCTTGATAAAAAGTCTTTAAAAGAAAAACTATTTTTGTCTAAGAGTAAAACTTATGCCAACACTCTCCAGAGTTTAAGCACAATCCATATTATCCGCAAGGAAACCGACAAAGCCATTTCCGAAATCGAACAGGCAAAAACAATTCTCGAAATGCTTGGTCTAAATCGCACCCATGAATTCGGAGACTTTTTAGTTACCATTGGACTTGCTTATAAAAGTAAAGGAGATTTGGAAAAGGCTAATTCTTATTATTCAGAGGCTGACTCTCTCTACAAGGAATTAGGTCTTACTAAGACAACTTCTTACGCGTCTATTTTATCTAATCAGGGACTGATTCATTTGGCGAAGAAAGAATACAAAGATGCCTTGAAAAAATTCATCGCCGACAAAGAAAGCCAGGATAATTTGAAACTTACTACAACCGAAGAATATGCGGTAACTCTTAGTAACCTCGGACTCACACTCGCCGAGTTAGGGCAGGCTGCGAAGGCGAAAGAGTTTTTTAATCAAGCGAGCAAGATTAGGAAGTTGAAGAAATAGAATGAGTCGTATGTTGGCTAATTATGAATCAATTTCTAAAGCCCCAAAGGGGCGAAATACTTGCCTCGGTGTGGGTGCAAGCCCATACCGAGTGTTCTTCTATAACTTCAATCAATTCAAATCTTCCCATAATTCATCCCACCCATTTGAAACTGTGGGATAACAGGCCATTGCCGATAGAACTTTCCTACCTCGGAAGAAGGCTGAATATTTTTAAATCTAGGGTCGCGCTTATTTACATCGGCTAGGAGTTTTTCTTTTACCATCGAGTCATATTGTTCGAGAGAGTCCTCGAGGGTATTTGCATTTAGGATTACTTCGCGGTTATAGAATTTTGCATAGGATTTAAGTCCCGGAATTTTTGAATGCTCTGGAAAATAAGAATCAAGTGAGACGCCATTTTCAGAGGATACCCAGATTCCGTCGGGTGTGTTGATACATAAGCTCTGGTTACCGTCTGTATGCCCCGGTGTGTGGATAAGGGCAACTCCTTTGCCTAGTTCAACATCACCATCTATTAGAATTAGATTTCTCTCATCTAAATCCTGCACACATTCAGTCACATACCAAGCCCATTGCATTGGGTGCGGAGAACGTAGAGTATCCATTTCTTTTTTTTGAAAGATAAATTTCGCATTTGGAAAGAATGGTTTTCTATTTTCTGTTTCACCTGAAAGTGGACGGGTGGTTCCCATTAAGAGTCGGAGATCTTGCACATGTAAGTGATCGAAACTAACATAGTCTACATTTTCCGGCTCGATTCCTGCTTTACGAATGGCGGATAATAGAGTATTATACTCAGTAGTGAGAACTTTGTAAGAGAGAAAATCTCCATATTGTTTGATCAATTGTTTAAAGAAAGGAGCTTTTGCGGAGCCTTCTCGGACAGTCGGCTCCCAAGCTAGGATTTTAGACTCCCCGTTGAAGTCTTGAAATTTTACAAGGACTAAGCGATTTACGATATTTACATAGGGGTTAATGCCGATTGCCGCTCCTGCATAGGCAAATTGAAGTGGGTAGGCGGCTGAGACTAAATCTATTGTCTTGACTGCTTCAATTTCTCCATTCTGTTTGAAGCGTTTCTTGAAATCATTTGCGGAGTTTTTCAATTGATTCAATTTTTCTCCCTTAAGGGAAATAGAATTTAACTTCTTAAATTCTTGGATGTAGCTTAGGGTTATTTTTTGTAGATTTTGGCTATTCATAGATTTCAAAATTATTTACCAATTAAGAATTCTAATTAGTCAAGCCTAAAGTTTTTATATCTAAGACGTTGCATAAACCATTGCCACTGAGACACAGAGAAAGTGATGTTTCTCGAAAAGTCATTGCGGAGTGTCCAGCGGAAACAAAGTTGAGTTTCGAGTCGCTAAGGGTTTTTAATAGAGTCAATTTGCCTTTAAATTTTGAATGCTGTTTGTGAGTTGGTTACACAGAGGAGTCACTGAGTAACGCAGAGTTTTTAAATCGCTTTCTCTTTTTATCTCCGTGGAACTCTGTGGTTCTCTGTGAGACTCTGTGTAATACTTTCCCCAGTTGCTATTTTTCCAGCAATGCGGGCTTTTGACTTATATATGCTAATCTTACCAACCAAGCTCGTTGAATCCGTGCCTCCGTGGTAATGCATTTACACAACCCCTCTAATGAAATCTCTCTGTGACTCAGGTCTCTGTGGCAAACCTCTTTATTTCTCCATTCTGCGAATTTGAATATTGCGACATTTTTTAAATATTTTTTAGTTTTTCGTTGAAATTTTAAAGCATAGTAAATCTGCTTTCCTAGAGAAATAGAAAATATAGTTTTTTAAAAAATAAAAAATTTACCTGAATATAAGATTCTACCGAAAATTTTAGCAGTAGACAGCAAACACTGAATTTACAATGTGTTTATTAAAACACTTTTAAATCCTGTATTTGAAACAAATAACCGCAGGTGAATATGATTAGGAGTCGTTAGAATGAAAGTTTTCAGAATTGTTTTAGTTTTGTGTGTTTTAAATACATTTATTATTGCCCAAGAGGAATCCCCGAAAAAAGATGCTGTGGATTCTCAGGCTGTTAGCAATGCAAGCACGGAAAAAATGTCGCAAGATGTTAAAAGTTATTTTACTGCCGAAAAAGAAGCTTCTTTGTATTACATCGGAGCAGGAGCATTTACCACTTCTTTAGGGCTTTATTATAGAAACCAGGCAGTTGGCTCATACCCAGACCCTGTTTTAAACTTCAAAGAAAAAAGTCCAAATGCAAAAAGTGAATCTGCTTACAATCTTGGATTATCCTATCCATTGATTGGTGTAGGCATATTTCAACTTGCAACCGGTGGATTTATGTATTTTAAAAGCGATAAGAAATCCAAGGACTTAGAGAAAGAATTGGATACAAGTCCTGCTAGTTTTAGAGAGCAAGAGCTTTCTAGAATGGAAAACATTGCTTATTGGAATAAAATATTCAGATATGCTGACTATGCAATGATAGGCGGTGGTCTCTGGGCTTACTATGCCGGTCAAGTCAGCGATAAGAATTATATGAAAGGTTTAGGAACTGGGTTAATCATTCAAGGTCTCGTTTCCTTTGCACTCGATTATTTTGCGAACAAGCGAGCTGATGGTTATCGAGAAAAATTAATAAACTTTAATTTTAGTTATCTCCCAGCTTCTAAAAATCAAAATGCTTATGCAATCAACGGACTCGGAACAAACGGAACTAGCCTAAATGAAGGCTACTACATGTTTTCCTTTACCTACAAATTAAAATAGCAAACATTTCTAACTTCAATAACTAAACCAGAGTAAGTAATACTTTACTACTCTGGTTTTTTACTTTTACACTGACGTAACTTTTTAATGCAACTAGTGCATTTGCTTATTTCCTTCCCATTCTTCGATTTTTCTAAGACCAAGAAAAACATTTGAAATTATTACACGCGCACTGAGTATATGGATTATGAATAGGAAACAAATTACTATTGATAGAATATTCCAGATTACTTCTATCATTAATTCTTCCCAAAATCTTCAGTCACTTCTAGATACTATCATGGAAACGATTAAAGATGTCCTGGGTACAGAAGGTTGTTCTCTTCTATTGTATGTAAAAGAAGAAGATTGTCTCGTATTTCATACCAGTCGAGGGGAAAAGAGTGATTTGCTCCCATCTCTTAAAGTTCCGAAAGGAAAAGGAATTGCTGGAATTGTCCTCGAGAGTCTCGAACCCATCATTGTAAATGATGCAGAAAATGATGCAAGGATTTATCGTGAGATAGATAAGAGCGTTGGATTTATTACTCGTAATTTAATTTGCGTTCCCATGATTGCTCAGGGTGATGTACAAGGTGTTGTGGAAGCAGTTAATACTGTAGATAGAAGTTCTTTTGACGAAAATGATGTTAGCCTTTTGCAAAGTTTGTCCGATATGGCAGCCATTGCTATTAGAAATCGAATTTTAATGGATGATCTCCGCGATAAATTTAATGAAATTAACTGTCTTTTAAAAGTCAGTCAGGCTTTACAAAATATTCCAAGCATGGAGCACTTTTTAGAAATTGCATTTCATTCGACTTTAGATTTAATTCAGGTAGATAGATTTTCTTTTGCTTATAAAAGTAGAAGTACAGGCAACTGGCGATTAGTCAAAACCTATGGTTTTAGTTTAGAGCCGAAGTACATTCATATAAACGCAGAGAATGGAGTCATTGGTCACATTATAAAGACCGGTAAACCGCTGCTTATCACAAATACGGAAGAAACCGACTTACAGTTTTTATATCCGGAGAATTATCGAAGTAAATCTTTTATTTCTATTCCAATTTATTTGAATTTAGAAATCATTGGTATACTGAGTGTATCCGACAAAAAAAATAAAAAAGCATTTAATAAATCAGATTTGAATCTGCTAATCATTATTTCAAATCATATAGTAGAGGCTTATAAATCTCTACTATCCAAGGATCAGGAAAAGAAGTTGGACGCAATAAATAGAGATTTACAAATTGCTTCCAAAATCCAAATGTATTCGCTTCCAGCTATTCCAAGTAATATAAATGGATTAGAAGTAGAAACTCTATATCTTTCTTCTAAAGAAATTGGTGGAGACTTTTATGATATGATCTATCATAGTGAGAATGAAATTTCAGCTATCATTGCAGATGTCTCCGGTAAAGGTATATCAGCCGCACTTTTTATGGAGTTTTCTAAAACAATTTTAGCAAGCGAGGTATCTAGATTAGCCTCTCCTTCTCAGAGTCTACAAAATGCGAACCAAATAATAAAAGAGAAATTTAATTATTTGATGCTTGTAGAAGTTATGCTAATTCGAATTTTTATCGCAGATAGAAAAATAATCTTTTCCAGTGCAGGTCACAATCGACAGTTCTACTATAAAAAATCTATTCAAAAAGTAAGGCTTCTTACTGGAAAAGGAATTCCACTCGGAACAAGAATGAAGGAATTTGAGATTTCGGAAAATACAATTAATTATGAAACAGGGGATATTCTAATTTTATATACAGATGGGATTACAGAAACTATGAATCGGAGTCGGGAGATGTATGGCGAAGATAGGTTTATTGAATTAATTGAGAGTAATGCCGATAAGCCACTCAAAGAAATAAAGACAATGATTAAAGAGGCAACGGATAGGTTTCGAGGAAGATCCGATATGTTAGAAGATGATTATACTTTAATGTTAATCCGCCTGAATTAACATTTTTTAAATCCTAATTTTTTGTTTGCGGCAAAAATAAAAAACCCATTAGAATACAGTCTATTTACATTTTGCACTTTACACAATGTATTATCAAATATTTTCGTTAAAGTATGAATAAAATACTTTTAGATAAATCAATTAAAATTACTTTTCTTATTTTTATTTTCGTATTAACAGCTTTTTGCTCAAACAAAGATTCTAAGAAAAAGGAAATAAAAGCCTACCAGGAAAACCAGAATATCTCAGACGAGGAAGCTCTTTATGGGATTGGTAAAATTATTTTTGGTGATACATTAAAAACATTCAAGGCAGAGAAAAATTCATTCGGCAAACAAGATGTCACTATTGAATATGGAAATGACAGAGCCTATACATTTTATACGGAAGGAAATTATTCAGAGAGAATTCAATTGGATACGGTTCGCTATATTCTTCTTTACGCTGCGGGTGCAAGAAGTAGGAATTTAGAAAATCTGCGGCTATCTCTTGTTAAACCTTATTATGTAAAGGAGCCAGATGTTAAAAAAGAGATTATGGAAGAGTTTGAGGTTTTTAGGACAAGTATTTCTATATCTGATTTGACTAAAATTCGTGATTGGGATAATCCAAAACTTGTGAATGAAAATAAAAATGCTAACAACTCAAATGTAATCGAGACCTTTAATCAAGTGCGATTACTATGGAAAATTGAGTTGAACGAATTAAGTCGGATTGAATTAAAGTAAAAGTATGAAGAAGAAAATTATTTATACTTTTTGTATTATATTTTTGCTTTTGCAGTTTCTGCCTGTTAACCGGACAAACCCTGCCATAGAGGCAGATTTAATTGCACATGAAAAAGTAAAGTCAATCTTAAAAAGATCCTGCTATGATTGCCATTCGAATGAGACGCGTTATCCGCCTTATTCCTATGTATTTCCTGCTTCTATTTTCTTGGCACATCATATAGAAGAAGGTCGAGAAGAATTAAATTTCTCTTCCTGGGAATCACTTTCGGCTTCCAAAAAAGCAACTAAGGCTGCGGATATTATAGAAGAATTAGAAAAAAAAGAAATGCCACTTACTTCTTATACTTTGATTCATAGAGATGCTATCCTTTCTGAAGAAGAAATTCAAATCGTAAAAAGCTGGGCAGAGGCTATCAAAGAAAAAGATGAATCAGGAAACTGAACTTAGTGCAGTTCTAGAATTTCGCAAGAAATTAGCCATTAGCCCCGATTGGAATCATTGGAAATTTCAATTACAAAATAGAGTCAAGCGAGATGATCTTGAAAAATACTTTGTATTGTCCGAGAAAGAAAAAAAAGGAATACGAGATTCTATTCGGTTGAACATAGGAGCAACTCCTTATTATGCACTTCTTGCCGATCCGGTAGATACTACTTGCCCCATTCGGCGCACAATTATACCGGGAGAGGGCGAAACAGTTCTTTCTCCAGAGGAATCATCAGACCCACTTCACGAAGAACGACTTTCCCCCGTAAAAGGTCTTACTCGAATGTATGATGATAGGGTTTTACTTTTTTCGAATCAGGAATGCTCTGTATATTGTAGGCATTGCATGCGGGGACGAAAGGTTTCTTTTAATGAAGAAAGAGTAGACAAAGACGATTTAGAAGCTGCATTTCATTATCTAAAAGAACATCCCGAAATTTCGGATGTGGTCATATCCGGTGGAGATCCTCTGAACTTAAGTGATTCACGCATTGATTATATTTTAGAAAATTTAGAAAAGATTTCGAGTGTAAAGATTTGCAGGATTGGAACTAGAAATTTAGTAACATTACCCATGCGGATAACAGATGATCTATGTCGAATTATTGAAGCGCATAATAATGATAACCTTTCCATTTTTTGTAATACACATTTTAATCATGAAAAAGAATGTACACTGGACGCAAAGGCTGCGATTTTAAAACTTATCAAGACAGGTGTAAGTGTTGGGAATCAGTGTGTTATCCTCAAGGAAATCAATGATTCTGGAGAGAAAATGCTTGCCTTGCATAAGAAACTTCTTGAAATGCGAGTCAGGGCATACTATATGTATGACCCTGAAATTATTCCGGGATCGAGAAACTTTAGAACTCCACTTGCCAAGGGATATGAAATTATCGAATACATGAGAGGGAAAATTTCTGGAATGGGAATCCCGCATTTTGTGAATGATTTGCCAGGTGGTGGTGGAAAAATTACAATGACTCCCCGCTGGTATTATGGATTTCATAGAGAGTCTAGACAGCATCTATTTAAATCTGCGCTTCGAGGTACATTTCATTTAAGTCCGGAGCCAATTGATTCAACTTATGATAGCATTTATGAAGAAGTAGACCTCGCACTCTGGGAGAAAATCAAAGGCAATACTAAGTCAGTGCATAATGATTAAAAAAAAAGTCATTGTAATTGCGGATATTCATGATTCACCACTAGGTCTCGAAACCAAGCACAGGCAGGAATGGGAAAGTCAAAAGAGTATTGATTATTTAATAAACACAATTTCGTCCCTATGTTACGAACCCATTTTACTGGAACCGAAACAGTCAAAGATCAAACTTCTAGAGACGCTTAAAGGTATATTAGAAGAATCTAATGTAGGTAATTCGATTCTATTTAACCTTGTGGAAGGATTTACTTCTAGAAATCGAGAAGGCTACGTTCCTTCCCTCGGAGAGTTTTTGGGAATTCCCTTTACGGGTTCAGATGCTTATGCGCAGGCTGTGTCCCTGGATAAGAATTTAATGAAGCTAATAGCTAGCCGGTCAGGGATTCCAATTAAAAAGTCTTACCTTATAGAGGATATTCATGATTTACCGCAATTAAATTCTTATCCAATGTTTTTAAAACCAAATGGAGAAGGCTCTAGTCTTGGAATTGGGGAAAGTAATATTATTCAAAATAGTCGGGAATTAAAAATTAAAGCCGGGGAGCTTTTAGCCGAGTTTGATTCTATTTTACTCGAAGAATATTTAGCTGGAGACGATCTGACTCTTGGTATTTTTGGTAATTATCCGCAGTATGAGGCAAGTGCTGTCGCAAGACTAGAATATCCAGCACAGGTATATAGTGCTGAAATTAAGACGAAGGATTCGATGCCGGAAACTCTATCATTTTCTGTTCCGAGGGCACTCGAGTTAAAAATCCAGAGTGATTCTATTCAATTATGTAAATTGATTAGGGTTTCAGGTTACGCAAGGCTGGATTGGAAATGCGATGCACTTGGAAATCCATTTTTTCTGGAAATAAATCTTACTCCAGGCTTATCTGACTTCTATAGCTCCTTACCAATTTGCTATAAACAAAGCTTTGGTAATTATTCAGATTTAATAAAAAAGGTATTGCAATTTGGATATGATAATTATAATACGAACAAATTTTTTAACTATGGAAGACTAGAAAAATTTTAGTTAGATTGAAAAATTACTTTTCAATTTAGGTAAGAGTTTCATAGATAATCATTACGTCTTTAAAATCCTGAGCCGATAGAAGAATATATAATGGAAGAAACAGAACTAAACCGCAAAAGCAGAGAGAATATCCTGAAGATTGGTTTTAATACCTTAAGCGAGCTTGAAGAGAAAGTGAAATCCTTCCGAATCATGAACCAGAATGCGGCTAAGAGGCGTTATATAATCACACGAGAAAACATTCGTGATAATAATCAAAAAATAATTATTCCTAAAGCTGCTGAAATTGATATTTCAGCTACCATGCTTTTACGCAGACAATTCAAAGGTGATACCATCTTAAAGACCTTCCAACCCGATGAAGGCATTGTAATTATTTCCGATATGGCAACCATGGAAGGTGTGACGCTCACTATGGACATAGTCACTCAAATTATGAACCTTGGTGGTGGTGCTTACGAGGGTTTTATTGACAGAGTGGATAGTTTTACTGACTTTATTAATCATCTTAAAAAGGCTCTTTTCCCTAAGTTGATTATCATTGGTTATATTCCAAAAGAAAGAATTCAAAGTGAGATGATTAATTTTGTTCGTGTAAAGCGAATTGACAATTACTTGCGCACCCTTGAACTTACGCATAGTGTTCATAAACCTCACGGATATTTCCCAAAAATTAAACAAGTGCCAATCAATGAAGATCCTAAGAGTTGGGGTAGATTTGTAGTAGAAATTGTTAGAGAGTATACAAAGCCATACTTAATAGAACAAGTTTAATTTAGGAACATTTTTCACTAAAGTAATCTTCTATTTCTTTTCCATTAGACTGGCTGTGCGTAAATACCTTTAATATCATATCAGCTAGAGATGTATCGTTTATTATTTCCAATAAATCCTTAAATCAGAATCATTATTTGTTACAATAAATAGGCTCTGTTCATTACAGTAACAGAGCCTATTTGTAATGCTCTACCTCAATAAACTTAAATCTTATAGAAGTCGAGATTCTCTTGGAGAACTGGTGGTAAACTGCCATCAGCCCCTGAATATTTTTTATAACGATTTTCAAATTCTTTAAATTGCCTGGTGCGAATATTTGTGAATCTATTATGCATATCTGCATAAGCAGGAAGCTTAGATACTTTGTCGCGAATGTCTTTATGGAAAGGTATGTGCTTATAGAAAATCCCTCTTACAACACGGTTTAATCGCTGTATGCCTTCCGCCTCATAGCGAATCCAGGAAAGATAATCATTTACAAACTTATCTCTATCAGTTCTAAATCTCTTGAACTCGGTAGAAATTTTTTCCTTTAGTTCAATTGATAAGTCCTTACTCTTCTTATAGAATTGTATAAAGTCCATGTATTCAGAGGTAATTGATGGTATACCGGGATTATTCCAATCCGGTCCGAGAATATTTTTACAAAGTTCCCAACGGAAAGCTGCAATTGCCTCAAGCATCATGGTTCGAATATCGCCGTTTGAAAAGAAAGGAAGAATAATTCTTCCACGGCTTTCTTTAGCGCCGTTCCCACGTAGGATAGATAAGTCTTGCCACATCATGACTTTTCCACCGAGGGAAGGAACTAAAATAAAATCAGGAATAATACTTCGCTGCACAAACTCTTTCCTAATTCCACTTTGTTCATCATTGTATACAATTTCACGGTTAAATGCAGTGTAATCTGTTTGCAATATAGAAGTAATCGTATCACTTAGAATTTTTTTTGTGACTGCGCATTTCTCTAAAGGAATAGTGATATGGTATTTAGTCAGGATGGGTAAATGTGTTGCAGGGTTACCAGTTGTTAGCCTTACATTCGGTTGATACATTGCGTGCAATTCATATTTTAATCTACTGGCATTTGTATCAATATTTGAAGGAATATCAGATTCTTTTTTATATACTACTTCTTTAGATTCAAGTTTGACTTTATCAAAGTAAGTCTGTCCCATTTCGTCCAAAGATGTTGTAAGTTTCTTATTGTAAATTTGCTCTAGCCACTCAACTCCATTGTGAATTGGAATATCTCTTCTACTTTGGCTCTCGTCTTTATATGTATATAGGTATGCAACTTGTGATGGTTCAAGTAAGGTTTCGTCGAAGAAGCCAAAGTTTAACATCATTTCTACTTGCTTAGGAACACTTCTATTAGCCTGGTACTTTATAAAACAGGCTTCATATACTTCCCAATAAGTTTTTGCAATATTCTTTCGGATTTTACGAGCGTCACTTTCAGGATCTAATGGATTTGACATGGACTTTAGCTTGAGAATGAGAGAAGAGAATTCTTTAATTTGCTCTGGCGGTAATTTTACAAAATTCAAAATCTTGCTCGCAGAGTTTTCTAATTCCTTTTTCATCGCATCCATATCAATTCCTGTGCGAATCGGCTGATTGGAATTATCCCCAATGCCTGCAAGTAAGTCTTCTTGTGGCTTAAGACCTGCTTGCATGGTCTGAGATCTTTGCTTAAACGCATTAAAATTTGAAGAAATGCCCTGAAATTCTTTATAAAAAATATTTCGATAAGATTGTAAATACCTTCCCACTTGTTCATGAAAAGATTCTGTGATTGGAACTAGTACTTCTGGTTTTTGGTCACTAATACCTGTTTCCATTACTTCAAGCATTAGATTGTATTTTTCTAGTAAGCTATTGTCTTTCCCGCAAAGTAAACTCAGATTATCCACAACCGATGTAATTTGCTCCTCTAAAATTTCTAATAGTCTTGCATATACAAAGGAAAGTTTTTCGCAAATATGAATGATGATACTTACATCAGCTTCAAAAAGTGGTGTATTAATTGCTGGGTCAATGGATAGAATTTTACGAATAAACAAAAATTCTTCGTCGTCAAAATCAATTTCTTCCAAGTAGTCTTTCTTCAATAGTTCGTGGTGATCATCATTTAAGAAAATGAGACTAGCTGATTCTGGAAGTATGCCACCGCTCTCAATGAAATTACTTAAATTTTCTCGAGCAAGCCTTAGAATTGGATCTGATTGCATTTCTGTATCAGGATCATAGACGTAATTCGTTGCGTCAACGTTTGGAAATACGCTAGGCTCTAAAAGGAAATAAGAAATAGAAAGATTATCATTTAGTTTAGTTACTTTAGAATTTAGAGATTGCAAAATATTTGCTTTCTTAAAAATTTCTAAAATCTCCCGAAGAAGAGTTCTTGCAGTCATTATACCAATAGAAACTTTTCCTTGAATTGTTTTCTTGATAGTAGAACTATTTACTTGGTATGTTGAAACAATCGAGTCTTGCACTGTTTTAATTGTGAAGGGATACCTACCAGTGGTAAACAAACTAATAACCCCTGGAGTTAAATTCTTTCCTGCAATTTGAAGGAGCGGAACATTTACATTGTTAATCTTGCGCTCAATTAAGAATGCACCTTCATGTATTATATTTAAAGAATTAGCTGAAGAGCCTTCTTCAAAAATAATTTGTCCTGCTGGAACGGATATTTTTTGGTTTACTTTACTTGTATCTATTGGCATATATTTAGTTAGTATCTAAACAATATAAATCAGGTCATGGATTGAAAACAATCCTTTTTTATTGTCGATACATTCTAAAAATATAAGGATAAATTTTTTGAATAAGATAGTTATAAATGCAAAAGAGGCAATTCGAGGAATTGAAGATGGAATGACTCTGATGGTCGGAGGTTTTGGTCTTTGCGGAATTCCCGAAAAATCCATACAAGCTCTTCTTGAGTCTGGGATAAAAGATCTAGCAGTTATCTCAAATAACTGCGGAGTCGATGACTTCGGACTTGGAATTTTACTTAAGAATCGCCAGATTAAGAGGATGATTTCGAGCTATGTTGGGGAAAATAAAACTTTTGAGAAGCAATTCTTAGATGGAAGTCTTGAAGTAGAGCTTAATCCACAGGGAACACTTGCAGAAAGAATTCGCGCGGGTGGAGCCGGGATTCCAGGATTCTATACTCCCACAGGAGTTGGAACTTTAATAGCGGAAGGAAAAGA
This sequence comes from Leptospiraceae bacterium, assembly GCA_031368925.1. Classification (GTDB taxonomy): domain Bacteria; phylum Spirochaetota; class Leptospiria; order Leptospirales; family Leptospiraceae; genus UBA2033. The sequence goes on from JANMOF010000326.1 coordinate 13,392, forward strand.
ATCACGTGAATTCAATGGTCGCGTTTACATTTTAGAAACCGCACTTACGGCAGACTTTGCGATTGTAAAAGCATGGAAAGGAGATAAGGCAGGAAATTTAATTTACCGCAAAACAGCGCGTAACTTCAACCCAATGATGGCGACGGCTGGCAAAATTACCATTGCTGAAGTGGAAGAGCTCGTTGAAGTAGGCGAGCTTGACCCGGACCAAGTGCATACTCCCGGAATTTTTGTGCAAAGAATTTTTCAAGGCGAGAACTATGAGAAAAGAATTGAACGAAGGACAGTAATCTAATGCCGCTAACAAAAGAAGAACAAATCAAACGAGTAGCCGAAGAAATTAAAGATGGATATTATGTAAATTTAGGAATCGGAATGCCTACACTTGTGGCTAATTACATTTCACCGGAAATGGATATAATTTTACAATCAGAGAATGGACTTTTAGGTCTTGGACCTTTTCCTGTTTCTGGGACAGAGGATGCTGATCTAATCAATGCAGGCAAACAAACAGTAACCGCTCTTGCGGGAGCTTCGTATTTTTCCTCTGCTGATTCATTTGGGATGATTCGCGGTGGTCATATTGACTTAACAATTCTGGGTGCAATGGAGGTTTCACAGGAAGGCGATCTTGCGAACTGGATGATTCCAGGTAAAATGGTAAAAGGTATGGGCGGAGCGATGGACTTAGTCGGTGGCGCAAAACGCGTAGTAGTCGTAATGGAGCATACAAGCAAAGAAGGAAGTTCTAAGCTTTTAAAAAAATGCTCGCTCCCTTTAACTGGGGTCAAATGCGTTCATATGGTTGTAACCGAACTTGGAGTATTTGAAGTCGAAAACGGCAAATTGGTATTAACCGAAAGAGCAGAAGACGTAAGTGTTGTGGACATTCGTTCTAAGACAGACGCCGAGTTTTTGGTGAGTAATACACTTAAGACGATTAAAGTATGAACTATAAAAAAGTATTTAAAAAATTTCAAGGTTCGCGAGTTGGAATGCTCACGAACCAGAGTGCATTTTCAAATGGGAAATACCATTTTGAAATCATAAAAGAGAATTTGGATTTAAAAGTAATTTTTCTTCCAGAGCACGGACTCTTTGCAGAATTGCAAGACCAGGTATCCGGCAGTAACCTCAAGTATGATTTCGGTGAGGTAAGAATGGAAAATCTCTACGGTGACGAAGAACACTCGTTATTCGTAAAAGAAGAAACTCTAAAAGATTTGGATTTAATTGTGTTTGACATACGAGATGTAGGCGCTCGTTACTATACATTCCTCACGAGTTGTTACTACATTCTACAAAGTGTCGCCAAATACAATTCTGCCTCAACTTCTCATTCAGTAGAAATATTGGTGATTGATTCACCCAACCCTGCTGGAAGAACAGTAGAAGGCTCTCCCTTGCAAAAAAAATACTCTTCCTTTGTAGGAGTAGAGACTGTTTTACATCGGCATGGACTTACGATTGCAGAGATGATGTGGTATTATAAAAATGAATTCAAACTGAATATAAAACTTCATACGATTCCGATTGGAATTTTCTATGGAAAAAAGGATGAGACATTTCTATGGGTTCCACCTTCTCCTAATATTCCAGCGGCTACTACGTGTTATGTCTATTCGGGACAGTGTCTCTTGGAAGGGACAAATCTTTCTGAGGGCAGGGGATGCACTCGTCCTTTTGAGACATTTGGTGCGCCTTATATTTTAATGCAAGATGAAAAATTATTACAACGATTGACTCAATTTCAAAAAGCTACATTCATTCTGCGACCCTTGATTTATATACCTACATTTCATAAACACAAAGGTGAGAAATGCGGCGGATTCCAAATTTTATTAACAAAGAAAAATAAATTTCATAGTCTGTTGTTTACGCTTCATTTACTTCGAACCGTGCGAGAATTTTATCCAAAGGAGTTTCAATTTCTACAAGGAGTCTATGAATTTCGTTCCGACCGTAGCGCTATAGAGCTATTAGCCGGTGATGATAGAATCTTAAATTTCTTAAATGGCGATTCTCATTATTTAGAACTAGAAGAATATTTTAAGGAAGAGGAAAAGAAATGGAAAAGGAAAATTCAAATAATTCAGGATTAAATACCTGACTATCATTTCTTTAAAAAAGAAATGATAGTCAGGTGGTAAATAATTTGGATTGCTATTTAAACTTCCTTTAACAATTATTATCCTTATGGATAAAGAAATGGATAAGTCCTCCTATGCGCTATTCCGAGAATGTTTTATGAGCATGAGATTTATCTTTTTTCTCTTTGCATTCCTTTTTTTAAACTGTAATACAAAGACCATTGAAAAAAAAAATTTCATAGCCACGAAAGGCGTTTTGAACTTAGAGGATTGGAATTTTACACGAGACGGAACGGTTGAACTTGTTGGCGAATGGGAATTTTATTGGAATGAACTCATAGAAAATTCAGACGAACAAAAAACTTTTTTTAAAAATTACAATTCTTCTAAATTGAATTATATTCCAGTTCCGTCTGAATGGCAGAACTATGAGGTAAATGGGCATAAGCTTTCGGTAGATGGATATGCAATGTATAGGCTAAAGGTTATTATGCCTTCAGATAAAGAATCATTTTCTTTTTCTATGACAGATGTTTGCTCTGCTTATAGTATTTATATAAATGGTGTTTATTATTTTGGAAGAGGGAAGGTTGGGAAAACAAAAGAGGAAACAATCCCTATTTTGCGCTATGGGACATTTCCCTTAAAAGAAAATGCAAAGGAGCTAGAGATTGTAATTCTAATTTCTAATTTTCACCATGGAAAAGCTGGATTTTGGAATAAATTGTCTTTAGGTCATTCAATTGAAATAGAAAATAATTTAAAGAATAAAATTGCCATTGGATACTTTACATTTGGCGCTCTTTTTATTATGGGTATATATCATTTGCTCTTATTTTTGCTAAGACGTAAAGATAAATCACCTTTATATTTTGGACTATTTTGTATTATCCTGACTATTCGGCTTACGGGTATGGAAGAACGACCCCTCATGGATATATTTTCATTTATTCCTTTTATGACATTTTATAAACTTGAATATATTACTATGTATTTGGCGCTTCCTATTTTTATGCTTTTTGTTCATTCTCTTTTTCCTGAAGAATTTTCTCGAAAATTTTTACGATTAATTCTTTTTACGTGTATTCCTGCTACAGTGCTCGTGTTTTTTTCTTCACCAAAAATGTATGCTACGTGGTTACTTTTGATTATCCAGATATTATTATTAGTATCAATTGTTTACTCGGAATATGTTCTGGTAATTGGAATCATTCGGCATAGAATGGGTGCTATTTCTTTTCTAATGGGTACATTTATATTTTATGTTACTCTTGTGAATGATGTTTTGTATGGAATGAATATTATTCATACTACACATATTGCATCATATGGATTTTTAGTTTTTATTTTTTCTCAGTCGATTATCCTTTCTATTCGATTTTCTAATGCATTTACAATTTCAGAGCACCTTGCCGAAGAGCTGGAAGAAAAAAGTAATTCGCTACTTGAGAGTAATATCGAATTAAACAATCTAAAAGAAGGATTAGAGGTGAGTGTTAAGGAGAGAACCAAAATTTTAGAAGATATTTACCAAAAAAATCTTTTAGAAGAACAAAAAGTCGCAAAGCTCAAAGCAGAAATTTTTTCCATTCAGGAAAGAGAAAATCTTTTCTTCGATATTCACGATCATATTAAAGGAGATGTTTCTGAGCTGGGTTTATTGCTAGAAAAGGTAAAAGATTATCCTGTGCCTATTGACATTTCCGGTCAGGCATCATCACTTTTGAAAAAAATTGCATCGAGCGTAAAGAATAGAATGCTTATGTTAGAAGATAAGCAATTATTAGAAAGTAATTTTTCTAGCGGGTTACAGATGAGTTTACTCAGAAGGTATACAGCTCTTGATCGAAGATTTATTTTTGAAATGGATGAGCTTGCTGAAAGTAAAATTGGTAATAGCGCAACTGAATTTAAAAATATAATTTATTCAATTGCGACGGAAATTTCTAATAATGATTTAAAATATGGATTTGGAGAAAGCTTTTGGAAAATTGAAGTTTTAGATTTAGATAAAATTCTTTTAGAAATGAAATCCAATTCTAATTTTAATGGGAGCCTCGATACCGGAAAGGGGAAAATGGGAATTTGGCGCAAAGTAACTATACTCAAAGGGAATTTACAGGAAGAAGTTATTGATGGTGCTTACAAGATTAGAATTACAGTTCCAATTTAATTTTTACAAGAGATTTTTCTCTTTTGCTTTTTTTAGAAGCTGGATTTGATTATTTACTTCTAGTTTTTTATAAATATTTTTGATATGAGCGCGAACTGTCAATACGCTAATTCGTAAATTTTCTGCGATTTCTTTAGGGGAATATCCACTCGAAAGTTCTCCTAGAATTTGTGCCTCTCTTTCTGTTAAGTCTTCAAAGTTTTCTGTGGATTTTTTTATATCTTTAAAAAAAGTAACGACTCGTAATGCAATAGTTGGGGTAATGAATGCTCCGCCTTGTAAGAGAGTTTCTAAAATAGAATCAAGAGAATATAATTCTTCTTTAAACATGTAACCGGTGGCGCCATGCTTTAAGGCTTCAAAGATTTTTTTTTCTGCATCAAATCCTGACAGAACTAGTTTTGGAATAGTTAGATCCTTAATCATTTGCTCTCCTAAAAGAGTTATTCCATCCATTCCAGAAAGTCTATAATCTACTATTAAAAAATTTATATCTCGAAGGTAAGGGTATGAAAGTAAATCTTCCGCCGAGGAAAAATCAATTACCCTGTCAGTTTCTTTTTTCAAGCGCAAAAGACCAGCCACCGTATTTCTAAAGTTAGTGTCATCGTCTACAATTGCATATATATATTTGTCTTTTTTTAGTAAACTCATAAGGCTTTTTTTAATAATCCAATTAGAACAGTTCTTAAATACCTATTGCAAAAATCTACTCAATATTGGTGTATTCTCAAAAAAAAGTGACAAAAAAAGTTTAAATATACTCAATCTTGAGTATAGACAATGGAAGAAATTTGTGAATAATAGACATATTCAAAATTAAAGAATAGGGTATAACGGAAAATATCCGTTTGCCGCAATTAAGGAAGTAGAAATGTTTAAATATACGATTTTCATATTAAGTTTCTTTTATTTACTACAATGTAGTTCTTCAAAAGAAGTTGTCCGATACAATCCAGATTCAAGCCCGGATGAATTCTTACGCGATGCATGGATGCAAGGTTGTCCTAAAGACCCGAGTGCAAGCAAAGGACCTGTCGATGGAAGATTTACGCTTGGCATTGGGGCTGGTTCAGGAAATGGAACGAAGCGGCTAATGTATGGTTACCCTAGCCCTCGCTCTACATCGTATTTTGTTTTAAAAGTGGGAGATAAGCTTGCAAGTAATAGCCCAAATTTTTGTGAGACAACTTATATTTCTGGTACAGAAGAAATGGATTACTATACGGGCGTACATTCGGTTAAGTTTAAATTTCTAGATGTGGAAGTGGAGCAGCTATTAATTCCGGCAGATGAAAAGTTAGAGCATGTTACAACTGATATTTCACCAAAATACTATCGTGTAGAATACAATATAATCAATTCCTCAAAGAATAACCAAACCGTTGGTCTTGCCGTTTTAATTGATACCATGATAGATGATAATGACGGACCGAAAGTTGCAGTCTATACAGGGGATAAGAAGAATTTAACTCACATAGAAGAAGAGACTGGATTTAGATCTAGTGATATTCCCACTGGAGTAATGCTATTTCAAAATGGAACGGATACTAACAGTTTAACGGGAAATCTAGTTTTGAGAGGGGAGGGAATTACTAGTCCTGATGAATTATTACTCGGTAGCTGGCCCTATTTTATTCACCGCGCATGGGGAATTAATCCCAGAAATACACGTTATCTTGACAGTGCTGCTCTTATTCGATGGAAGGACAAGGCAGTTAATGTGAATGAATCAAAGAGTTTTTCTTTCTATTATGGAATGGCAAATAAGTCCACTGAAGGTTTAGACGCTATTTTCAATGATATTAAACTGCAAGAAACAAAATCAAATGTAAAGTACGAAAAAGGAGAAATTGCTCTTACTGATGCGCAAAAGAAATACATAGATGAATTGTTCTTAGCCGCAAAAGGAAGAGATATTGCACAAGTGACAATTGAAGGATATGCCGATGCGACAGGCACGGACAGTGTAAATGAAGTTGTATCTAAGAAAAGAGCTATTAATGTACAGGATTATATTATTAAAACGTACAGGGTAAAGAAGGAGATAATCATAATTAAACCCATGTCGTCGAGTGTTGCGCGAAAAAGGGACGACGATTTACAAAATGGAAATCCAGAAGATAGAAAGGTAGAAGTGAGCATTGCTACAAAGGAGAAATCGGCTAAGACCGATAATTCTGCAAATATTACCAAGAAGAATTTTAAGGTAATGGCAGAGAAGGCTCAGTATTGTAACTTCGTATTTAAAAATGGTCAAATAAAAAAAGGAAAACTTATTAAGATGAAAGAAAAATTTCTATCTGCAAATATTGATAACGTTGTGCGTGATATTAGTAAAAAAGAAATTAAAACAATTAAGTTTATTAACTAAATAGAAAGTCAGCCTTCAATAAATGAAAATGTCAGAGTTAAATGAAATTTCAATCTTAAACAAGGAGTTTTTATATGAACGAAGAAATATTTCATAGAAGTGGAATGCCCTCTGAATTTTCTGAATCGTTTTTGTGGATGGAATCAACTATGCAAAGAAAGGCAGAAACATTGGTGCTAAAATCAGGCGAACGAATTAGGGGAATAGTATTCTCTGAAAATGCAGGTTATCTCGTATTTACCCCTGTCGGGCAAAAAATTATTCGATTCGAAGATGTTGTGGATAGGGAGTTTTGAGTTAACGGGCATCTACCGTGCGTTGGACAGCACGGTTTTCTGACGGATACTCTTTAGTATCTTTTCATACTTGGATCAATTTCTACTGACCAGAGATCGACTCCACCGGTGAGACTTTTGCAATTAGGAAGTCCATGTCCTTTAAAATAAGAAGTCGCTTCGAGGCTTCTCATTCCATGGTGGCAAATGAATACAGTTGTAGTATTCTTATCCCATTTGTTTAGGATTTCATAAGCGAGTTTTTGTGAAATCATTTCGCTACCTGGAATCGAAGCAATTTCAATCTCCCAGTCTTCGCGAACATCGACTAGCTTAATATCCTCGCCTTTGTCCATTCTTTCCTTTAGCTCTTTGGGGCTAATCTGCATTTGTCTGTCAACCTCTGCAGAATCGTAGATGAATTTAATAGCGTTATCTACTTCTTTGTCTCTTCTATGGTTGACAAATACTTCTTGTAGACTTTCGTCTAAAGAAAATCCGCAGCTAGAGCAACCGCCGATGTGGTATTTTTGAAATAAGGCTCTTTTGGCGCCTGGGTATATATCTAAAATTTCTCCCATTTTCATATCTGGGCTGATTTCTTTGTTTAGTAGAGTATTCGTTGTATTCATTGTTCTTTCCTTTGCTTTATTTCAGGTGAAAGCTGAATTTAGAGTCATTCTAGAGTTTCGTGCTATTTTCGCAAGTCTTATTGCTAATCTTTAGACTACAGAATTTTATAATCCTTACAGCATTAATAAAAGTATTGTAATAGATGTAAATATTTCAATATTGTGCTAAAAGATATGAAAGTTGTTCAATATATTTTAGTCGGAATTCTTTTCTTTGGCGCTATGTCAGTTGTTGGATATTTTACAATAGTTACAGATGGGGGACCCTTAAAAAAGGAAGCCTATTCGATGAAGATTTATTTTCCAAACGGGGAGGGAATCAAAATCGGAAATAAAGTCACCGTGCAAGGAGTTCCCTATGGGTATGTTTCCCGCATCAATTTAGTGCAAGTAGATATTGACGGAAATGTATTACCGAAAGGAGAAGAGGGGATCGGAACTCGAGTTGAGGTTACTATTACTATACCGGCAAATATTAAGATGTATGAAAACTATGAAATTAAAATTAAAAATGAAAGTCTATTGTCCGGGCGGGTAATCTCAATTGACCCCGGAACTTCATTAGAGAAAGACCCAAAGACAAATGAAATTTTACCTAATGCAAGAAAAAATCGAGAAGTAAACCTTTCTAATTCAGATAATACAAATCGTCTCAAGGGTAAAACCAACGAAGACCCACTTGTTAGCCTCTCGGAGCTAATCGCCGAAAACCGCAGTGACATTCGTAAAACTATTTCTAACATTGCTGACATCTCCGGTAAAATCAATTCCGGTAAAGGCACGCTTGGTCGATTAATTAACCAGGACGATATTCATTCTAACGTCAACACTACATTAACCGATGCCCAGATTGTTCTACGCGAACTCCGCGAAGGTCTTGAGGATACTCGTGAACAGGCGCCGGTTACTAGCTTTATAAGATCGGCACTCTCGGCTTTTTAAATTAAAAGATTACCACGGATGAACACAGGTAGGGTTTACCCCTGTCACCCCCGAATTCTGTTATCGGGGGTCTATCTAGCAAAGAAACGAAAAAAGATAATTATCACTTAGAGTCTCGCGAATAAAAAGAGCAGGAGGCATCGAGAGCATTCTGGTTTTTTTAGCTTAGTGAGTTTCGATTATGTTATATATGGTTTACAATTATGATATATTTTAATAGAAAGAGGATAATATTTATTATCTGTTTGTTAATTGCAGTTTCTTCTTCTGGATATTACTTACGCATAGCTAAAAATCAAGATGATAAGAATAAGATTGCTTCGGGGAAGGTTAAAGAAACTAACGAAAGTAGTTTTTCAGTGACTGAGAATTATGATATTTCTAGGGAAAACTTCATGGCTCCAACACTAGCTTCTGAGATTAGCGAATATGATTTTTGGGTAAATGAAAATCTTGAAAAGGTAGATTCAAAAAAGAATACACAGGGAAATTATGAAATTACGCAGAGCTTGTTTACTGATCGGGATGGATGTTGGGGACCTTTTTTGGGTCGAATTATCATAAAAAATAATTCAACTTTTGCTAAGTATATTTTTACTGCTTCAAATGAAGAAATTTATCCTAATATGACGCCATTCAAAGATATAATTATGATAAGAGATTTCTGTAAATCTTGCGGTTGTGTATCTGACTTTTATATGTATCTAATGATGGAAAGCGGAATATATAGAATTGCCTATCAAACAAACAATTTGAATATGCCTAAATGTATAGAAAGTGAAGAGTCTACTTTTTATGCATATACAGAGCAACGCGAAAACCGTTACAACATAGCGGATAAGATTATTTATACCCATATCAAAAGACCAAAGTGCGAAGAATCAAAACATAGAATGGATAATCCTATTCTAGAAGAAATTTTTGTAATTATAAAAATCAATCCTCGCTTTCCGGAAATTTTTAGATTTTACAACCAGGGAATCCCCGCCAAGTATAGAGACGAATGGGAATTAGCCGAACGAGAAAAATAGGATTACATTGTAAACGTAGAGACAGGTCTCAGACCTGTCTCTACTCCTATTAAGGATACCTTAATACTAAACCTGTTTAAATTTTTCCTGATTCAAATAAATTTCTTTATACTTCTGATAATTAGCGGCTGTACGGGTAATAATTTCGCGCTCTTTATCATTTATATCGCGGATGATTTTTGCGGGACTTCCCATTACGAGAACTCCGGGTGGGATTTTTTTTCCGGGAGTTACTAGTGAGCCTGCGCCTACGAAGGAGTATTCGCCAAGCTCTACATCATCCATTACAGTGGCGCCCATTCCTACAAAGGAGAAATCTTTTAGAGTTGCTCCGTGAATTGTAACTCTATGTCCTAGAGAAACGTTATTTCCTATATTAACCGGATAAACGTCACGCGCTACATGTATGAGTGACATATCTTGGATATTGCAGTTGTCACCGATACGGATATAATTCACATCACCCCTAATAAGGGTTTGAAACCAGATAGAAGTATTTTCTCCAATCTTCACATCCCCAATTACTTCTGCACTTGGAGCAATGAACGCAGACTTAGCAATCTCTGGACGAATGTTATTAAATTCATAAACCATAACTATACAAGATGCAGAAATTAATTTTATTGTCATCTCGGAAATTGCCACAGAGGATTTTGATTGTTCTATTTATTAAGGTATGGTGAGTAGTTACAAATTATCCGTGTTAATCCGTGTTAATCCGTGTGCATCCGTGGTGAAAAAATTTTTATCTTGATAGAATCGAATTTTGGAATTTTCTGGTATACTAATCTATGCAAAGTTACAGAACTAAATCCCAACTTCCCGATCACATTGAGTTTTTTAAAAGACTTTTTATTCGTATTACTCTCTCACTCATTCTATCATTGGTATTGGTTTACATTACAAAATTTTTCTTTCTTTTTCCTTATACAATTGCAAATGACTTCATGGCTCCTGAATATAAAAAAGGGACCCGAGTATTCATTACCTATTTATTTCAAAAGGATAAATTACTCATCGGAGATGTTGTATTAGTAAAATTAAATTCTGATTCTTCTGTTTTACTTGCAAGAATTGTAGGTCGCAAGGGAGATCGGGTTTCACTCAGAAATAAAAAATTATTTAGAAATGGAAACCAAATAGCAGAAACCGAAAAGATACAGTTTACAGATAAACGCTCTCCATTTGCAGGTTCTTTTTCTAAACGAGATAATTTGGATGAGATTTTGATAAAAGAAAAGACCTATTTTTTACTCGTTGATAATAGGGATGAAGGATTGGACTCAAGAGAATTGGGACTGATTTCGCAAGATGCCATTATTGGAAAAGTTCTATTTTAGAACTTGCATTAATTAGAATGATTTAAAAAAATACCATTAGTATTAATTAAAACTTTTTTCCAGGCGTAATTATGAACTTTCAACCAGAAGATGTTTTACTCGTTTTCCAAAAATCTATCCAAGACTGGCATATTAAATTAGCACCAGCGAATAATCCATATGAAAAGGATTCTATGAATTTTATTCTATATTCAAAAAATCATATAGATACAATTCAATGGCATGTGGAAGATGAAATTCGCCGCGCAGACATTCCCGATTCTGATATCGCTACTCTTAAGCGACGAATTGATGCACTGAATCAGGAAAGAACAAATCTAGTAGAAGTTCTAGATGATTATTTTTTAAATCTTTATAAAGACGTTAAAATAAAACCAGGTGCGCGCATGAATTCAGAAACTCCCGCCTGGCTCATTGATAGAATGAGTATTCTAGAATTAAAAATTTATCATATGAAAGAACAGACGCAAAGAAAGGATGCCGACCAAAAACATATAGATCAATGCCAGGCTAAATTAGAAATTCTAATCGATCAAAGAAAAGATATGTCTAACTGCTTGCTTGAACTTCTCGAAGACTTAAAGAGTGGACAAAAATACATGAAAGTTTACAGGCAAATGAAAATGTATAACGATAAAAACCTGAATCCTGCCCTTTACACAAACGAAAAAAAGTAAGATGAATTTACTAGTAATGCGCTTTTCTGCAATGGGTGACGTAGCGTTGTTAGCCCCGGCTCTCATTGCAATCTCAGCTAATTATCCGAATGTTCAGATAACCCTTGTTACCCGTGGAAATTTCACTCCATTCTTTTACAATATGCCTAATGTGAATGTAATAGGTATTAACCTCAAAAAATATAAAGGAATAATCGGAATTTGGAAATTTTATAAAGAACTAGAAAAGCTCGGTCCCTATGATAAGATAATTGATCTTCATTCAAGTCTAAGAAGTCGCGCGTTTTCATTTATTTATAAACTTAAAAGGATTCCTACATTCACCATAAACAAAGGCAGGAAAGAAAAAAAAGAGCAAATCAGGCAAAAGAATAAAATCCTTAAGAACTTACCTCATACAGTAGATAGATATCTAAAGGTTTTTGAACACGCGGGGTTTCCTGCTATTACGCGCAGAGGTCCTTGGATTAACGTAGACCCTGATTCTAAAATTTATGCGCAGGATTTTTTTAAGAGAATGGGGCTTAAAAAGAAAGAATCTCTATGGGTAGGCTTCGCGCCATTTGCCGGTCATGAATTAAAAGAATGGCCTATGTATAAATCTATTCTACTAGTTAAGCAAATCCAGGCAGAGTTTAGTGCCTGTATATTCCTGTTTGGGTCAACAGATGAGCGAAAAAAACTAAAAGTAATTCAAGGCGATCTAGAAAACTGTTTTATTGTATCAGGGGATAAGATGGGTATCCGCGGAGAGCTTGGTATCATGGAGAAGTTGGATTTGATGATTGGTATGGATTCATCGAATATTCACTTAATGGCATTATTAAAAAAACCCGTGATAGGAATTTTTGGAACAACTCATCCATTTTCGGGATTCGGTCCTTATGGACAGGAAGATTCAGGAGTTTTACAAATTGAAAATCTTCCCTGTAGACCATGTAGTATTTATGGAAATACTACATGCTACAGAAAAGACTTTGCCTGTATGGAGATGATTGACCCAGCGGACGTAATCAAGCGTATCCGCTTTATTTTAAATGTGAATACACTTTGGTAAAACACTACATAAACAAATTGAGTAAATGGTCTTTCTTCTCTTTATCTTTGTGGAGTATAATCACTCTTTCATAAACATCTTCCATCTTTAAGACACATCCATTGAGTTCATGTTCTAAAGCAATTTTCATTGAGGCTTCAGAAAAGCGTTTGTATTTTTCTGCGTCAGTTAAAATTTCAATACATCTATCAGCAATTTCAATAGAGTTAAATGGCTCTGCACAGTATCCATTCTTATCATCTTTAATCAATTCAGGAATAGCAAATGATTTTACGCCAACTGCCGGTAAGCCGCAAGCAATAGATTCCAAGATTACAAGTCCTTGTGTTTCCATTGTAGATGCAGTTAAAAATAAATCATACTGAGGGTAAACTTCATGGAGTTTAGAATTATCGATGAACCCCGCAAACATAATTTTGTCCACTAAATTCAATTTTTCTACCTGGTGCTTTAATGTAGCAATCGCAGGTCCTTCTCCAATGATTGTCATTGTAGCTGTTGGTAGCTTATCTAGAATTAATTTAAATGAGTTAATAATTACATCACAGTTTTTCTCATAGGAAATTCTTCCTACATGCAGCAACTTAGGATTAGCCGGTAATTCGCGAACGTTACCTTTGAATCTAGATAAATCCATCCCATTAGATACAACGGTAATTGGTTTTTGAATTTCATATTCAAGTAATTGTTCTCTGAGTAGATTAGATGGTGATATAATTAAATCACACCTATCATAGAGGTTATTGCAAAGTTTTAAAATAATTTTCTTCCGAATATTAAAATTATCCCACTTCTGAACTTTCACTAAGTCTTTGAGTTTTAGTTCTTTATCAAACCTGTTAATCTTCATAAAAAGTTTATCTAATTTAAGAAGCCTATAAAATGACACATATGTATTTTGTTCAGCCATGAGCGTATGATAAGTTCCAATTGAGGGTATACCATATTTTTCCGCTGCGCTGATTGCATATTGACCAAGTAAACCGGGTGTATGAATGTGAATGATATCCGGCTTAAAGTCTTTAATTAGTCTTTTAATCTTATCAGGGTTTGGAAGAACTACTTTAATATCGGGATAGCTTGGGAGATAACCACATGTAAACCTCTCAACAGAAATTTTGTCGTTCATTCTTGCAAAATCCCCATCCCCATATTTAGGACAGGCAATTAAAAATTCGTGTCCTCTGTCAGAAAGTAATTCAGAAAAATTCTTAATGGATAAAGCAACTCCATCTACTTTAGGTAAAAACGTATCAGAAAAATACATTATTCTCATAGCTACTCAGGCTCCTTTTAATCTCAATGAAGACAGTTTTTCTTTTTCTAACTAAATCACAATCATAAACTAAGAATTCATTTTCTGTCTTAGATTTTTTTCTAAAACTATATTCAATTCATTAAAGTCAATTGGCTTAGAAATAAAATCAGAAAATGCAACCCCGAGAGCCTCCTCTTTACTTTCGCTAAATACATCGGCGGACATTACAATTGTCGGGATTTGGTTTAACTTGGGATTTGCAAGAATCTCTTTTCTAACTTCTATACCGCTCATTTCAGGCATATGAATATCTAGTAGAATAATTTCAGGTAATACCTCTATAGCTAGATCCAACCCTTTTCTTCCCGTGTTTGCGTAGTAGCTAATAAGCCCTATCTTCTTAAGATGAAATTTTAAAATTTCATAGTTCATTTGATTATCATCAATAATCAAAACTTTATAAGGATAAGTAAATTTTATCTTTCCTCTTTTTTCCATTTGCTTGCCTTTTAATTCCGCAGCTTTTAGTGGAAGACTTACAGTAAAACAAGTTCCGATATCAAGTTCACTTTCTACAGAGATAGAACCACCCATGATCTCTGTCATTTTTTTAACAATGCTTAGTCCTAGTCCCGTTCCGCCAAATTTTCCCATAATGGTTTTATCGGATTGCTCAAATGCTTCGAAGATTGTGGCTTGCCTATCTTTGGGAATCCCAATTCCCTCATCGCGAACTTTGAATTCAATTAGAGAATTATTTTTTAACACTTCAATGAATATACTTTTATTTTTCGGAGTAAACTTAAGCGCATTTCCACAGAGATTCATTAGTATTTGGTTTAGCTTGGTTCTATCTAGAAATATAAATTCAGGAATTTCTGAATCAATTCTGTAATGTAGGGTAATTTTTTTATTTTCGGCAAGAGAACTATTTATACTATAAATGCCCTGGAGTAAAATTTTAAGGTTTACATCCTCTTCGTTTACTTCCATCTTTCCGGCTTCAATTTTAGAAAGATCTAATATATTGTTAATGAGTTCTGCTAAGTTCTTACCGCTGAGTGAAATTCCATTGAGGTGGTTCTTGGTATTCTCCGGCAAAAAAATATAATCCTCACCTTCCTCTATAATTTGAGTGAAACCAATAATCGCATTTAAGGGAGTTCTGATATCATGACTCATGTTTGCTAGAAATTGCGTTTTTGCCTTATTAGCCTCATCAGCTAACGCTTTGGCTGCACCTAATTCATAATTAGCCTCAACTAGCTTCGAGTTCATTTCAATAATCGTATTAATATTCATTTTATGAAATCGTCCAAGTTCTTCAGCCATATAATTAAATGCAGAAACGAGGTCGTCAATCTCATCCATCTCTTTGATTCGTCCTTCTTCAATTCTAACTTCGAAGTTTTCGCTGGAGAATTCTTGTAATGCGCTTGAAATTTTTTCAAAGCGATTTTTTTCAAAGCGTGATACGATAAAGGAAAGTAAAAGAATAAATGGTATTATTAAAAAGAAAATTCTCCAGGAATATTTTTCTATTTTATTTAATTCATAAAATACAAATTTGTTTTCATTTCCAATCACTAATTTTAAGTTTAAGTAGGGTAGGGTATGAAACAAATTCATACTCTGAAAGTTTTTCTTTTCATCTTTTAAATAGAAGTTGCCGCTTGAAATGTCTGCTCTTAGTTTCAATAGGGTGTCTGCATCTAATGGCAGTTTTTCTTTAATCTGAAATGGACTGCTTAAATTAAAGATAACAAATCCGTCTTTGTTAATGGCTAATATGTAATCATCCCGAATAACGGATACATCCATTAATTCATTTTGCAGCGGTTGCAAGGATATAAGGTAATCTCTATTATCCTGTAAGACAGCGAGTAGTGTTGAACCTGTTTCTTCTGAGTAATAGTAATTAGTTGCATCTATCTTTGATAACTTTTCCGGACCGATTACATTTTTTAGATTGACTTGCCGGATGAAAAGTGAATCACATTTCTTATTGTTTACGAGGCATATACTGACTTTGTCCTCATACTGCTTTAGTATAGGTTCTAAATTCCTGGTAATTGATTCAGAGTCTCGCAAATATTTACTGAAAATTTCATCTTCGATTACCTCTTTCGTAAAAGATTTGAATAAAGAAATAGTTACAAAGCTAGAGCTTACAGAGAAAACAATTATCAAAAGTGATAATTGTAGAAATACTGGTAATCTTAGCTTCACTATTTTTATTTTTTCAGGCTGTTATTTTTTATCGTCGGAACAGGAATAAAAACTCTTTCATATTGGTAGGCTGATTTGTTACCCATATGATCAACTGCAAGAAATTTTATTTCGTATTCTCCGGGTTCAGAGATTACAATTGGTTCCTGGTAGGATTGAAGCTGAGAGTTATTAAGTGAATAAAAAATATTTTCTACACCGGAGTAAGAATCATATGCTGAAATTCGGCTAATCGATATTTGCCTTGCTTCACCATCAAGCCTAACCGTACTTTCAATAGATAGGCTTGGCGAAGTCAAGTCGTGCTTAAAAAATTTACTGTATACACTTACATTTCCGAGTCGGTCTGTCGCAATTACCTTTAGTTCTAGAATTTTTCCAGAAAAATTTTCTGGGATGGTAATGCTTTTTTTGGGATCCCATTCAATTTCAAGGAACTCATTGGCTGTCCTAAGATATGTTTTTACTGGTAGGATTCCACTATACAAGTCGCTTACACCAAGTGTTATAGTAGATTTTTTACCTGTGAATAGAAATTTGTCTTTATCCTCATAAGTATTAGAAAAAGAAACTTCTATGAATGGACCTTGCATATCAAAAATATATTCCATTGTTTTTATTTTCTCACGATTTCCGAGCCTGTCCTCAGAGTAATATTGGATCAAGTTTAATCCTTCTTGACTAAGTCGAATTCCGTCATTGTAAGTTAGCCATTTGCCGTTATTTATCTTATAATAGGTAATCCATCCTTTGCTTCTATCATCGTTTAGCGCAAGAGAAATAGTGTGATTTTCTGATAGGTAGTTTGATGGTAACGGGATAATAGGAGTTGGCGCTTTCTTTTCTACAATTCTTTGTTCTATTTCAAATATTTCGGAATATTCTCCACGAACTCCATATTGATCAATAGCTGCAATTCTACCATATTTATATTTTGCATTTGGTTCAAGGCGCACGAGTGCATCTTTCGTTTTTTTTTGATAGAGAATATCTAAAAATTTAATTGAATCTGAAATTTGTAAATGATATTCTAACGCTAGAGAGTTTTTTTCCCATTCAATGTGAATAAATTTATTTAGATTATCCTGCGCAAAAATACTCATAAATTGACATAGAAATATCAGCCATGAGGCTAATGCTAGTTTACTTTTGATTCGGAAAAATTTATGCATTTTTTTATCCTATTTTTTTAATTATCTTCTTTTATGATTGGTTTAATTTTCACTTTCTCAAGTAGTTTGAAAGGCTTCATAGGTGGCTGTCCTTTGATAACTATCGTTCCGAAACCTGCTGGCACTTTTACAGTTTGATTTTCTGCACTTACATTTATCGTTCCTTCATAACATCCATATCTAGATATTTTATCATCAGAAGACACCTGAAATTCAGTACCTTTTACTTCACTTGTAGCGGAACTTGTTCTTATTTTAAATTTAATTTTATCCGTATCTTTTTTCTCAGTTTTGATATAAACTTCTCCAAGTTTCAATTCAATTCCTTTTACATCCTCCAGCTTTATTTTCATAATGGATTGCTCTCTCATTAAAATAATAGTTTTCGGAGATTCGAAAAAATCAATCTCTGCTGAAGAACTCTCTGCTGTTCGAACGATATCATTTAAAACCAACTCTTTATTAACATCAATATCATTCCATTCTTCCATTCCTGTTTTTTTTAGCTTCAAAAGACCTACTTTAGATATTACTCTTGCGAGTGGTGTTGTAATTGGTAAAGCATTCGATTTTTTGGATAAGTAATCTGGAATTTTTAATACTAATCCAGGTCTGATAAGATTAGGGCTTTCAATTTTATTATATAACAATAAGTCTCTCCATTTACGGGGATCACTTAAATGTTCTTTGGATATTTTAGAAAGCGTATCACCTTTGATAACTTCGTAATTCATGAAGTCTTCTGCGATGAGAGACAATGAGCACGCCAAAATAAGAAAAAAAAATTTATAGAACATAATTGACCTATTGTAGGTAATGCACGAATAGAAGCAGTGATTTTGCAATCTTATTTTTCTTTATTTAATCGTCCTAGAAAAAAACCTATTTTAGAATTTAAAACAAGTAGTTATTGAACCATTTAAGAAATCTATTTCAGATTTGAGATAAGAAAGAAACCTGCATTGTTCGAAATACAGGCTCTGTACAAAAGGAACTTAAATTAGGTTATGCTCGATTGCAATTTTAGTAATTTCAGCATTGGAGCTTACATTCATCTTTGTCTTAATATTTTTTTTATGGAAATCAATCGTGAATTCTTGAACGTTCAATTCACGTGCTATTTCTTTATTTTTGAATCCTCTAGCTACAAAAGACATGACCTTCTTCTCTTGTGGAGTTAAAACATCGATTAATTTATTCGGACTAAGTGATTGAACATATTCACTGTTTATTATATCCTGAATCACGTAAGAGAAAAATCTCTTACCAGCTTCTACTGCGTTGATTGCATCCGTAATAACCTGTGCAGGCTCGCTCTTCGAAACGATTGCATCAATATCTTCCTTGATAATTTTCTTTATGGAGAAATGATCATCCATAGAAGTAAGAACAAGTATTTTCATTTTCTTATTTAGCTTCTTGTAAATAGGAATTGCTGAAAAAAAATTAAAAGATGGCATGTATACATCTAAGCATAGCAAATCGCAAGGTGTTTCTTTTAAAAGGGTAAAAAGCTCTTCCCCATTACCAGCTTCACCAACGATTTTTATGTTCGGCAGTTTCTGAAAAATAACCGTCATTGCTTTGCGAATCAATTCATGATCATCCGCGATTATCACTCTCATTGTTTTATTGTCCAAAGTTTTTTCACTCACATTAGTTAATACGGATAATGTAAATTATACTTTTATGTTGTAAACAAAAATTAAATTAAAAACTAAATTTTCTATTTATCTGTAGGTACAATTTTTTTTAATATCTTTGATAGTCGTATTCGAAAACAGCTATATTTTATTTAATTAAAAATGAAATTATTAAATCAGCGTTCAGAAAAAACTTATACTTTGCGAGGACAAAAAATACGAATATAATCACAAAGTCAAGGAAACTTTAGTCATCTATTCTGGTCAATGAATGGAATGAACTATTTGGAATTATAATTCTCTTGCTTATGAACGGAAATGAATAAAGTATTCTTCCTAAATAACTATGATTTTAAAATTTAGGCTAGGCAAAAAGTATTTCTATTTGTTCAGAAAGTTCATCTTTTTTTTATACTTTTTCTGAATCCTATTGACTTAGGTCTGTGAAATTAATGTATAGTAAATTTTAAAATTGTTTAAGGAACCTAACAATGAGTGATAATCACAACCCGCAAGGATACTGGACATTTCTAGCCATCTTAGTGTTTAACCTACTTTTCTTTGTTTATATATCTTTTGTTCACCCCGGCGTTGTCGGTGTTGATAAACCCAAGCCAACAGCCAAGCAGGAACAAAGTAAATAATCATATAAGAATGCGCTCAAAATTCAAAATACTTTTTTATTTTCTTTTGCCTTTTACTTTCTCCTTGCTTGCGTATGACCCAGCCTATACAGAAAGTAACAATGAGCTTCCAAATGAAATAGTGGATTTGAAGATTGTCGAAAAATATGGCAGCAAGATAAATTTGGACTTACATTTTAAAAATGAGAAATCAGAGACTGTTAGTCTGAAAAATTTTTTTAAATCAAGTGATAAGCCAGTTTTTCTCACTATTATCTATTATCGATGCCCTACACTTTGCAATTTTCACTTGAATGGTATTTCGAAAGTTTTTAAATCCCTGGATTGGGACGTCGGAAAAGAGTTTGAATTCGTAGCAGTAAGTATGGATCCAAACGAGACCCCAGACTTAGCTGCTAAGAAAAAGGAAGCGTATGTTATGGATTACATTAAAAATAATCCAAAGCGAACAGGTGATGGTTGGCATTTTCTAACAGGGAAAGAAGAGGAAATTAAAGAGCTTGCTGATTCTGTCGGTTTTAAATACAGATGGAATGCTCCTATCAAACAATGGATACATCCTGCTGTGGCATATATTATTACTCCTGATGGAAAAATATCCCGATACTTACACGGAATTGAATTTGGAGAAAGGGACTTAAAGCTTTCGCTAATTGATGCATCGAACGGAAAAATTGGAAGTTTTATGGATAAGTTTGCTTTATTTTGTTTTCAATTTGACCCTAATAAAAACAAATACACTTTATACGCTTACAATTTGATGAGATTAGGCGGAGCTATTACCGTGGTTATAGTAGCAGTTTTCTTATTTATGTTTTGGAGATTACAAATGAAAAATACAACTATTAAGGGAGAATTCTAAATGTATTCTTGGTTGAATATTAATCTGGCTAATACCTTTATGCCGGTCGAGGGAACTGAGTTAGCGGGGGATGTGGATAATTTATATATATTCCTTCTTATTTCTAGTTTAATTTCTTTTATTATTTTAATTTGCGGTATGACTGCGTTTATTATAAAATATAAACGCAAAAGCGCAAATGATAAAACAGCATACATTACCCACAATAATTTGTTAGAGTTTTTGTGGAGTTTTATTCCATTCGTTATCATGATGGTAATTTTTTATTGGGGATTAATTGTGTATGAGGACTATCGAACAGTTCCGGATGACGCTGAAGAGATTCACGTAACTGGAAGACAGTGGGTTTGGAGATTTACTTATAAGAATGGGTATGCTTTTAGCACAAAACCGGCTAGTGATGCAATGGTTAATGTTCCCTTAGGTAGACCAATTAAACTAGTTATGACTTCTGGTGATGTGTTACATAGTTTTTATATTCCAGGATTTAGAAATAAACAAGACGTAGTTCCAGGCAGATATACTTATCTCTGGTTCAAGGCTACCAAACTTGGTCAATTTCAAGTATTTTGTACAGAATACTGTGGGTTAGAGCATTCTAATATGCCAGCTATGATTAACGTTATGCCTCAGGCAGAATATGACACTTGGTTTAAAGCATATGTCCCTGAAGCAAGTGCGGGTGGACTTGCAGATAAAGGTAAAGAATTATTTAGCGAGCGCGGCTGTACTGCATGTCATTCAGTAAATGGAACAAGAATCGTTGGACCAACTATGAAGGGATTAGCTGGGACAAAACGTGAATTTGCCGATGGAACTTCAGCGATTGCGGATGACGCATATTTGAGAGAATCTATTCTCAATTCAGGTGCGAAGATTGTAAAGGATTATCCAGCCGCGATGCCTATATTTAAAGGGCAGATCGAAGAAGAAGACGTTTCCGCATTAATTGATTATATCAAGAGTTTAAAGTAGGAGTTAACATGGCGCATACAGAAACACATAGTCATGATTATTTGAATCATCAGAAGGGCTTATGGTCTTGGTTAACAACAATTGACCACAAGAGAATTGGAATCATGTATTTGATTGTCATTCTCTTCTTCTTTTTAATCGGGGGTATTTTTGCCCTCCTAATCCGTATGGAATTATTTACAGCAGGTCCAACACTTGGAATAGATGCAGGAACTTATAACAGGCTCATGACGTTTCATGGGGCTATTATGGTCTTCATGGTAATTGTTCCAGGTATACCTTCCATTTTTGGAAATTTTTTAATCCCAATTATGTTAGGAGCAAAGGATGTTGCATTCCCGAGGCTAAACTTATTTAGCTGGTATGTATTCATGACTGGAGCAATCATTGCTTTTGCCTCTTTGTTTTTTGGTGGGGCTGACACTGGTTGGACTTTTTATACACCTTATAGTAT
The DNA here is from genome assembly GCA_031368925.1 of Leptospiraceae bacterium. Taxonomy (GTDB): domain Bacteria; phylum Spirochaetota; class Leptospiria; order Leptospirales; family Leptospiraceae; genus UBA2033. The sequence continues at coordinate 35,220 of JANMOF010000326.1, forward strand.
AAGACAACCAAACGGTGTAATTTTCGTCGTTCTAGGAGCATTTACCATGGGTATGGCTTCTATTTTAACGGGATTAAATTTCATAGTAACAGTTCATAAACTCAGAGCACCTGGTCAAACGATGACCCGTATTCCACTTTTTGTTTGGGCAACATATGCGACTGCTATCATTCAAGTGCTTGCGACACCAGTCTTGGGAATAACACTTCTTTTGCTCATTGCCGAAAAAACTTTAGGTGTTGGAATTTTTGATCCAGCATTAGGCGGGGATCCAGTTCTATTTCAACATTTCTTTTGGTTCTATTCACACCCAGCAGTTTATATCATGGTTCTTCCTGCAATGGGGATTATCAGCGAGCTAATTGCAACTTATTCTAAGAAAACTATTTTCGGTTACACTGCAATTGCTTATTCTAGTTTGGCAATCGCTGCTGTAAGTTTTATCGTTTGGGGACATCATATGTTTGTGAGCGGACAATCCGAGTTTGCCGGCATTATGTTTTCAATCATTACAATGCTTGTTGGAGTCCCAACAGCAATTAAACTATTTAACTGGATTGCGACTATGTATATGGGATCTATTAAATTAGATGCACCAATGCTTTTTGCCATTGGGTTTATGTTCTTATTTACTATCGGTGGGTTAACGGGTGTTTGGCTCGCAACTCTTGGAATGGATGTTCATTTCCATGATACTTATTTCGTAGTGGCACATTTCCATTATGTTATGGTTGGTGGTACGCTAATGGCATTTACTGGCGGAATATTTTACTGGTTTCCAAAAATGTTTGGAAGAATTTGTAATGATGCGGCTGCAAGATGGTCTTGGGTTTTTATCTTTACAGGTTTCAATGTTACTTTTTTCCCACAATTTATTCTCGGTGCAATGGGTATGCCAAGGAGATACTTTGATTATCTTCCACAGTATGAATCTTTAAATCAAATCTCGACTGTAGGTTCTTGGCTCATTGGAACTGGTTTTCTAATTGCTCTATTTGCCATTATCCACGGACTTTTAAGAGGCGAAAAGGCTTCTAATAATCCTTGGGGGGGAACTACTTTAGAGTGGTTAGCAACATCTCCTCCTCACCATGAAAATTTTGAAACAACTCCAGTTGTAAGTGTAGGTCCTTATGAGTACCGTTAAAACAGAATCCCATTTTCACCATGCTCACCACTTTGATAGTGCTGAGCATCAATATTCTTCAGCTAAACAAGGCATCTGGCTGTTTATGGTTACCGAAGTCTTAATGTTCGGTGGTTTATTCGTAGCGTATTTGATTTATAAATCTTTGTATGCTCCTGTATTTCATGTCGGGAGTTCGTATCTAGATGTAAAGATGGGAACAATCAATACCTTCATACTGATTACTAGCTCTTTCACAATGGCTCTTGGTATTTATTTTAACCAAAAGAATGATCGTAAGAAAGCTGTAATTAGTCTTGCTCTGACAATTCTTTGCGCTATGGGGTTTATGCTTGTTAAGTTCTTTGAATACAATCATAAAATTCATTTGGGTCTTGTTCCAGGAAAGTATTTTCATAATCCAGAATTTATCCAAAAAGTAGTAGACTTTGCAACGAATATGCAAGCAACTTCTTCTTCTCACCAAGATATTGACATTGCTGCTTTAAAGAAAATTGCACCACTTTATTTTGGTTTTTATTTTGTGATGACTGGTCTTCATGGATTTCACGTAATCATTGGAGCTTGCTTAATTTTTTGGGTGATGATTAAAACGGCAAGAGGCAATTTTAGTCATGAATACTATACTCCTGTAGAAGGCGTTGGATTATTCTGGCATATTGTCGATCTAATTTGGATTTATTTGTTTCCGCTTTTATATTTAGTAGGTTAAAGGAAATTACTATGGAAGAATTTGTAAATTATGCTTTATATTTTATTGCCTGTGTTTGTGTTCTAGTTCCTGTTTTTGGTTTAGGACTTGCTCCTGGGATAATTGTTCATCTAGAAATAGGAGCAATACTAGGAACTTTTTATGCCCAAATTGTTGAAAAGGGACTTATTAAAACATTAATTAAGGATAAGGGCGATTCTCCTCTCATTAAGCCAATGGTTCCTGCTCTTGAAAATGTTCAGAAAACAATTGACTCTATTGAAAATGGAACATTTGGAAAGAAAGAAGAGGAGCATGAAGTGGATGCGGAGCATCATATAATCCCAATATCAGTTTATGCCGGTGTTTTAGGAATTTTAATTCTTGGAACAATTATTACTGTTGGAGTTGCACAAATTGACTTTGGACCTTGGAATACTGTGATTGCTATGCTTGTTGCTACTATCAAGGCAAGCTTTGTATTACTTTATTTCATGCACTTAAAGTATGATAATGCAATGAATAGAGTTATTTTTGGATCTGGTTTTTTCTTTTTGTTAATTTTATTTTCTTTTAGCATTATTGACATTATTACCAGAGTTAAGCCATTGTTAGGATTTACTAAATTCTAATGTCCCTTCCAGTTTGTAATTGTAATACAGATAGAACATCTCCGAATTCAGAAGAAATTAGAAAATATTCTAAATTGTCTATTTTTCTTCTGCTCTTCGGAGTATCTGCTGTTCCTATCTCTCTCGAATTCAAGTGCAAGAAATGCGGACAAGTTTTCGATAAGCTGAATGAAGAAGAACTAAGAACTTTTAAATATTAAACTTTATCTGCTTTTCTTTTTTGAAGCCTCCAGATACCTTTTTTAAATGGAATTGATTCTCAATTCACTAATAATTATTATTTTTCAATCTAAAATAAAAAAAATGTTTTAAAAAAATATCTAAACATTTTTTTAAAATTGTCGTTTAACTTTCATATTCCTCATTGCAACAAAGAGATTTAAATTATTCAGTTCTGAAAATGTTTTTTGTTGATTTGCTTTTAATTCTCATCATAATAGGCATAGGATTTCGGAAACACCAAAAACAAATCCATTGTGTGAAAAGTTTCCGTGAAGGAGGTAATCATGTATGAAATAAATAAGAATACCATTCTTCTAGTAGAAGACGAAGTCTTTATTGCAATGATGGAAGTAAAAGAATTAAAGAAGTATGGCTACCATATTATTCATGCAGAGAATGGTGAAAAAGCAATGGAACTAGTTAGAAACCAAACTGAGCAAATTGGTCTTATTCTAATGGATATAGATTTGGGGGAGGCAAGGGATGGAACCCAAATTGCAGAAGAGATTTTAAAAGTTTATGATATACCTATTTTATTTTTATCTTCCAGAACTGAACCAGATATTGTAAAAAAGACAGAGAGAATTACTTCTTATGGCTACGTTGTAAAAAACTCCGGCATAACAGTATTAGACGCTTCAATTAAAATGGCATTTAAGTTATATGCAGCCAATAAAACAAATCTATTACAGAAAGAGCAGCTAGGAACAATATTATATTCTATCGGAGATGCAGTTATTGCTACCGACAATTCTGGAATAATAATGCAAATGAACCCAGTTGCAGAATTTCTTACAGGTTACCTTTATGAAGAGGCAAAGGGAAAAATTCTAAATGAAGTATTCAAAATTTATAATACAGTTACCAAGGAAGCTTGTAAAAATCCAGTTGAATTAGTATTAGCCGCTGGTTCTATTGTTGGTCTTGCTAATCATACCGTGCTTGTATCTAAACTAGGAAAGGAATACCAAATTGCTGATTCAGGATCACCAATTAAAGATGCGGATGGAAAAATTACCGGTGTAGTTCTAGTATTCAGAGATGTCACAAGGGAATATGAAATTCAAAGAAAAATAGAAGAGAGCGAAAAACGATTTAGAACCCTGTTCGAGCAGGCTGCTGTAGGTGTTGCTGAAATTGAAACCTTAACAGGAATTTTTCTGGCGGTTAATAAACGTTATGCGGAAATAGTTGATTTAACGGAAGATGAAATGCTAACAACTAAATTTCAAAGCATCACTCATCCAGATGACCTAGAAGCTGACTTGAAAAACATGCATCTATTGGTAAGTGGGGCTATTCGAGAGTTTTCGATGGAAAAAAGATATATAAAGAAAAATGGATCGATTGTATGGGTTTTATTAACAGTATACCCTTTCTGGCAAATAGGGGAGTTGCCAACGCATCATATAGCTATAGTACAAGATATTACTGAGCGGAAATTAGCCGAAAAACAAATTCAAAAGCTAGGGCATTTATATTCCACTTTGGGCAAAGTAAATCAAAGTGTTATTACTGCTAGGGATCCAAGTAATTTCTATAATTCCATTTGTAGCGAATCTATAAAACAAAGAGAATTTTTACTTGCATGGATTGGTTTGGTAAATTTCGAAACTGGTTTTATTATACCAGTTGCCTCTGCGGGTAGGGATTTTGGATATATTGATTCTCTGCAAATAAACACTCGCGATACTGTTACAGGCATGGGACCGACAAGCAGTGCAATCAAGTCTGGTAAAATAGTATTCAGCAATGATATTAAAACTGATGGACGAATGTTTGTTTGGCGCAAAGAAGCGGCTGATAGAGGATTTCGTTCCAGTGTTGCAATTCCATTTAGGTTAAAAGACAAAGTGATAGGTACATTTAACTTATACTCATCTGTATCGAGTTTTTTTAGCACTCCCGAAGAAATGGAATTACTAGAAAAAATTGGAGATAATATTTCTTTTGCGCTCTACATGATTGATGTGGAATCTGAACGGAGAAAAGTGGAAGAGGCACTCCGAACAAATGAAGTGTTAATACTTAATTTACTTAAAGAAAAGGAAAATCTACTAAAAGAGATTCATCATCGAATTAAAAATAATATGTCCACAGTTTCGAGTCTGTTAACAATGCAAGCAGATGCACAAGTTAATTTAGATATAAAAAATATTATTAACGATGCTGCGAGTCGAGTCCAGAGCATGATGGTGTTGTACGACAAACTTTACAGAGCCGAAAATGAAAGTGAAGTATCTATACGTGAATATTTTCCTTCTTTGCTCAAAGAGATTGCCAGAATATTTGTTCAGAGCGAATTTGTTGAAATAGAAACTGATTTGGAAGATATTATTTTAAATGCAAAATTATTATCTTCCCTCGGGATTTTAGTAAATGAATTAATCACAAATTCTATGAAATATGCATTCGTAGGCAGGAGTGACGGTAAAATTAAAGTAACCGCGTTTAAAAAGCAAGATCGTATCGTAATTATATTTGAAGATACTGGTATCGGAATCCCCGAAACTGTAACCCTAGAGAGTTCGACAGGATTTGGTTTGCAATTAGTAAATATTTTAATCAGACAAATTAATGGTTCGATAGCTCTTGATAGAAGTAGTGGAACAAAATTTACTATTAAGTTTCCAATTTAAAATAGAGAATCAACAAGTCAAAAATTTTACTCTTCTAACTTATCGCTATTAATGCTTTACTCTTTCACGTTTTTATTTGACAATGGCAAAACTTTGTTAAACACAAAAAGGATTTAAAATGATAAAACTTTTCCTAATTGCAATGCTATTTCTAATTGGACTATACAATTGCTCTGCTAATACGAACGCAGAATATATTAAAGCGAAAAATTCAAATACTGTTGAAGGATACCTCGCATTCCTAATAAACTATCCAGACTCTCCCCAAGCTTTGAATGCAAAATTGCAATTAGAAAAATTGAATGGAGTAAAAAGTAAAACCTCTTCTTACAAATGGAGTAGCGAAAATTCATTCTCAGTAACAAAAGAGGGTGATAGATTTAAAGATACAAGTGGTCAGTTAAAACAAGTCTTTGATTTTTATAAAGCAAATAGTAAGCGTGATTCTTTTACCAGTTTAGACGGAGTGAAGATTACTTACGATTTTTTTAAAGTAGATGGCGCAAAACAGGCATTAGTCATTTCACACGGAACAGGTGAGTCTTCTATTCGTTATGCGGAGGTTGTATATGATCTATTAAAAAATAAACTTCCGTACTCAATTTTCATAATAAATCACAGGGGACATGGATATTCTGACAGACTCCTTGGCAAATACAAAGAGTGGGATTCTAAGTGGGATGTATTTAATGTAATGCAAGAAGATATTCTTGAATATAGAAAAATTTACGTGAATGAATTTGATGATTACGTAAGAGACTTTACTCAATTTGTTAATATTGTAAAAGAAAAACACGGATATGATAAAGTATCCGCTCTCGGGCATTCTCTCGGTGGAGGCGTTGTTACCCGTTACGTGGAATTAAACCCCAAAGCATTGGATAAAATGGTCTTAACCGCTCCTTTGCATGGGATCATTGGCATACTCGGAGCAGATAATAACGATTATGTTTCTAAAGCAATTATATCTATAGGTGATACTTTTTCGCACCAAGGCTATAGTCTCGGATCAAGATCATTCAACCATTTTGTTACAACCTATGACAACGAAAAAAATACATTAAATGATTACACCACAAGCCACAGTCGATTTTTTATGAAGAAATTTATTGGGCAGGAATTTCCGGAAACAAGTCTAGGTGGACTAGCCTGGGGATTTGCCGATGCCATTTACGAAGGTGTAAAAGATATTAGAAGTGATGCAGTTAATATTAAAATACCGACACTCATTTTCCAAACGCAATACGATGCTTATGTGCATCCATCGGGGCATAAGACAGTTTGCGATGCGATTAATACTTCAAAGCCTGGCTTATGTAAAATTAAATTCGTAAAAGCTTCCAAGCACGAATTGTTTCTAGAACGCGATCTAATTCGTAACGAAATAATGGATGATGTAATGGAATTCTTATCAAAGTAATCATAATAAATCAAGAGGATAATACTAATTAACTTGAACTCGATATAAGGAATATTTTGGCTGTCATTCTAAACTCAATAATTCTTTTAGGAAAAAGAATTATAATGAAGGCAGGAATCTAGAATGGTAAAAATGCTTTTCAATTAGATAGAAATGCAAATTTGCTCTGAATTCCTGCCTTCACAGGAATGACGACTTGAAGGCTTATATTAGCATTCTCTTACTTCGAACTCACATTAATTAGATAATATATAATTCGGAAAATTTTTTAGACTCTTGATTGAAGAAATTTAAGTCCTTTTAGTAAAAAATCTAGGTGCGACTAATAAGAGTAATCCCAATAAAAAAAGTGTCCCTCCTATATAGGGATAATAGGAAAGTCTTTCAAGTCCATTTTCAATCGTAGTCTTTAACATAACTGGTCTTATGAAACTAACCTTGCCATTAGCCACATATACGCTATCGGGTAG
>JANMOF010000393.1:0-8774 GCA_031368925.1 Leptospiraceae bacterium
GTAATTTAGTTCTCGGCTCAGTATTATCCGATACCATGCAAAATTTTTCAATGTCTATGGCGCAGGGTGCGGCTCTGATTACTCAGCGTTATCTGCATGACTACAACTATAAAAAAGAAGACCTTTTCTATATCGCAGAAAAATTACACGCAAACGGTTTTAACAATCCAAATGCTCATATCAAAAAGAAAATCACGCAATCAGATTATATACAGGCTCCGATTTTTTCTAACCCACTCGGGCTTTACGATATATCTCCGTTATCCGATGGATGCGCCAGTTTAGTATTATCCACTGAAATAAAGTCTGATATTCAAGTTCGAGGAATCGGGCATGGACTAGGAGAATTTAAAACAGTAAACCTCCGGACAAGTTTTCCCTCTTCGCTTGTTGCTTACAAAAGAGTCTACGAAATGGCTGACTTAAAACCCTCCGACATTCAAATCGCCGAATTGCACGATGCATTTACCACATTCGAAGTCATCGGTGCCGAAGACGCGGGACTATTTCCAAAAGGACATGCACTCAATGCCGTCAAAGAGGGAGTATCCGCTATCACGGGGGACCTCCCAATTAATCCATCCGGTGGACTTAAATCAAGGGGACATCCAATCGGTGCATCGGGTCTTGCTCAAATTGTAGAGCTAATACGGTTTATGCGAATCCAAAATAAATCTATCGGTCTTGCTCACTCTATCGGTGGACTTGCTACAAATAATTTTGCTACTATACTGGAACGAAAATGAAAATACTAATTATCCAAACAGCCTTCTTAGGTGATTTAATTTTAACTACTTCTCTTTTTAGAGAAGTAAAACAAAAATACAAAGATGCAGAGATTCACTTAATTGTAAACAAGGGCACAGAAGATATTTTAGCAGGCAACCAAAACATAACAAGAGTTATCCCCTTCGATAAAGCAAAGGTAAGAAAATCTATTTTTTATTTCTTTACTTTTATTCAAAATCTACGAAACGAAAATTTTGATCTCTGTATATGCCCTCATTTCTCACATAGATCTAGCTTGATTTCTTTTTTTTCTGGCGCAAAAGAAAGAATTGGTTATAAAGAAGCAGGATTTTCTTTTTTACATACTAAAAAAATTCCTCGTCCCACTCGGGGCAAACACGAAGTAGAAAAGCTTTTTTCTCTAATACATGACTCGACGACGGAGTTTACAATACAACAAAAGCGTCCTGAACTTTTTTTTCCTCCAGATAGAATTTCTAAAATTAAAGATTTATTAAAACTTCATAACCTGAAAAAAAATTTCATCATTCTCGCCCCTTCTTCTGTTTGGGAAACAAAGCGAATGCCCACAGAAAGATTCAAAGAGCTATTTAACCTAATTACGCATAATACTGATTGTTCTATAGTTCTCATTGGTTCGAGCAAAGACCAAATCCTATGCGAGAATATTATAGATAGGCGACTTCCGGATAATACTAAGAAAACCCTCTCGGATGCAGAAAGAATTTTTAGCCTCGCTGGAAAAACAGACTTAGTGGAACTTTCTTACGTGATAAGCCAGGCGAAAGCAATTGTATCCAATGATTCCTCGCCTATTCACTTTGCCTCTGCACATAATATCCCTACTTTAATGATTTATGGTGCTACTATTCCTGATTTCGGTTACTCTACATTAGCCGATAAACAATACATTGCAGAGGTAAAAGACCTTCCCTGTCGTCCCTGCGGAATCCATGGGGGGAAAGTTTGTCCAGAAAAGCATTTTAAGTGTATGCTCTTCCAGGACACGGATTTAATTTTTACAGAGTTACTGAAATTAATTAAGGAAAAATAAAATTAACCTATGAAATACAAACTAATATCTTTTGCAATCCTTTCCGTTGTGACAAATTGTGCTTCCCTTGAAAAGGAGAGGCTCACTTTAGAAAAAGAAAAATTGGAATTTGAAAAAAAGAAACTGCAATTCCAAGAAGAGAAACTTAAAACCTGTGCTTGCTGCAATCCCTGCGGTGGTTGCGGTAAATCAGACGAAGTCGCTCTTGTAGAAAAAAAAGAAAAGCCAGATTGCATAAAAGAAAATCCTCCTTCAAGTGAAGATCTTTGGGCTTTATCAGTTGAGGGAAATTGGCATTATTCTCCGGATAAAATAAAATCTAAAAGTATTTGCAAAGGAGATTTAAAAGAATCTTTTTACAAGCAATTTGCAAATACAGAAAGTTACGTTGCAAAAGAACAAGTTCCAGCGACAAAACAGAGTAGCTGCATCAATAATGTATTATTTTCCGGCAAATCACAACTCTATAACCTAATGCTCGACAAGACAGCTAAGGAAGAAGCAGTCACTCTTAGCAAAGCAGACAAAGCCCAAATTCTGCAAGAGTCAGTCGAATACAATAATGCAGAAAAAGGAAGAAGCTTCTATTATGAATGTAAACCTACCGACACAGGGGGAAGATGGGATAGTTGCAAATGTGTCTTATACGCATCTTACCCAGAAGGCAAACAAGGACTTGCCGCTCGTATGAAAAAATAATCTAATACTTATAATACTGAATTGCTGTTTGGGCAGTAAACGTATCGGGCTTTGTCGGATCAATAATGAGTAATGCTTTTCGATAATGGTTTTCGTCATAGTAGAGGCTAATTCCATTTGCATCCGAGAGTCGCTTTGCAGGAGGCTTTTTTCTTTCTTCATACCCGATAATCAAATCCTTAAAGCCAGAATTGTTTGAAATAATTCCATAGGTATCAATTCCCATAAGAACTACTGGAAGAGAAGTCTTGAGTGACAGTATTTCTAAATTTTTTCGATACTGCAAATAGATATACAATTGATTTCGATAGCTATAAGAAGTAAGTAGAGAGGATAATGGGTTAAAGGCAAATGCAGCCCAATAAGAAGTAACTCCAAGCGACGGTATACCAGCATTAGTCAGTATCATAATGGAAATTCCAACAATCACTCTATCGTCTTCTTTGATTAGCCGCTGAATATAAAATCCCTCTTTCTTAATTTCAGAAGGATAGTTAGCCAGACAAATCCCACCCATATCCCCGTAGTATGCATCGAGTGAGGTCTTTGAAATAAAAACTCGAAAAGAGGAATACTTTTCCTTTATTTTTTCTTCGGAATTTTCTAGAATATCCTGCCACTTAGATCTCTCAGAATTTAATTTTCCAGATGAAGTAAGTTTATTTATAGACGCATCGAGTGATTCTGATGTGAGCTTTTTAGTTTTTGTTATAATATAGGGTTTTAATAATTCATGTAATCTATGATCTGGTTCAGAATGAATCTTTGCAATATCTTTATCTGTTTGAATTAAATCCTTACACAATTCGATTGTGCTTAGAAAATAGCAAAACTGCGAATAATTAAAAGTTTGTGCAACTATATCCTTTCTCAAAAAATCTAATTGCTCAGATAGATGCAGTTCCTTTTGGTAACGGAACAAGATTACCCCTACTGCGAAAGAATAAAGCTCCGAGGCAGTATCTGCTATATAGCCGGAAACAAGAATGATCACAAGGAATTTTTCATCCTCATTCATCCGGGGGAAAATAGAAAGTATCTCCTCGAAATGTTCTCTCTTTTCTTGCATAAATGAAATAGATTTTTCTATCTTCTTTGCAGTATTTTTTTTCTCTTTCAAAACGGCTCTATCAGAAACTTCGCTTTCCTCTAAATGTTTTATCTCTAGTTCTCTTTCTTTAAGTTCTTCTGTTTTATTTTCCAGGGATTCCCGTAATTGAATGCTCTGTGCATTTAGGAATGGAATAAAATTGTCGAGAGATATAGGCGAATCTTCCAGGAAAGGAGAAAGGGCTGATAAGACTAAGTTCCGATTTACTTTTTTTGCAATCTCTTCTTCCTTAAACTTATCTAAATTATTTACTTCGTAAAATGGAATTCGAAATTCGCTTTGTATCGAAAAAAGATTTTGTTTACTAACAAAATATTCTTTATACATATTTGAAAAGTTATTGGATTTAATTTTAGATAAGAAAGTGCTACCAAGACCACGAATCGAACTTCTTAAAATCAAAGGATGGACTGCATCACCGAGAGAGTCAAAGCTGGCTAATTCTTGTAAGCCCCAAGATCTATCAGCACCGGAAATTACATCTGTTCTAAATTGTTCGATTAATTTAAGCGAGTCGGGATTCTTTTTGATATAAACATTTAGTAAATCTCTAAAAGAAAAAATACCTCCCTTAGGTCCTAATTCACTGAGCGGAATACCAAGCTTATTTGCTAGCGCAAGTAAGTAAGAAGTTTCGTAGGTCTGCCCCGGATGCTCAAATAATCTTCGGATGTTTGGATACTCAGGATCTACCCCATTATTTAGAGAGATTAATTCGATGTAAGCCGCTCTCTCTCGAATAGGTTTAGTCATGAGTTTTCGAATATGCCAGGTATAAGTGTGATTACCCCCTGTATCATCTAAAGCAGTTACTAATTGGGCAATTTTTTCAGATAACCCTGTATCTTTTTTTCCAAGTAGAATATTTGAAATCCACGGTAGTAAAAAATACCCGGACTGAGTCTTTAAAAGTGCAGAAAGAATTTTTAGGAAAGATTCTGTTTCTACAATAAAATCATAGTATTTATATCCTTTATTCCTTCTCTCCTGAAATCCTTTTTCAAAATCATTTCCATAAATCCCTGGAGCTGCCTTCGCTAAAGCATCCAGATAGCCTTCTCTAAAATTTTCCCGGAATAGATTTTCTAAATCAGGAAGTAGAACTAGGATTCGGTTCAAATGCGGTAAATCAACCTTACCCGACAAATTAAATAAAATGGGAAGTATATTTCGTTTTAAGAAAAGAATAAAAGCAGAGTTATCAAGCCTGAGTTTTGCCCAGCTTTGTTTATAAACTCCGATAGCAGTTCCACTCTTCAAGGCTTCTTCTGTAAAGCGAGCTAGCGGCTTACCGACATATTTCACAAGAACAATATCTCGCGCCATTCGAACTCTCTGGGTTCCTAAAACTTCTTTATCAAAGGGTTGATATGCTTTAAGTTCGATTAAGATACTAGCTATTAGCCGTAGAGAATCTAAGTGTTTAGAGCCCCACTCCCGCCAATTAAAATCAGTGCCCATCCTGGGATTTTGAACATACCTTAAAAAAGCATGGGGAGAAATTCCTTCTCTTGCAAGACCGATTAAATTTTGAATGAACGAAGCGATAGAACTTCGTTTGCCGCTATAAAGTAAAAGTGCTTCATCATACTTGGTAAGAATTTCAAGTGGGGATAACCATGTTCTACTTCCTCTACTACACCACTCTATATATAAATCTTCGATGAGTAAAGCATTTTCATGCTTTCGGCGGATATCTAGTTCTACCCCTGCAAGAAATGGTCTACTCTGGGTAATGGATACTTTGGATTTCTTTCGGAGGTCTCTAAGTTTTTGAACTCTGGGAGAAACTTTATCTGCGTATTTACTTTCCTCTTTAGAAATTTCACCGTCGTTTAAATGCTCTTCTAACTCGGAAAGCATTTCAAGATCATCGCTCTCACCTTCTGTAAATAAAACTGGTGGACTAGGCTTCGCTTCCATCTAACTGCATTTAGCCCAACACAAATCAGTAAAACTGTGCATTGTATTTTCTCATTTCCTTATCTTTGATTTTAGCATCTAGGCAAACCTTGCAGAGTAAATCCCAAAATTTCTTACTGTGATTTTTATGAATCGTATGACATAGTTCGTGTAAAATTACATAATCACAGAGTTCTTCAGGAATTCGAAGCAAATGTAGACTTAGATTGATATGATCTAGAGCAGTGCAACTTCCCCAGCGTGATTTCATATTTTTAATGGAAACACCTTTGTATTTAAAATTTTTTTTCTTTGCTAAAAAAGAAAGCCTTGCAGTCAAATATTGCTTAGCCTCTTTTCGGTAAGTTTCTTCAATTAAATAACGAATCTGCTCCTGAATATCAGCATCAGTTACATTCCTACTTTGTGGATAATAGATAGTTAACACATTCTCTCGGTCTGTATAAGAAACGTCACGTCCTATCCAGGGAAGAATTTTTACATCATGGTATTTAGTTTTAAAATTACTTTTCTCAGTAAAAGGCTCGGAGATTTTTTCTGTTGCGGATAATTTTTGTATGCTTCTGCTTACCCAATCTTTATTTTCTCTGAGTATCTCCTCCGCACCTTTGTAAGACCAATGAGATGGAATCGAAATGCATACTCCCTTGATAGGATGTATCTTGAGACTCATGCCGCGACTTCTGCGGGTTTTCATTATTTCAATTTCCCCGACTCCCTTGTATTGAATGATTTTAGTTTTCAAACTTGTCCTCTTTCTTACTCAGTATTTTAAAATTGGTAGTAACGAGTGATTTTATATTCCTGTATCCTAAAATTATCTATAAATCCAAATAAACTCTCTGCTGACCCCAGGGCAAGTATCCCATTCGAGCCGAGTGAATTTTTGAGTTTTGTATAGATTTTTTTTCGATCTTCTTTATTAAAATAAATTGCCACATTTCTACAAAATAAAATATCTAAGTCTCGCGGGTAAGCGTCCAAATGCAGATTTAAGAGCGAAAATCTTACCAGATTCTTAATGTCGGATACTAACTCGTATCCGTAAGAAGTCTTTTTAAAATACTTATCCCGTATCCGCTCTTCGACTCCACGATCCACTTCTATTTCTAAATAGTTGGCTGTCTTAGCTTTTTCTAGGGCTACTTGCGATATGTCGGTAGCCTGAATATCTATAATATCTATTAGCCTCGGAAAAAATTCACGGATAGTAAGTGCAATTGAATAAGGCTCTTGTCCGGTAGCACAACCTGCCGACCAAATTTTTAGTTTTAAGTTCTTTGACCGAATCTCGTTTTCTCCGCCGTTTGCCTCTAACCAACCGGGAATGATTTTTTGAACGAGTGCCTCGTAAATAATTTGATCACGGAAAAAATAAGTTTCCTGAGTGGTAACAGAATTGATAAACTCCTTTAAAAAATCAGGATTATCGCGTCGCTCAATTTTCCTGGCTACTTCATCAAAATCTAGTAGAGAATATTTACTCATCAGGTCAGGAAGTCTACTTTCAAGCAAATAGATCTTATCCTCTTGTAAATGGATTCCGGTTAATTCGTAAATAGCCCTAAATAGATTTTGATAGTTCATACGGTTCCCATGAGACGAATAATCGATTCCGTCAAACCCTGGATATTTTGCGATTCTGATACTAATTTTTCTTTTATAGGAAGCATTGGCATTCCAAAAACAAGACAACTATCCTCACTCTGTGCCATGAGATATGCTCCTGCTTTTTTTAATTCCAAAAATCCCCTGTACCCATCCTGCCCCATACCAGTCATTAAAATTCCAAGCGCATTCGAGCCATATACCGCTGCAACAGATCGAAATAATACATTCGCGGAAGGTTTACAACTTTCTTCTGGCTCTGAATCTAGAATGCTGATACTATTTTCAAAATGAGAATTCTTCTTGACTATCATGTGTTTGCCACCAGGAGCAATGTAGATAAATCCTTTTTCGATTTTCATTCCCTCGAAGCCTTCCACCACCTCTAATTCCGAAATCGCATTCAGACTCTCTGATAACTGTTTTGTAAAAAAGGGAGGCATATGCTGTACAATAAAAATACTGCCGTCCAAATTCCGCGGAAGAGCTGGCAGTAGCAAGCGAAGCGCATCCGGTCCACCGGTAGAAATTCCAATAGCGCATACGTCATATTTTCCTCTTTGAGCCGATCTAAAATGAAGCTTATCGTGAATAGGCTCTTTTACTTCTTCCATTTTCACTGTCTTATGTGTGCCGATTGCTTTTATTTTAGTTATTAGCTTCTCTTGAATATAGTCCTCTACAGACAAACTAGAATTAGCCTCTGGCTTGGTTACAAAATCCTTTGCCCCTAGCTCTAGTGCCTTAATCGTCTGCCTGGCGCTTTCTGGAGTCTTGGAGCAAAACATAATGACTTTAGAATCCGGGGATTCTTTTCGAATGACTTTCAGAGTCTCAAGTCCATCCATATCAGGCATTTCCATATCTAAAATTACAATGTCCGGCTTATAATGCCTAACCCTGGGTAATGCCAATTGTCCGCTTCTCGCAATTGATATTACTTCAATATCTTTGTCCTGGGATAGAATTTTAAATAGTAAAACTCTATATAAATCCGAATCATCGACTATGATTGCTGTAATTTTATTAGTTTCACTCATATTTATTCGATTTCTGTTAAGCCTTGTAAATTTACAATTAAAATCATTCCCTTCTCGGAGTTAGCGACAGAGGAGATACACTTCATTTCTTGCTCACTTAAGTTTGACGGGGGTAATTCCAATAAGTCGGTAGAAATTTCTAAAATATCTAAAATTTTATCTGCCATTATAGATACTTTTGATTTTTCTTTCAACCGGATAACAGATTTCCCTTTTTCCAACCGCTTTTGTGGATAACCAAGTTTTACCCCTACATCAATCACGGTTATAATCTCACCACGCAAATTATGAATACCTGCTATATATGGTTTAGAATGCGGAACTGGCAAAATATCAATTTTTTTAATGACTTCCTTACAGTCATCTAAAAACATTCCGTAAAGTTGCTCACCTACATACCAGGTTAATACTTCCACAAATGCACCTTTCTGTTTTAAAGACATTTCTGCTAGCATCAGATTCTAAAACTCTTTACAATTTTCTCCAACCCTGCGGTTAACTCAGTTAATTCCCTTGCCAGTTCGGAGGTTTGAATTGCTCGTTGTGCGCCGGATCTTGCAGCCATATTAATTCCTAAAATATTCTTAGT
>JANMOF010000447.1:0-5888 GCA_031368925.1 Leptospiraceae bacterium
AACGCGGAATCGGCATCGCGAAATAGAGAGATTGTATTAGCGGCTAATAACGAGAAAGGTTAGATCGGTTATACGATGAATTGAAATCTGAAAAGATTTGTAATGAGGCTAATGAGTATTTAGCGATAACTTCTATAAAAATAGTTCTTTGATAATTAAAAAAATAATTTCGAATAAAAAAGAATCAATTAAATATCCTTTAATCTAGAATGGAGATAATATGAGAGTAAACATTAAAAGGTTGGTAAGAGAGATTAATTTGTCAAAAAATCCACTTATGCCAATTTTTGAAGCAGTAGTAAATTCAATTCATGCAATTTTCGCAAGAGCAAAGACTGATTCTTTTAATGGAGTTATAAAAATTATTATTGAAAGAGAGCAAAATGAAACTTTAAACTTAGATTCGAAGCTTAATTATAGGAACAATGTCCTTAATATTATAATAGAAGATAATGGAATGGGTTTTACATCGGAAAATTTTAACTCTTTCAATACTTCGTTTACTGACCTAAAAAAAGATGAATACGGCGGAAAAGGTATGGGACGTTTCTCTTGGTTAAAAGCTTTTAAACAAATTAAAATTGAAAGCAACTATAGAGAAGATAAAAAATTCTATAAACGAAGTTTTGAGTTTAATGAAAATGGGGATGGCATTCATAGGAGAAAAAAATCTCCCTCTAGTTTATCAGAACACAAAACAACAATTAGTTTATATAATCTTGAAAACCTTTGGCAAGATCATTACAAAAAAACGAATTCAGATATTGCTCATCAAATAATTGAGCATATTTTGGAATACCTAGTTATTTTTTCTACTTGCCCGACTATTTTATTAGTAGATCCGGTAACAAATATAGAAGTGAATCTTAATCAAATTTATTTATCAGAAATTGTTTCTAAATCAAAAACTTTTAAAACAATTTTAAATGGTAATGAACTTCTTGTTCGAATATTTAAAATTATTGGTAATAGAGATGATCACAATATCTATTACGTTGCAGATAGAAGAAGCGTAAAAACAGATAAAATTGAAGCTCTTATTCCTGATTTTGCAAGTGTAAAACATTGGGATGAAGACGGCTACTTTAATTATGCCGTTTATGTTTCCCATGTGACCTTAAATTATTATGTGAATAAAGATAGAACTGATTTTAAGGATAATGAATTTGAATCGAATTTACATTTAGATATGAATGCTATTAAGAGAGAAACAGCTATTATCCTCAGTAATTATTTTAAGGAAATTTTAGAACCTATAAAAGAAGAACGAATTAAAATTATCAATAATTTTATTGATAAAAATCCTAAGTATAATTCATTAAAGCTCGAACCTGAAAAATTAGAGAATATTAATATAAATAAGGATATTGATTTACAGTTACATGCTATAAGCATTGATGAAGAGAATAAACTTTTCGATGAACTTGAAAAAATTTCTAAAGATGGCTTTGCAGATTATCAAAAATCAGATTCATTTAAAAAATTATTAGAAAAAATAGAAGTGTATAAGCGGGATCAATTAGCTCAATATGTTTTATTAAGAAAAGAAATAATAGGTCTATTAGAAAATGCGTTAAAGATTGATCAAGAGACAAAAAATTATGATGAGGAAAAAGTAGTTCACGATTTAATATTTCCAAGATATAAATCTAATAAGGATTTAAATTACGATGAGCATAATTTATGGATTATTGACGATAGATTGGCTAATTATGAATACATTAAATCGGAATCGGTTTCAAAGACTGGAGCTAAACAGACTACTAGGCAAGATATATTATTATATAACAAAGTAATTTCTTATAAAGAGGGAAGTTCAAAACTTAAACCAAATTCCGTAATGATGATTGAGTTTAAGCGTCCTGGACGAGATGATTACGAACATTTTGATAATCCAATAACGCAAATGAGAGGATATGTAAGTAAAATGACTAGTCAAAAAGAAATTATACAAGATGGTAGACCTGTTTACATTGATATGAATACGCCTTTTTACTGTTACATAATTTGCGACGTGCTTACAAAATTTAAGGAAATACTGACATACACTTATAGAGACTTTAAACAAACACCGGATGGTATAGGATATTTTAATATTATTGATTGTGTCTATATTGAATTAATACCATATTCAAAACTAATTGATGATGCCTTCGCAAGGAATAAAATTTTCTTCGAAAAATTAGGCATTTTAAATAATGGGAGATAAAAAATCTCCCTTAATAGGCTTATAAGCATTACCCTTAAATGTATAACAAGAGCTAAAAGGAAAATGATGGTGTAGGGCTAACGAGGTGTAACTATGTATGACGATATAGAAAGCGATAAACAGTGGTATGACAAAAATAGTGATAAATTAGAAACTATATATCGAAACATAAGATTCTTAATACGTGAAGTCAGTCATATCAATGATGAAATCGCTATCGGTAAAAAAGAAATAACCACTGCAATTAATTTATTACAAGAAACACAGGAAAAAAAGTTCTCTGATTTTTTAATGAACATAAATTCTTTTGAAAAGCGTATGAAAAATATATCAAGAAAAACGAATACTTTAGATGATATAAATGCTGGAACTGAAATCATTGGAAATAATTTTAATTTTCTTAGGGGATTCGATATTGAATTATTCCGTAGAGACGCTCTTATTGTAGCAATTGTAAATAAGTTAGATGAGACAAGTCTGGAAAAATTGCAAATTGTGTTATCTAGATTTGATAAAACTAAAATTTCTGATAAAGATGCCGTAATTGTAAATATAATTAGACAGCTAGATACTTTAAAAGACTCCTTATTGAATACAATATTTGAAGATCTTTATGGAGAACAATGGAAGTTTAAAGGTTCTGTTGAAGAAGAAAGCAAAGTAGAGTAATGAAAAAATGAACACAGTTGAGAAAGGAAATCTTTTTGAGAATAAGGCATATTTGCTACTCGAAAAAGCCATACAAAATCAGGATTTAGGCATTTTAGCTAATCAAGCTAAAATGAGGAAGAAACCTAAATATTTTTCTAATGAAAGAAAAAGCAATATTACATTTGATCTATCCATTGAGATATGGACTCCAAACGCAAAAAATTATATTCTTTTATATTTAATCGAATGTAAAAGTTATTCGCGTAAAATTCCTGTCGATGATGTGGAGGAATTTCACCGTAAAATTACCCAAGTGTCTGGAATTAATGCTAAAGCAGTATTTATTACAGATAGCACTTTTCAGGTGTCAGCTTTTGAATTCGCAAAATCAAATGGTATGATGCTCATTCAAACAGATCAAGACAATTATAATATTATTCTTCACAAAACAAAGAGGGATTCAAATTCTGAGATAAAAGATAAACTTCTTCAATCATTAGATAATGAAAAATTATTTATAGAAATGCAAATGAATTCTTTATTTTCAAATCTGTTTACGACAAATGAAGAGAATTTGAATGGATTAGATTTTTTGAGTGTAGAAGACATTGAGAACATCACAGAAAATATTTTAAATGATTTTGATAGTTCTATTCTAAAAGACTTTAAGGGAATAGATATTGATAAATTTATTTCCTTTTTAAACCATAAATATAAAATTGATTTTGATCTTTCTGCTGATATTGGTGAAGATTTGAATAAAAAAAGGATTTTAGCATCTTTAGATTTATCTGCAAATAAAATATCTTTAGATCACACCCTAGCCTATACTGACCGAATGCCTTTCTTTTTAATGCACGAACTAGGACATTATTTTCTACATAAAAAAGTAAAAATCAATCAACGAGCATACGATAACTTTAAAGATTCAGTATATGATTTCGAAAACAGTAAATTCAAACTTGAAAATTTAAAAAACTGGTTGGAATGGCAAGCAAATCAATTTGCTATATCATTATTATTACCTAAGAAAAGCTTAATAATTCGATTGATTGAATATCAAACACATATAGGAATACTTCGAAATCTTGGCAAATTGTATGTAGATGATCAAAAAGTAAATCGTGCGGATTACAGAAACATTCTTGAACATCTCTCTAAATTATTTGGAGTAAGCTATGTTAATTTGAAATACAGATTACAAAGCCTTGGGCTTATAATTGACAATAGAGCAAAACCAAGATTTGATTGGAGTAATATTATAAAAGACTAAAGTAATTTTAAGCTATAAAAGTAATCGACGAATAATGAGTATTTGCCAATAAAAGAACTGTTGTAAAAATATAAGAGGAAATTAAAAAAATGAAATATTTAAAGAAACATTTTATTGGACAGGTCAAAAATGCTACCATAGTTATTGTTTCAATCGGCTTAGGATTAATGTTAATATCTTTCTGGAATGAGGCAAATGAAGCGAATACCACAATCAAGTATTCATATTATGGAATTTGTTTTATCGTGTTGTGGTTCTTCATAAAACATTTTCGTAGTTATCTACTAAAAGTTAATGACGATAGTATTTTCATAAAACAAAAGAAAAAATTACCCGTTAAAATTTTATTTAATTTGAGTAAACTTGTATGCTTGGTTTCTTTCATAGGCTTTGTAATTTCATTCTTATACCCAAACAGAATTACAAATATAACTTTAGTAGTTACTCCAATCGTTTTCATTATTTCGGTTTGCTTTTTCGATATTCTTAGAAAAGAAATAAGGATGATTAATAGCCGATAAAATGGAAAATTTAAAAAGATTTCTTAGTTAATCGAATACTCAAAGCTATGGCGGATTTAACCAGTTTAGATAAAATTAAAATTGAAAAGCTTTTTAATATGGAAAGCGGTTACGTTATGGATTTTTCTAATAGGACTTTTCAGGAATTTATAGCCTCCAATGTAAACAGAGATATTTACGATGAAAAGTATAATAGCGGGACTGGTTCAAAAGCCAATAGATTAAGGGCATTCTGGAGCATCGAATCAAATCATTTAACCGGAAAATTATTAAAAGCTCTTTTGGAATACTGGAAATATAGTAAGGAGTCGAACGAAATAAAAATTCCTGAAACGATGAAAGCCAATTATAATGATTGTATTCAAATATCAGAGCGGCTAATCAAAGATACTGCTATTGAAGATTCTGAAATTCTAGATTTGAATTCCTTCGATAAAGACTTTTTAACTTTAGCAAGAAATATTAAAGAGAGTTTAGATAAAAATGAACCGGAAATAGCATTAGACCGTTTGCATACATACACAACTAAATATATTAAATCGTTATTAAAAAAATACGCTATTGAAACTAACAAAGATAAGCCTCTACATAGCATGTTTGGAGAATATGTAAAACATTTAAAAAACAATCACCTTATCGAATCGGAAATGACTGAACGAATTCTAAAAACATCCATATCTATATTAGAAGCATTTAGTGAGGTAAGGAACAATCGAACATTTGCGCATGATAATACATTGCTAAATCATAGAGAAAGTGTTTTAATCGTTGGAAATATTATCAATACTGTAAAATTCATTTATTCGATGGAAGAAAACTTGAATAAATTGAATCAGGACGAAAATGACAGCGTTTTTTAACCGCGAGGCTATTATTTAATGTATTATGTCTCCTGTATGGCATAGCAAAAGCCGGTAAGCGCATCGCGCTACGTTATAAGAACGACTTTTTTACCATTTTTCGCTTGTACAAATATAGGGCATAGATCAACCCTACATTTAGAGGGTTAGGTTATATGGCTAGAGATAGAGTTTTAAAGGATTCTGTAACTAAAAACAATAAGAATCGAGTAGAATCCACTAGGATTCAGGAAAGTAAGGGCAATAGTGCATATTGCTTAATCAGCAAGCTCACAAACCCACCCCTTGACACCCCTAAAGGGTTAAAGGTTAACAAAGAATATTACGAGCAAGTCTGCAATGTGGTAATGGATAAATTCTATCCTAAACATTGT
>JANMOF010000543.1:0-7020 GCA_031368925.1 Leptospiraceae bacterium
ATGCTGTCAAGTTAAGGGAAATGAAGAAGAGGTTAACCACGAAGAGCACAGAGAACACGAAGAAAAGAAAGAGATTCTTGATAAAATCCTTCGCGAGCTTCGTGTCCTTCGCGGTGAAAAATTCTTAATTGTACGGCATTGAGCCACGTTCGAGCCAGATTTGGCTTGAGTGTGGCTTCTATATCCCTTCTTCGTGGCTTTTAGGTAACAAGTAAATCAAGGCATTTCCATGCAATAATATCTCTAGTATTGTCCTTGACTATTAAGTGACATAGTGTAAAACACTGCCTTTACGTACAAAATCTGCATTTTAAACAAGAATTTAGCCTAAAATTGAGGTTTTTTGAAAAAATCCTAATGAGGCATTTTTCAAATTATGTCGATACAAGTACAAATAGTTTATCTTAACGTAGAGGTTTTTATTCAATGAGTGCAGTAGCCAAGGTCGCAAAAAAAAATAAAGATGTCAATACCGATGTTATTCTCGGGGCTGTTAAGAGTAATAAGCCAATTACCATTAAAACCTATTATCTCACTGAATCAACGGAAGAGCACCTACGAAATATAATTGAGCTGGTGCTAAAGAAATTTGGCAAATCCGATTCTGTTGAGACTTGTTATAATTCTGTGCGCGGTCTTGTAGTCAATGCAACTAGAGCAAATATCAAAAGAGTATTGTTTAACCAGATGGGACTCGATATTTCAAATCCAACTGAGTATCTCATTGGAATGGAAAAAATTGAAAAGCAATTAGTAGAGAGTAATTTTTTTAGATTTAAAAACGAGCTTACAAGACAAAAACTTACAGTAGAGACAACATTCAAATTTAGTCCGGAAATGTTTTCTGTTAAGGTAAAGAATAATTTCATTTTACTCCCTCACGAATACCAACTGCATACAAAGTCTGACTTTGAGAAAAATGCTGCGGCTACTCCTGATTCTGCTATTCGCGCTAGAGAAGTTATCTCGAACGGGCAAATAGCGCATACCCCATCCAAGGTTGTATCTCTCAATCAATACAAGATGGATCAACAGGTATTCAGTCATGTTTCCAATGAGGATACCAATGAAACTATTTTTAAACTAGATATTGTTTTAAAAGATAAAAATACATTTAACACTGAGAACTTTGGTCAAGAGATGAGTGCTCTCTTTGCTAGCTATAAAGCAAAATTTGACCAGGTGTTTAAAGAAAATCTGGGTGCGGGTCTAGATGAGAAAAATTATCTAACTGTCTCTAAAAATCTTTCTAATAGCTTAAGTGGACTTCGTGGTCGTGGAGAATTTTTAAATCTCTATAACCGTATTCAAAACCTAGACTCTCAACTTTACAAAGAACAACAGCAATTACTCGCTAACTACGGGGAAAATGTTTTTAAAACGATCCAGGATAAATTAACAAAAGCAAAAGCTGAGTCTAGTGAATACGTTGCTCAAATTCAAAAGATTGGACAAGAAGTATTTGAGCTTAACAAGAAACAAATAGAAGTATTTACAAAAGATAAAGACAGAGAAATTGAAAAGCAGACCAATGAACAAATTGAGAAGCACAAGAAAAAGCTAGAAGAGTTTAACTCGACACTAGATAAGAGAATCGAAAACCAAACTGTAATTCTAAAAAGTCAGTTCACGCAACACTTAGATCAAATGAATAAAGCGAGCTTTGAACTAATTGAATCTGCAAAGAATGATATTACAAAAGCAAAACAAGATTTGAAGGCTGATTTGGAAAGTGAAATTAACGTAGCAGAGTTAATGAAACACGATCTATTCATGGAAATTAAATCAGAAAAAGAAACGCTCGAAAATTCTCTAAAGATTGTAACAGAAGAAATTCGTAAGGTGGAACAATTTAATACGAACAAGGAGGTAATGGATAACTTAATCAAACAATCCGATGATGCCTTCTGGAAAATGTCTTCTAATATTGAAATCATCAAAGCAAAAGAAGAAAATATCAATACCTTCATGAGTAATATCAATTTGCTTGAGACTGCAATTCGAAATACAGAAAAAGAAATTAAAGACCTCGATCATGAAAAAACAGAATTCTTAACCGAGAAAGGAAAAATTGTTCAGACCATTGATTCGCGTATGAAACAAATGGAAAAATTTGGAGAAGAAGTTAAACAAAAATTAATTGAGATCAATAGCTTTGAGCGCAAACTTAATGTTATCTCCGGTGCGCTAACAGAGCAAGTCAAGAAAACACGCACGGTAGACGAGCAGTTATCTAAGTTCTCCAAAGAAGTTTCTACTTTAGAGTCCAAGAAAAATGAACTAGGTCATTTCGTATCACAAGTAGATCAAAAGGTTGCTTTAATTAATAGTAAGACTGCTGATATTAAACTACTTGAATCCAAGTTCAATAATATTGAGAGCATGATGATAGATCTTTCAGCTCGTCATAAACAAATTGCTACAATGGAAGTCAGGCTCGATGAAGTAAAGGGTAATATCGAAAAGCTTCTCGTGCAAGCAGAAGAGAAAATGTCCCAAATGAATACTGCCGTTCAATCTACTGGTGCAAAAGTCGACGGAAGAGGTCGTCCTAAAAAAGTTCCGCCTAAGTTTTCTGGCATAGTAAAAGACTTGAAGGATAACGTGATTAACCTCAAAAAGAAAAGACTTTCTATTTCCGAAATAGCAAGAGCACTTGACATAGACGAAGAAATGGTTTCGCTTATATTAGCAATGCAATAGCTCCAAAGGAGCGCAATACCCTCCTGGATAGCCTGCAAGGGCTATCCAGTGTAATTCGTTCAGCCTTCCTTTTTCTCTTCTACCGGTTTATCTTCATTAGCCTTTGGAGTTTCAGCAACAGTCTCTGTCTGGACTTCCTTCTTATCATCTTTGGTAATCGCCTTACTTCCTAAATAACCGCCCTGGCTCGTGAGAAGCATTGTATGCAGGGTTTCGGGAATTCCCGGAAGACCATTCAAGACATTGGCTTTAAATAGATAAAAAATATATACGATAATCGAGATGAGGGTAAAACCGAGTAGCTGCAAGCGGGAAAGACTGATTCCTCCATCCGGATCAGAGATTAAATCTTTTAGTTCTGGTTTGTGTTTTACAATCCCCGGCTCTTTTTTTCTTCTATCTAAATAACTAGAAGTTAGAAGCCCACCGTAACTAATACCCATTAACCCGATAAGAGAGAAGTTAAAATCAGGAAGCTCTGATTTATCTAGAATAATTCCTGAACTTAAGGCTACATAGAAATAGCTTCCAATAAATACAATCGTCCAGGCAAAGGATTGAAAGTTAGAAAGGCTGTAAGAGTTAGTTTTAGCATCTAGTAGAATTTCATGAGTGAAGTTAAATTTCTTTAGAACTAAAGCAATGCTAAGTAAAAAGGCAGATGTAACGAATATACTAAAGCTACCAGCAATCCATTTCCAGTAAGGTTTTAACAATACTAATCTTTCGACTGTAGAAGGGCGGTAATTTGCCATTAGCTTTATGGACAATTTTTTACCAAAGATTTTTTCATAAAGTTTATATTTATCATACTCGCTTTTTAAATCGTATGTGGGAATTGTAAATTTTAGTTCCTGTGTGTCCTTTTCATTTTTAGGCGATAGGTAAAATGGAAAGATTGCATACTTTGATTTATCCCCGTATTCATATTCCGGATCTTGTTCTTCGTCGATGATATAGATATAGATATTGTCTAAATTGTCTTGAAAATTTTTCCCCCTTATAGTTATCGTCTCTCCCATTACGCCAGCGTTAGGTGTTACTTCTGTTATTAACGGCTGTTCGCCTGCATTTTCATTTCTGTCCGGGATATTATAAATATAGCTTGAAAGAAGTTGGTATTTGTCATCATAAAGTCTAATGCAGATCGGTCCTGATTTGTCATTATCCGCAGAACGGAGTTCATATTCCAAAACAGAAGAGCCTTTTTTGTAAATATAACTCCCCTTTACCCTGTCCGCGTCTTTTTCGCCGATTTTTGTAATAAACTTTGCTTTTTTTAGTTTCGGAAAATCTGCATTCTTGTCTTCTTCCGTTCGATATTCTAAAATATCAGTGGCTAATTTCTCTTTGTCTTTTGTCTTAATTTCAATCGCAAAAAGGTTACGCGAAAAATCTTTTATATAGAAATTTTTGATATGATAATTACTTTCTACTTTTTCGCAGGCAATATTCTGAGAAATTTCCTGCGAAAAAATGGAAGTTGTCAAAGTAAAGAATAATAAGAGAAATAGGTTTCTGATAGTCATAAACACTAATTACATTTCCACTTGTAAAAAATCATCCTTAAATATATTCTGGAAGAAAATTTTTTAAAAAGAGGTTGCTATGAAACAATTATCTATATTAATTCTGAGCCTAAGCTTATTCACTGGCTCTCTACTTTTCGCACAGGAAGAAGATTCCTGCAAAGCATTTACGACTAAGAAACAATGTCACAAAGAAGGTAAATCCAAATGCATTTGGCTTGAGTCCAAAGAGATTTGCAAAGGCAAAGATGCAATTGCTAAGGAGAAAGAAGCTGAGAAAAATTTAAGGCGACCTAAGAAAGGCAATGGGGATGAGTAGTTACCTATTCCCAACTTTGTAGGCGTTGACTTATTTTTTCGCATTGCACCTCTTTCCGTTTCGGAAAGGGGTTTTGATATAAACAGTTAGACAATAGCTGAGATGTCGGGGATAGGTAAAGATTTAACGGAGCGTAAAATGTAGTTATATAAGTTTGACAAAAACAAACTAGCTTTCATCGTCTGTCTATGAAACTTTTTCGCCTATCGTTTTTATTTGTATTATTTTATAGTATCGAGTCAGACATTATAGGAGTAGAGACAGGTCTGAGACCTGTCTCTACGAATACGACAACGGATACCAATGCGGGCAAACATCCAATTCCCCCAATCAAAACCACGAAATCTCGCATCGCTTTTCTCGTTGGAATCAATTCTTACAAGGCGACGACTTCGCTGAAATATGCGGTAGGCGATAGTGATGCCATTGAGGGCTTGCTTCTGCGAACGGGTAAGTATGACAAGCTCATCAAGCTAAACGATTACGGAAAGATTACTACAACTTTAAATCCTGAGACTTTGTCGTATAGCAGCCAGAGAATTAAAATGGCTCCGACAAAGGCGAATATCGAAGCAACTTACCAAGAAGTTCTAGCGGAAAATCCTGATACTCTCCTCTTTTATTATTCCGGTCATGGGTTTATCGAAGGCGAAGGAGGAGAAAACTTTATCGCTCCGAAAGATGTAGATGTGAAGTTTGAAAAGCGCAAAGTAGGCAAAGTTGAAAAGGAAGTTCCAATTCCTCTAAATGGAATTTCCCTAAAAGTGATGGGAGTTCAAGCGGCTAAGGTCAAACGAGTGGTTTTTTTGATTGATGCTTGTCGTAGTCCTTTGCCAGAAGCAGAAGAGGAAGAAACTAGTCCCGCAAAAGATGAGGGTAAGAAGAATTTAACCATAGCTCGGCTGTCGGAGAACGAAAGTGATGGGGGGAAGAGCACGAAGGACGCGAAGGAAGATAAATCGAAAGATGGAGATGTTACATCCAAAGAAATACAACTAAAACAAAATCTTATATCTACGAAAACAGACAAATTACCCAAACGTGTTCTCGAAGCGGAAGGTATAACGATGTTAATCGGTGCAGCACCTGAGGTAAGTAGTTTGGAAGATGAAGATTTTAAAAGTGGAATCTTTACTCATTTTCTAAAGAAGGCATTTAATGGTGGAGTGCAGGAAGAAAACCAAGAAGAATATATCACAGAAGAAAATCTATCCCGTTATATTGAAGACAGATTCAAACAATACTATGAACTTCGTAGGAAAGAAACCGAATTAGCCGCAGAGCCAAAACTCTACAACCTGACATTTGATAGAGGCAAGAAGGGAGAACTTCTCATTAGCCACCATCGACCGATTGAAGGTAAAGAACGAATTGATAAACCAATCTACACCGACAAAATTCGTAAACGTGAGGTAAAAGGCAAATTAGTTTACAATGAGAAAGGAGAGAGAGAAGACCTACGTTTTTTTGTTCACGATAAAAAGAGAGATTTGTATTATCCTGACAGTCTCGACGGTGTCTACAAAATGGAATACAGTTTTAAAAAAGACAAGGCTGGTGAACTAGAAAATTTTTCTGCTACTGAATACAATTTGGAAAATGAAGAAGTATTTGAATACGGAACAAAACTTATCCCAAACGTTGGTTGGGAATACAGGGGAATATACAATAACACCGTAGAGACAGGTCTGAGACCTGTCTCTACATATACCGAAAAAATCCGCTTTGAGAGAAAGGTCTTCGATTTTAATGGAAACATTATTTCAGAAGAATACTTTGATGCAAATGGAAAACCTTTAGAGTTTGGTGGAGTTTCCAGAATCGTTCGAGCTTATGATAAGTATGGTCAAGTAATATTAGAAGAATTTTATAGTAAAGATACTTTGGATGAATATGGAGATGTATCCGAAAAGGGAAAACTTATCGCAAAAGATGGATTTGCCCGTTACAGGGCTAAGTATAAGTCAAAAGGAAATTTGCTTTTAGAATCTTGGGAAGATGAACAAGGAAAACCTGTAAATATAAAGCGTCGAAAGAACAGTTATGGCTATGCAAAAGTAAACTATATCTATGACAAATCCGATAGACTCATTCGAAAAAAAATTTATAACAAAGAAAATAAAGCCGAAATCGACGAATGGGGAGTATCCGTATATAGTTATTCGTATAACTCGGATTGTATAAAATTATATGAATCGAAAATGGCAAAGAAAGTTAATCAAGTTTTACTTAAAGATAAAAATTTAGAAATTTATAAACTCTGTTTAGCCGAGGAAATTCATACAGATAAAGAAGGCAAACCCGCCAATGATGAAAATCAAATTTATAAAAAAATCAGAAAGTTTAATAAAAAGGGATTTTTAGTCTCTGAGGAAAGTTTTATTTCAGACGGTAGACGATATTTAGAGAATGCAGTGGCTAAGATCGAGTATGCTCACGATAATGATGGAAATATTATATCGCAAAAAA
>JANMOF010000461.1:0-13663 GCA_031368925.1 Leptospiraceae bacterium
AAATTTTATCATTGCATGAATTGTTTTTGTGATTAATACTTCGCAGCATTAATCTACACCTAACATAGAACATCAAATACTAGAAGTATCTGACATCCACTGTCGTTTTATCATTATTTACTATTAATCAAATTCTTTGACAATCTTGTGTTTAACAAGATCGGGTCACGCTACTATATATGTTTTTAAATGAACTAATCTTTCTTGCAAGTGGTCTTTTACTTGCCCGATAAAAACAACTTATTTTATCCCACCTACTCAGTCAACCATCTTTTATACTTTTTTCCCAATCTATTTTATTTTTTTCTGCCTAAACTTCGTTCCGTACCGCACGCCTTTTGGGGTAAATTCATTCATTGACTGATTTTTAAACCACAAAGGAGATGGAATAAGCAAAGATTCCTCTCTAAACTCATTCATGATTTGTTTCTTATTTTCTGACTGATAGCACATAATTATTCTTATGCTCAACGAAACATCAAATCTGGATTAACTATTATATAATCATCCTTTCTAAGAGACTTGCCTTTTGAAAATACTTCTAGACATACCTATCATTATCCGCATACGAAAGAATAACTAGATACACAGCTTACAATCGCGCTGTTCGCAAAACCTGAATCAGGCTGCTTTGTATATAAGATACTGTGTTCTGTACTATCAAATATACTATCATACATACTAAATTTTTTCTGTGACTAGCTTTGATAGTATAGGAGAGAGTATCTTTGATAGTATCATTCATACATCGTAGGTATGAGAATAAAGCAAAATTAGTATCTACTTCATACGATGCGTAGAACAAACTTGCCAATTTCTTCATTAAAACTCAATCGTATATCCCATTGAAAAAAAGAAGATGGTGCGAATAAATTTTGAAGATGTCCAATCATTATAGATTGTATTGGTAACCTCTTTCGGATAACGTCGATTTAACTCATCATACACTGAGCGATTATTTCCGTATTGCTTGGACGGGTCTGGAAGTTTACCATCACTTCTATTTTGGTCATAGGTATCATAGAGTCTAGCTTCTGGACGATATAAAACATGAAACGTCAGATCAACAGCTCCCATTAAAAACTGAACCGAGGCAATAGCATTAGAAATACCAGACCTCTTATTTGTATTATCATTGTTCTGCACATATCCTGCCTGAAACTTAGGGGTAATATGGATTAGCTTATCAGAAAAAAATTTATGACTTATTTCTGCTGAAATATAATCCTGTCCGTTTGTATTAGCAAGTGGAGTTCCCTGTGAACCACCATTATCAAATGAAGTATTTAGGAAAAATTGTAGTTTTGGATTTGCCCATTTAGCAAACGGCGGAGAATACCATATAAACCACTCCTGCCATGAATATTTTCCATACCGATTCAGATTATTCCACATCCAAGTTCCGACAGACCAATCTCCAAAAGAAGTTTTCCAATCATAGTAAATTCCAAAGAAGACACCATCATAACGACCGAGTGAATTTCTTTCACGATAACTCCTTGTTTTATTTGGATCATAGCCTCCCTTCCCTGATTGCATATCAGAAATAATGCTATTCGTTCTATCATCTCCACCAGGACTATCTTGTAGCGCAAACATATCATTATCCCTATCTTTTAGATTGTTCATAAAGAAATTTCCCCAGAAAAGCGTCTTGAGTCCTTTAATTGGAGTAGAATAGACAAACTGGGGTTGAATTGCAGGGGCAAATGTAAAGTTTGTGTAGGAAGTATTATTTCTTTGACTCGCAAGGGAGCCATAATTATAACCGCGAAAATTATGTTCGGATGTCATGCGCACTGACATTGACATAGATTTTTCTTCCTCTGGTCTTATCTCTTCTTTCGGTTTTTCGTTCTCCTCGGAATATAATGATATGAAAAAGAATAAAAACAAAAATAGAATTCGAAACACTTTGAAGACTCCTTCTTGAAAAAACTACATACTGTAAAATCTAGTTTAAAGTCTAACAGAAATTTCTTGTAGGTTAAATTTGATTCGTTGCTATTTTATGAGCAGTTAAAATATTTTATCATGGACCAGTGGCAACACAGCGAGAATAATTAGCTGTAGTTTTTTGATTTGGAGCTCCGGCAGTAGTTGTAACATTATTGCCTCCTGCAGGAAAATTTACAATCCAAGCATCGGTAGCCGTTC
The DNA here is from genome assembly GCA_031368925.1 of Leptospiraceae bacterium. Taxonomy (GTDB): domain Bacteria; phylum Spirochaetota; class Leptospiria; order Leptospirales; family Leptospiraceae; genus UBA2033. Next base: position 2,158 of record JANMOF010000461.1, read on the forward strand.
CTGTACGAGTAGTAGAAGACCAGTAGGTACCGCTAATAGTAGCTGGAAAATAAGTAGAATCAATAGCAGGACTTGCTGTGATTGAAAAACTAAGTAGCGTTCGAAGTTCGTTTACGGAGGGTAATCTCCATTTGCGAGAGTTTAGAGACAAAGAATTACAATTCGTAACCGAATTCGACCAGTCAAAAGTAGAAGCAGTTCCAGTGCTGCAATTTGTACCTGATAGCCCCTGACTACATTTTTGCCAGACCAAACCTGTATTGATATCGGTAATCGTACTATCATTGTTATCGACAAGAACTGCCGCTCTATAGTTGGTTCCTGCCGCACAACGCACATCATTATTATTGGTCTTAGTTGTACTACCATAAGTGCCATCAGTAAAAGACACATAAATTGCATTCAGTGTATTGGAGCCATCGACAGTAGACGACCAGTTTCCCGAACCACTCGCAACAGGAAAATAAGTAGTAAACGTCGCTGGATTAGTTCCAGTGTAAATTAGAATTGTTCCTAATTCTTCCGCAGTCGGCAATCTCCAATCGGTGCGATTTCCATAACCGGCACCTGAATTCAATGCGCTGCAATTACTACTGGCAGTTGCATTACTTATTGAGCTATTAGACCCAGTGGCACATAGAGCCCCCGATTTACCTTCGTTACAACTTTTCCAAATAAGCCCTGTATTATTATCTGTAGTTATATAATCACTTGCCCCAACAAGTGTCGATCCAGTAAAACTTGCAGTACTACCTGCCTGGTAATCTCCATCCTGTGCGGTTCCAGAGCAAGCTGTTGTACTAGAGGAAGTTCCTATATAACAAAGAACAACCCCTGTTTTAAGTGGAGCCTTTCCAAATAATGTCAATGTAAGCGTATAATTAACAGTACCCGCTGTATTGGTTGCACTTATCGCATAAATTGCAGTAGACCCTGCATGACTGGTATATGATCCAGAAATAACTCCGGTAGAAGTATCGAATAAAACCCCCGAAGGCAAAGAGGGATTAATCGCAAATGTAAGTCCCGAACCCGTGATAGTTGGAGAAAGGGAAATAATTACCCCATTTGCATAAATAGCACTTGAGGAGGAATAACTGAAATTGGTAGGTGCTGAGTTATTAGAAGCAGAATTAAATGTGTTAAAAAAATTTAGACCGCAATAAGAAGTTTTGTCCCCAACAGTAGATTTGTAAACAAATGCTTTTTCATAGTTATCAGATTTTATATCACAGGGATTTTTAAATTCAGCTTGATTGCATGACAAGATTGTGCAAAGCAAAATAATAATTTTACTATTACTAAGAACACTTATTCTTTTCATATCATCTTTATAAAATTTTTATTTACAAAGGTCAATTAGAATTTCAAAATACGAAGTGAAACTATCAATTGAAATCAGGCATTTTGCACTAACTAAAAAGTAATAAATATTTTTCGCTTATGTAAAACAGAAAAAAAGGCAAGCCAAATCAAAGTATAGCTCAATGCCCATATAAATGAAGCGTCGTATGCTGAAAAATAAGGAATAACACATTGAGTATAGAGATAGGTCTTTATACCGATTGGCTTTCCATTTGCATTCTCGATAAAAAGAATATTTAGGATCTTCGAAAATAAACTAGATAGAAAAAAAGCTGTAAGCGCATTAACTCCGAAGACTTCAAATCCTTTATACCAAAAATTACTTTTTGAAACATCTATCCATTCATAGAGCAAATGTAAAATAATAATAGCAAGACCTGAATTTAAAAGCACGAAAGAGCCAGTCCAAAGATTTTTATTTATCGGGAATGTAATATCCCAAAGAAAAGAGAGACTTACAAGAAGTAACCCAAAAAAAATTCCAAAGTAAAATTGGCTTGTTGTAAATTTCTTTTCTACTAAAAATATCTGTCCATAATAAACCCCAAACAAACAAGAAGATATAGCGGATAACGTCCCTAAGACTCCTTCTGGATCCCAAGTCTTAGTATGGATCCAAAGATGAGTTGGCATTAGATAAAAATCAATCCAGCCGGAAAGATTTTTTCCCATTTCCAGACTCACTCTTCCTATTTCAGGAACGGGAATTTGAGTAAGTAAAAACCAATGAAACAATAGTAGGCATAGAAGGAGAATAATAATGAATAACCTCGATAGAAATAAAAAACTAATTGAAGAGAAAAAATAGATGATTGAAATTCGTTGTAAGACTCCGGGTATTCGAATTGTATCCCAATTAAATTCAGGAAAGGCATTTAGAAATATTCCAAGTAGAAATAATAAAAGACTTCTTCTTCCAATTTTTAAAATAAGGGGTAATCTAGATTTGCCGCTATGTAAGTATTTAGCGAAGGAAATTGGAATTGCAAACCCGATGATAAAAAGAAAAAAAGGAAAAATCCAATCTGCACCACCAAAACCATGCCATTTAGCATGTTTAAAGATTGGATAGATATGTCCCCAGCTCCCTGGATTATTTACGATTAGCATAGAAAAAATAGTGAGTCCTCGAAAGACATCAAGAGAGAGAATTCGAGAATTTGTATTCAAAGAATTAAGCTGAGTATTTTAGAATTTCATTACCGATTGTGTAGAAGACACTATCGTTCCCTAAAAGCTGCGATAGCCTAGAGAGTAACTCACGAGTAGGCTCCACCGAATAATGATTATGCGCGCGAATTACTTTTTTAAGATTCGGATCACCAGTAAGATGAAAGAAAACTGTTGAATTACCTTTAAAAGCCGTGAGTATAGAATAAAGATTATTAACCACTTGGTTATCCCCAAAGTCTTTAGGATTGATTTTAATATGAAGCGACTTTTCCAGTTTTGCAACAAGGTTGTCTTCATTTAAAATTTCAACATTGTTTACTATAATTTGACCCCTAAGCTCTGCCTCTCCGATTTCTACTTTCTGTAAAATACCTTTTATAAATACTGCCTGGTCTTCTTTGATAAAATCCTTGAATTTTCCATACGTGCGCGGAAACACAGTGCAGTCAATATCGCCGGTAAAATCTTCTAGCTTAAAGTTTACAAATTCTTCATTCTTCTTAGTGTATTTTACTTCCGGGCTAGTCACAATACCGCATAACTCTACTTTTGCGCCAGAAGATACTCCATCAATTTTTTCAATAGTGAGAGAAGATAACGTTGATAATTTCGCACGATATTTATCTAGAGGATGACCTGATAGAAATAAACCTGAGACCAATTTTTCTCGTTTTAATTTTTCGTCTAGCTCCCATTCTTCAGAATCTTTGGGAAGATTCAAAGAAAAACTTTCAGATCCCCCACCCATGAAAAGATTTCCCTGACCTTCGAGTTTACGAGTCTGCTCTTTAGCTGCATAATTAGAAATGGCATCGACAGATTCAAAAAGACATTTGCGTGTATACCCGAATGAATCGAACGCTCCTACTTGAATGAGAGCTTCGATAACTCGCTTGTTTACGCTATGCGTATCTACATTTAAAAGAAAATCATTTAGAGATTTAAAACCACCGGCACGCTTACGAGATTCGATTATGCTATTAGCCGCAATCGAGCCTACACCTTTGAGTGCTGAAATTCCAAAGCGTATGGTGTTATCCGCAGGAATACTAAACGACGCCTCTGATTCAGAGACATCAGGGTTTAGAATTTTAATTCCCATTTCCCGCGCGTTGTTTACGAATTTTACAATCGCACTTGTGTCATTTCCGTCGGAGGCGAGAAGTGCTGTCATGTATTCAGTCGGATAATTCGCTTTAAAGTAGGCTGTCTGATAGGTTACTAGAGCGTAGGCGACAGAGTGAGATTTGTTAAAACCATACCCACCGAATTTTTCGAGAAGATCAAATAAATCGGAAGCAAGTTTTCCATCTATGTTTTGAGCCTTAGCACCGGCAACAAATTTTACTTTTAGATCTGCCATGAGATCAAGCTTCTTCTTTGCCATTGCCTTACGGAGTACATCTGATTCCCCCATCGTAAACCCACCGACGACGCGGGAAATACTCATTACCTGCTCCTGGTAAACAGCAACGCCAAATGTTTCTTTTAAGATAGGCTCACACGATGCATGCGGATAGGATACTTTTTGTTTGCCGCTCTTTCTATCCAAATAATCCTGCAACATCCCAGAGTCCATTGGACCCGGACGATATAAAGCAATCAATGCTACAATTTCTTCAAACGTATTTACCTGTGACTTGGCAACTAGATCGGTAATTCCATTCGACTCTAACTGAAATATACCAAGAGTATTCGCTTTCTTTAAGAGTGAGTAAGTCTTTGCATCATCAATCGGAAGTTCATCAGGAACAATTTTAATTCCATGACGCTTCTCAACCAAGTGAACTGCATAGTCGAGGGTGGTTAAATTCTTGAGACCTAAAATATCCATCTTGATTAGACCAACACTTTCTAGTTGGTCTTTATCGTATTGAGTTACAATCGAACGACCATTCTTTCCTTTTTCGGCAACTGTAGAAAGTGGGACAATTTCCTCAAGCGGATAAGGAGAAATTACCACACCGGCGGCATGTCGTCCCGGTTGACGGTAGTTACCCTCTAGTTTTTCTGCGATGTAAAATAATTTACGATTTGTATCATTTTTTTCTTTGAGTTGTTTTAGATCACCGGATAATTCAACTGCTTCGGCGATTGAAATTCCAAGTTTAGAAGGAAATGCTTTAGATATTTCATTTGATTCTGCGAAGCTAATATTGAGTACCCGCGCAACGTCTTTTAAGGCAGCCTTAGCAGCGAGACTTCCGAAAGTAATAATCTGCCCTACTTTTTCTTTGCCATACTTTTCTTTTATATAGTTAATGACCTGATCCCGCTTCTCTACACAAAAGTCAGTATCCACGTCAGGCATATCTTTTCTATCTGGGTTTAGAAATCGTTCAAAGAGTAGATTATAACGAAGTGGGTCAATATTTGTAATGCCTAGCGCATAAGACACAATAGACCCTGCCGCAGATCCACGCCCAGGTCCAACAGGAATACCCGACCGACGCGCAAAATCAATATAATCCTGAACAATTAAAAAGTATCCAGCAAAGTGCATATTGCGAATCGTATTCAATTCAAAATCTACACGCTCTTGGATTTCCTTTGTGACAATTGGATATTTTTTCTTGATCCCGTCATTTACCAATTTCAATAGATAGGATTCTGTATCATAACCTTCTGGAACTTTAAAATCAGGAAGAAGATTGTTTCCAAATTTGAAAGTCAAATCGCATTTATCCCTTATCTCAAGAGTATTGCGCATTGCTTCAGGAATTTCAGGAAAAAGACGAGACATCTCAGCAGGATTTTTTACATAAAATTCCTGGTTAAAACCAAAACGCATTTCATCATCGATTTTTTTTTGCATTCCGATTCGAAGCAAAATATCCTGCGCACTTTGATCATCCTTCGTTAAGAAATGGGAATCGTTTGTAACGACTAAAGGAATTCCAGTTTTTTTGTAAAAATTATATACTGCTTTAGCGCAAATATCCTGTTCTTTGATTCCATGGTTTTGGATTTCCATGTAGAAATCTTCTTTACGAAAAATTTCATTTAACTTATTAGCAAGTGCAAGTGCTGCGGTATCGTTTCCTTCTATAATTTTTCGCTGCACTTCTCCAGCAAGACAGGCTGTAAGACAAATCAGACCTTCGCTATGACGCGCAAGCAAATCATAGTCAATTCGAGCTTTTTTATAAAAACCTTCTGTGTAAGAACGACTGGCAAGTTTAATTATGTTCTGATAACCCGCTTGATTTTTGGCGAGAAGAATGATATGGTAGGCATTTCCATCGGGAATACTTTCCATCTCTTTTTCTTCCGAACGATTGGCGGAAACATAGAATTCACAGCCAATGATAGGCTTAATTCCATTCTTTGTAGCCTCTTTATAGAATTCAATGGCGCCAAACATGTTCCCGTGATCGGTTATAGCTACAGAGGACATCCCCTGCGCTTTCACGTATTTCATCAGCTCAGGGATGCGAATCGCACCATCTAGCATGGAATACGTAGTATGTAAGTGTAAATGTGTAAAATCTTCAGCCATAAAGAGACATAATAAGACAAATTCCCAAAAGGGTAATTTACATAAAATGCAGAATTTGATTTAATTTCAATAGAAAAAAGGGAAAAGATACATAATTTTTTGATGAGGCGTTGCTATTTGCGAGATGGCGTTCGCCAAGCCCCACAATAAAATCAATATTTGTCCCACCTTTATGTTCATAAGGTAATGTCCAGAGAGAAGAAGTATGATTTGCAAAAACGTAGGAATAACGTATCTATTTAGAACTATAAAAATTATTCATACATAATTTATTCCTCATATAAATGTCCAAATTCCTGATTGCTCAGGGCGTAACTATATCCTTAATTTTCCCGGACACATCATCTACAGTATAAATGCAAGTCGTTTCATTGCGAATTTTACCGCAAGCTGAATTGGGTAATTCCTTAAAGCAATTGCAAGGTACCCCCTTTTTTCCAATAATGTATAGCTTTTCACATGCAGGCTCTGCTGGCTGTTCAATTGTATAGGAACGCCTTTTCTGCCAGAGCTGTAGAATATCACGTGATTCTTTCAATGGCAAAGAAGCGGCTAATAATACTTTATCGCGCATAGGCAAACTTAACTCTCTAATGTTTGTTTTACTAAGCACTGCATTTTCAATATCTGCCTTTAAGTCTTTTGCTTCGCAGATATGAGAAGCTTGACCAGATGGACAAAAATAATTTGCATTACAATTAGAATTTGCTAGAGTCGGAAGAATAACCGGACAAGAATAATTCCCATAGGCAACTGCCAAAAGTGCAGCAGGCAAATACACAATAGCCCCTCTTTTCATTTCTCGCTCCAATTCGCGGCAACCAAGCTCTGCTCCTAAATTTGGATCTGATTTTGCAATTCTTCTTAAAATTATTTCAGAGGCAGCATCGGTTTCATAATGAGGCATTGAGTTGACTATTCGACGCATATGCGTAATCATCCCAGGCAGATACTCAGGATTATCCAAATCCGCATAACGCACAGATCTTTCTAATGCTAAAACTTCGGACTCTTCTAGAATCGCTTTTCGAAAGGCTGGAATTAATTTAGTTTTTTCAGATGCGGATAAGTTTACGTATGTGTCATCCCAAGATTGGAGATTATCCATCGAAACATGACGATGAGCATGAAAGGAAATTGTTTTAATCAGTAAATCGGCTAATGCTGATTCGCCACCTATTTGCTTTATTTCCTGAACAAGTTCAACAAATGAAAAATTTCCACATCTACGTCCAACCATATCAGATGCAGCGGTGCGTAAATCCGGGACATCCGTCCAAATGAAATTATCCGCAAATTTATACGCCTTACAATCTTTGAAATATCTATTTTCCGATCCAATATAGATTACATACCAACTTTCGTTTTTCCCGCATCGATAGCTAATCCTGTTCCCGGATTCTGACTTGTATGTAGAAATCGCGGCTTCTGGAATTTCGGATTTTGAAAGAAAACACCCGTAAGGAAGTTCCGTATTTAAAAAACCTCCTCCTAACTGAATGGCAGCTTCCTGGTATGAACATGTCCCACCGCCATAAAGAGTAATGCAGGGCTTGGTGGTTACCACTCTTATAATCAATTCCGCATGGAGTGGCTCATTGGTATCTGCAACTTTAATTATTTTAGTCGATGAGCATTGTATTACAAGAATAGAACAAAAGATAAAAAGAAAGAATTGAAAATATCTTACGAATTTTAGGTATATGGCAATGTGAAACATAGGCATAATTGAAACTCACAAAGTTGAAGTCGGTCAATTCAAAAATAGGAGTAAACATATTTCTTTCCTATTTTGCTAAAACCGTTTGAAATTTTTGATACCAAAAAAAATAGTGTAGAATGATATACATGTTACCTAAGCATATTAAAAGTTACTCTTTGGGACTTTGAAAGGATTCTCTTTAGAATGAATATACAAGCTATTAAGATCACAATGCCACTTATCACGGTTGCTGCGGTTGCTTATTTGCTATTTTCCCCATCTCGTTATGTGGGATACGCACCTGACCAACCCCTCCCTTTTAACCACAAAATCCACGCCGGCGACAACAAAATTGACTGTCGTTATTGTCATACCAGCGTAGAAACCTCTGCTCATGCTAGCGTGCCACCAACAGCTACTTGTATGAATTGTCACTCTAATGTGGCAAATAAAACAAGTGATGTAAAATGGCTCACGAAACAGTTCGAAGGTGAGAAATCAACGGGCAACTCTATCGAAGGAAAAGGAAAACCCATCCAATGGATTAAAGTCCATGACCAACCCGATTTTGTATACTTCAACCACTCGCGTCATATTTCTCGCGGTGTCGATTGTTCTAAATGCCATGGCAATGTTGCCGAAATGGTCAAAGTAAAACAAGTTGAATCACTTAACATGGGATATTGTGTGAATTGTCATAGAGAGAACAACGCTCCGAATGACTGCTCCACCTGCCACCGATAATTTAAAGGAGTTATTAGTAAATGTCTAACAACAGCTTCCAAGAAGAAAGAAAATCACATTGGCAATCGTATGAAACGAAAGATAATAACAGTCTTAAACAAGTCCAAAACCAAGAATTTTATACCTCACCAGACCCAGTAATCGCAAGAATCAAAACTGGTGACTACGACAGAAGAACATTCCTCAAATTAATGGGCGCTTCCTCTGCCATGCTCACTTTGAACTGTCTCCAAAAACCACAAGAAAAAATCGTTCCTTATGTAAAAGCTCCTGACTATGTAAAGCCTGGTCAGTCTACTTATTATGCTTCTACTTGTGGTGGATGCTCTGCTGGTTGTGGAGTTTTAGTCAAAACCCGCGATGCAAGACCTCTTAAATTAGAAGGAAACCCTGCTAACCCAATTTCCAAAGGAGCCCTTTGCGCATCCGGTCAATCTTCTATTTTAGATCTTTATGATCCAGACCGTTCTAAAGAGCCTGCCGAAATCAAAAACGGTGCTGAAGTAGTTATTAAATGGGCTGATTTAGACACAGTAGTCAAAACCCAATTAGCAGCGCTTAAAGGCAAAACTAGAATCGTAACAGGTCCAATTGACTCTCCTTCTACTAAAGCTGTTATCGCTGAGTTCTTAACAGCAGTTGGTGGCGGTAAACACTACGAAATCGATGTTACTTCTGTTGAAGAAACTATCGCTCTTGCAGCTAATGAATCTTACGGAAAAGCAATCGTTCCTAATTATCATTTCGACAAAGCAAAAGTAATTCTATCTATTGACGCTGACTTCCTCGGCACATGGATTTCTCCTGTCGAATACGGAAAACAATTTGCTTCTAGAAGAAAAATCAAAGATGCTTCCTCTACAATCAATAAGTTTTACGCGGCTGAATCTGTTCCTTCAGTTACTGGCTCTAATGCAGATAAACGAATCGTTTTAAAGTCTGGTGACTCTAGAAGATTTGCAATTGCTATTGCAGTTGCTCTTGGTAAACTCGGCGCAGGTGCTGCGGCTTCCGCTACTGCTGGTTATACCGTAGAAGGTCTCGCTTCGGAGATTGGTGTTGACGCAAAACTCATCGAACAAATCGCAAAAGACTTATTTGCAGCTAAAGGCGAATCATTAGTAGTCGCTGGTGGAACTTCTTCGCAAACCACTGATGCTGTTGACTTACAAATCGCTGTTAACCTACTCAACTCTGCATTGGATAATGACGGTAAGACTGTAGACCATGTAAACAATCGTGGCGAATCTGCTGGTTCTTATTCTGAAAATCTGACTAACCTGCAAAAAGAATTAAATGCTGGTGAAGTAGGAGTTCTATTCGTATACGGAACAAACCCAGCTTACCAACTTCCTTCTCTCAATCTAAAAGACGCATTTGCAAAAGCTGGACTTTATGTTTCTATGGCTGACCGTCTCGATGAAACAGCAAGCTTCGCAAAATACCTAGCGCCCGTAACTCACTACCTCGAATCATGGGGAGATAGAGAAGCGGTTAAAGGCGTATTATCCGTTACCCAACCAACCATTCGTCCAATTTTTAATTCTCGTTCTTTTGAGGATTCTTTAATTGTATGGGCTGGCGGCAAATTAGGATCATCCCCTTCTTATTATGAATACATCAAATCTGCTTACCTAAAAAAACTAGGTAGCAAGTTTAACTGGGAAGATTTCTTAAGAAATGGAAGCATTTACAAGGAAGCTGATATTAAATCAAGCAAGGCAGGACGTGCTTTTAAAGGCTCTATCGCTAAACTTCCTGCAAAAGAAGGTAAATCTGTAACTCTTGCACTTTACACAACAGTGGCGCTCGGTGATGGAACACACGCTAACAATGCCACATTGCAAGAACTACCCGATCCGGTTACTAAAACTACTTGGGACAACTTCGTTGGGATCTCCCCTTCTCATGCTGATGCTCTTGGAATTAAATCAAATGATGTTGTAAAAATAAAAGCCGGTTCAAGAGAATTATCTCTTCCTGCACTTATCGTTCCTGGAATTCACAACGAAACAATCAGCATTGCACTCGGTTATGGTAGAGAAAAAGCTGGTAAAGTTGGAAACAAAGTAGGAAAAAATTCTTACGAACTAGCAAACACTATCAACGGCAAACTACAATTTGCCGGAATTGCAGTCACAATCGAAAAAACCGGAAAGGTTTCTAAGATTGCATCTACCCAAGACCATCATATGATGAATCCTACTGCAACTCCAGGTAGAGCACCTAAGGGTGGACTCTATAAGCCGTACGACAATGATAGACCTCTCATCCAATCTACATCGTTTGAAGATTTCACAAAAAATCCTGAATCTGGAAAAGCGCCTTCTGAAATTCCTAAACTGAACGAAAAGGAAATGTCTAGAGGTTTAAACCCTGCATTCGAATACAAAGGATACCGTTGGGGAATGGCAATTGACCTTAGCCTCTGCACTGGATGCTCTGCTTGCGTAACTGCTTGTCAGGTAGAAAATAATATTCCAGTCGTTGGTAAGAGTGAAGTCCTTGTTGGTCGTGAAATGCATTGGATTCGTATCGACCGTTATTACATCGGTGATCCGATGAAGCCAGAATCTCTTGAAATCGCTCACCAACCAGTTATGTGTCAGCATTGTGAAAATGCGCCATGCGAAACAGTATGCCCTGTAGCGGCTACTACTCATAGTTCAGAAGGAACCAATGACATGGTTTACAACCGTTGTGTGGGAACTCGTTATTGCTCAAACAACTGTCCTTACAAGGTGCGTCGATTCAACTGGATGCAACATTGGAAAGATTCCGATTACCAAAGAGAGCCAAGACATCTCGGTCTAAACCCAGAAGTTACCGTTCGTGGTAGAGGGGTTATGGAAAAATGTACTTTCTGTTCTTCTAGAATCGCTGAGAAAAAAATCAAAGCTAAGAATGAAGGTAGAACCTTGAGAGACGGCGAGCTTAAAACTGCATGTCAGGAAACTTGTCCAGCAGATGCAATTACATTTGGTAATACAAATGATGCGGAAGCGCAAGTGACTAAAGATGCA
>JANMOF010000462.1:0-3414 GCA_031368925.1 Leptospiraceae bacterium
ATTTCCATATTTATTTTCCTGCCATTCCTGTTCTTGCGATTGCTATCTTCGCCTATTTGGTATTTACCGCTCTTAATATTTCGGGTGTAAAGACTGCCGCGTCTTTTGAATTGGTCGTTACGATTTTTGCCGTTTTCGAATTACTTATATTTGCCGGAATTACTATTCCTCATTTTCAGTATTCGAATCTAGAAAAAAATCCTTTGCCCAATGGAATTGCAGGAATCTTTGCTTCGATCCCATTTGCCATTTGGTTTTTTCTGGCAATTGAAGGAGTCGCGAACGTGGCAGAGGAAGTAATCAATCCACAAAAAAATATTCTAATTGGCTTTGGCTTTGCGTTATTAACCCTTGTCGTTCTTTGTATTCTCACTTTTATTTCCTCTGTTGGAGTTAATGGCTGGGAAAGTATTGTATATCCAGAAGGCTCTACTGAAATGTCTGATTCTCCGCTTCCACTGGCACTTTCTTTTATTGTAGGAAAAGATTCTGCTTTGTATCATATGTTGATTACAATCGGCTTATTTGGATTAGTCGCATCTTTTCATGGAATCATACTTGCTTCGGGTAGAGCGACTTATGAATTTGCAAGAGTGGGTTATGCGCCAAAGCCTCTCGGAGTGATTAGTCCCAAGTTTCACACTCCGGCAAATGCGCTGTTAGCCAATACAGGAATTGGAATCATCGCACTGCTTACTGGAAAAACCTCCGAGATTATTACAATTGCTTGTTTTGGAGCACTGACACTTTATATCATTTCTATGTTTGCGCTTCTACTTTTGCGTAAGAATCATCCGCATATCAAAGGCTCCTTTAAAGTTCCATTCTTTCCTGTAACGCCTATCGTTGCTCTTGTGCTTGCTACTATTTGTATTCTTTCTCTTTTTATTTTTAATTTTACAATTGGAATTTTTTACATTTTGATTCTAGGTATTGCTTATTCTTATTTCTATTTTTATTTAAGGGAGAAGAGTCATGTATAAAACAGTCGTTAGTCGAAAGACCTACCAGTTTAAAAATCTAAAAGTTCTGATGGCAAAAGCTACTCCCCTTCGCTCGGGAGATATTTTAGCAGGAGTTGCGGCGAATACACAGGAAGAAAGAGTTGCTGCTCAAATTGCACTTTCCGAAATTCCGCTCAAACGATTTCTAGAAGAAGAATTAATTCCCTATGAAAAAGATGAAGTCACTAGACTAATTCTTGATACTCATGAAAGGCAAGCATTTCAACCAATTGAGAATTTAACAGTTGGGGAATTTCGTGAGTATTTACTTTCAGAGAATACTACGACTAAAGACTTACAGAAATTACAAAATGGAATTACTCCTGAAATGGCGGCTGCGGTTTCTAAGATTATGCGCAACCAGGATTTAATTTCCGTCGCTCGTAAATGTGAAGTCATTACAAAGTTTAGAAATACAATTGGACTTCAGGGAAGACTTTCTACTAGACTTCAACCTAACCACCCAACGGACGATTTAAAGGGAATTGCCGCGAGTCTAATTGACGGACTTCTGCTTGGTAGTGGAGATGCAGTCATTGGAATTAACCCCGCAACGGATAATCTCTATAATGTGACTGAACTTTTAAAAATGCTCGATAGTGTCAGGGAGAAATACAAAATCCCAACCCAGTCTTGTATTCTAACTCATGTGACCAATACAATCGAAGCAATCAATAAAAAAGCGCCTGTGGATTTGGTATTCCAATCTATCGGCGGAACAGAAAAAACAAATTCCAGTTTCGGGGTTAATTTGAAATTGCTCCGAGAAGCCTATGAGGCAGGGCTTTCTTTAAAACGCGGAACGGTCGGCAATAATGTCATGTATTTTGAAACAGGGCAGGGGAGCTCTCTTTCGGCTAATGCAAATTTTGCGTTAGACCAACAGACTTGTGAAGTCAGAGCTTATGCTGTGGCAAAACAGTTTAACCCGCTTCTTGTAAATACAGTCGTGGGTTTCATAGGACCTGAATACCTATACAACGGCAAACAGATAATACGCGCTGGATTAGAAGATCATTTTTGTGGAAAACTACTTGGTCTTCCTATGGGATGCGATATTTGCTATACCAATCATGCAGAAGCAGACCAAGATGATATGGATGTTTTACTTACTTTGCTTGGGGTTGCGGGCTGTACTTTTATCATGGGAATTCCTGGAGCGGACGACATCATGCTAAATTACCAGAGCACTTCGTTTCATGATGCGTTATACGCGAGGACTGTGCTCGGACTCAAGCCAGCTCCTGAGTTTGAAGACTGGCTTTTGAAAATGCAAATCTTAGATGAGAAAATGATTCCTCGCTCTAAGACTACTGCTAAGCTGCTAGCAGATTTTTAATGGTGGTGTCCACCTTCTCCATGTACATGCCCGTGCTCTAGTTCTTCTTCACTTGCATCACGAATGCTCTTGACTGTAACATCAAAGTTAAGAGTCTCTCCGCTTAACGGGTGGTTTGCGTCAATTTGCACTTCTGCTTCTTCGATGGAGGTAACAGTGACTACGCGCACTTCGCCGCCCATATTTGCCTGTAGCTGCATTCCTACTTCCAGGTTTGGAATTTGCTCAAAGTGTTTACTTGGTATTAGCTGCACAAGGTTCTCATCGAAGTTGCCGTAAGCTTTTTCGGGAGGAATAATTGCATTAAATGTATCACCCACTTGTTTGCCTTCTAGAATTTCTTCGAGCCCTGGAATGAGATTTCCAATTCCTTGAATATAAACAAGCGGTTCCTCTCCAACGGATGAATCAATCACTTCGCCTTCTGTGTTCTTTAACGTATAGTCGATTGCTACGACTTTGTTTTTTGTAATAACCATAAAATATCCTTTCTCCACAAAAGAAAGAAAGACAATCTTGTCTTAGGTGGGTTTTAAATTTCTTTATTTTACAAAAAAATAGGATATGGAATCTGTCATTCTCTTTTTAAATCCTTGCCAGTAAGAATCTTCTTTTTCATGCTTGCCTTATGAAGAAGGAAACTGCGCTAAATAAAAATACAGACCCATGGTTTCGCTTGAAACAATACACTTCTGCGCGTATAGGAATCGGACGAAGTGGGGTTGCTGTTCCTACTAAAGAGTTACTCAATTTTCAAATGGCTCATGCGAAGGCAAGAGACGCTGTTCTGACGGAAATTAATTTTAAGAAAATTTGTGATTCATTTAAAAAACAGAAGCTTTCATTCATTGAACTCAAAAGTGCTTGCGAGACGAGGGAAATCTATCTTACCCGCCCGGATTTAGGTAGAGTTTTAAGTGAAAATTCTAAAGCAAATTTGAAAAAACTTTCTAAGATAAAAAATAAAAATACATCTACTAATTCCATTTCCCTAATCATAGTCGATGGACTATCGAGTGCGGCGATAGAAAATAATATTATCCCGCTATTTAAAATACTTTTACCCGCACT
>JANMOF010000470.1:0-2807 GCA_031368925.1 Leptospiraceae bacterium
CTTGGATAGAAATTCTATCAGTAAAGCGACGAGAAATTAAAAAGGAGGCGAGAAAACTTCGCTTATCCGCATTAGTCAATTCGTATTCATTAGCCTCTTGCTTGATGTAAGTATCAATTTGCGAAACTGCAGCAGAGGGTAATACGATGTAATTTCCAATAGAAGGTGGGTTTACATATGTATCGTATTTCATTGCTTGCTTGGTTGTTTCCTGCCCTGCAACTCCAAAAAAACTCAAACTAAATGGCATAGAATCATCTTGCGTGAGTATTTTATACTTCGCTCTGGCTTCATAGGTTTTGAATGCGGAGGTTCTTGCAATTCCCACGCTCAATTTTTCTGTCAGTCCATAGTCGAGAGATAATTGAGTATTAGCCCCTCCATCCAATCCTAAAAATTCATCGGAAGTAGACTTTGCATTTCCAAACCTATGGTTAAAACGAAAATCCAAATTGTCCTTGCCAACGTCTTCCGTAGTTGGCATGTTAATTAAACTTGATCCCATAAAGGCAGATTTGGGCTGTGCTTGAGCGGATAATTGTGTATAGACACAAAGGCTTAGACAGGTAAATAATATTTTTAATTGTTTCATATACATTCTCTTATTTTACTGGTTTTAGAATTAAGTTCACTTCTAATTTTACGATTTCACTTACTTTGAGAATCAGTAACTTTGGAACTTTAATTGAAAAATCCTTTAAGTTAATGGAAAAATCGCATACTAAAGAGTATCCACCATCGCCAGCGGTTACTTTGCCTTTGATGCTCACGTCTTTTTTAGTTATCCCATGTAAATTAATTGAACCGAGAACGGATACATCGCCAGTCTTTGAATCATAAGATTGAATCGTGCCCTCAAATACTGCCTTGGGGAATTGTTCTGTCTCAAGATAATTGTCATGAAGATGCGAAGTCTGAAGCTTACTGTTTGTTCTCCAATCAGTAAGATCAATAGAAATAGTTACTTTTTTTTCTTTGAAATGAATGTCGCCGGAGATTTGTTTGCCAACGCCCTTAATCGTTTCTTGAGGAGCTTCACTTAAGAAAATAATTTTTCCAGAGGCTACAGTTAAATGCTCTTCCTTGATTTCAGTTGCATTTAGATTTAAAAAAATAAAAACGAGGTAAAATAGAATTATCCTTTTCATGGTAATGCTCCTCCTTGTATCCAGCAATAAACCGCAGTTGTAATTTGAGACGTCGTGTATTGTTGCATAGTCCCACCATTAATCTTTTGGTATAATAAACTCCCGCTTCCATTCTTTGCGGTTACTTTCGTTAATACGGAACTATAGCTAGTCATATCTAGACCACTTTGTGGACTTGAACCAATATGACAACCAGACTTCGCACAATTGGAAGTAACCCCTGCTGTTGCTAGTGTCGAAAATGTCGGAGCAGAGTTAGAACAAACAATAGAAGAGGCACTCGCGCTGCTTGTGCTCCCACCTGTAATATTGTTTACTACAATGCCCGCTAAGACTCTTTGCTTTTCTTCATTGTCTGAATTTTTGCTTTCACAATTCATCACTTGCACAATGAGAAGTAAAATAAACGGATAAATTATTTTCTTAAAATTCATCTTTAGCCTCTCTTGCATACCATGTTTAGAACATGCATTCTCTTTGTGAATAAAATAAAAAATACTTTACAGTTCTTTTATTTTTTCTTATTCATGCAAGTATGTCTTCTATAGATTTGCATAATCATCTTTACGGCTCTATTACGGCTAAGAAACTTTATGAAATTGGCTTAAATAATTCTAATCCACGGTGGAATCTATTTACGAGCTTACACAGTAAATTACATGGCGAAGAATTTAAAACGGAAAGTTTTTTTGAGAACTATAAAGACATTGAGCGCTTTAAAAATCTTTACTATTTTAACAAGCGGGCTCCCTTTATCGAATTTCAATCCAAGTTCAACTTAATCATTGCACTGAGTAAATTCGACGAAGAGGAAATTCAAGGTGTTGCTAAAGACATAGCACTGGAGCACGCAAAACAAGAAGTTGCCTTTGCAGAGTATAGACTCATGTATGCGCCGAATGCTACGAGAGAAGTTTACGAATCCAAGACAATCGCAGCCTGTGAAGGTTTGCGATTAGGTGAAGAAATTTCACAAAACAAAATGCAAGCACGACTTGTCCTGTCTCTCCACAGGGATGGAAATTATTTAGAGCAATACAATTGGCTAAAACATTTGATGAACGAGAACGATTTGGTAAGGAAATACTTGGTTGGAATTGATTTTTGTTATATAGAAGAAGGATTTCCACCTAAGGATAAAAAATCCCTTTTTGAAAAAATTCATCTGGATAATAGTGAAAATCCGCAAACTACACTTTCAATTTTATATCATGTTGGAGAAAGCTTTGCGGATAAGACGCCTAAGTCGGCAGCGAGATGGGTAGGTGAGTCTGCTCTTTATGGTGCCCATAGGCTCGGGCATTCAATTTCTCTCGGCATTAACCCGGAATCTTTTGCGAATCAAACTATAACGGAAAAAATAAGTGAAAGACTCGATCAGTTGGAATTTGAAATTCAATATTATGAGAAGTTAAAATCTTTTGGGACTACTCCTGATTATGCGAATTTAATTCAGGAAATAGATTCATTAAAAGGAAAAGATAAGGACAGTCAAATTTCTTTCGTGATAAACAAGCAATACATAGACGAACTTTATACATTACAAGAATTTCTAATTTACTTAATTCGGGAAGAAACTAAATCTGTAATTGAATGCTGCCCCACTTCTAATTTATACATAGGGATGCTGCCAAATATGAAAGAACATCCAATTCATCG
>JANMOF010000483.1:0-32839 GCA_031368925.1 Leptospiraceae bacterium
CAAATCAAAAGAGCCAATTCGGTTTACTGATAATGTAGTTCCTCTAAAAAAAGAATTCTTAAAATTTACAACATTACCTGAAAGCTTTCAAACTCTTTTCGGGGAAATTTAAACGGCTACTCTTCATTACGCGTTTGCTAATGAAAAAGAAAATACTCTATATAGATTTAGATGGCGTGCTTGCAGATTATGACCTAGCAAAAATTAGCACGACAGAAGAAGAAAGAAAGCAAAAAGGATTTTTTGAAAATCTTCTTCCAATCGAAGGTGCAATAGACGCCTTTAAACAATTATCTGAAAAATACGAAACGTATTTTAAATTTAAAACATGGAAAGATGTATTAGATTATTTGCTCTGATAGAATTGCGTAAGTTAAATAAAGAATGATTGAAAAACTAATCGAATTTTCCATCAAGAAAAAATACCTTGTTGTCGCGTTAACTTTATTAGTCTCTATCATTGGATTTTATAGTGCTACGAAGTTATCTGTAGATGCAGTACCTGATGTGACTAACGTGCAAGTATCCGCCGTAACAGTATCACCAGGACTCTCTCCAATGGAAGTGGAGCAGTTTATTACAAATCCAATTTAGTTACAATTAATGGGAATTCCTGGGGCAACTGAGATAAGGTCAATTTCCCGCACTGGAATTAGCAGTGTTACCGTTATCTTCGATGACAGTGTAAATATCTGGTTTGCAAGACAATTAGTAAGTGAAAGGCTGAAAGTAGCAGATAAAGAAATTCCACCTGAATACGGACAACCGGAGTTATCCCCGGTGGCAACTGCACTTGGGGATATTTATGAGTTTGTGCTGAGTTCTGATAGACATAGCCCGATGGAACTTAGAACCTATATTGATTGGGAGTTATCTAAAAAAATTAAATCTATACCGGGTGTAATTGAAGTTAACTCCATCGGGGGAGAAGCGAAAGAATACCAGGTAATCATTGACCCGCGCAACCTCGTAACGCATAATCTAACTTTGTCGGAGATTTACGATGATATAAAATCTGCTAATACAAATACGGGTGGCGGCTATATCATAAAAGGAAAAGAGCAAGTTGTCATACGCGGTGAGGGACAGTTTGAAGGAATAGATGAAATTACGCGGGTAGCAGTTAGAACTGCTGCTGATGGAACTCCATTACTACTTGGGCATATTGCAGAAGTAAAAATAGGACCTGCACTTAGATTTGGAATTGCCAGTAAAAATCAAATAGAAGTAGTAGGGGCTACTGTTATTATGCTGCTCGGACAGAATTCTCGCAATGTAGTGCGCGATGTGAAAACCAAGATAGCAGAAATCCAAACTACTCTTCCCGAGGGAATGAAGATAGAGCCGTTTTATGATAGATCAGAATTTATCAATCGCGCCTTATCTACTATATTCATCAATTTGACAGAGGGCGCATTACTCGTGTTAGTCACACTCATCATTACACTGGGTACTGTGAAAGGTGGAATACTCGTAGCAATGGCGATTCCTATTTCTATGTTATGCGCGGTTATTTTTATGAAACAACTTGACGTTGTTGGAAACTTGATGAGTCTAGGCGCTCTCGATTTCGGATTACTTGTGGATGGATCAATTGTAATTCTTGAGTCAGTGATGGCGGGATTTGTAGCGAAAAAGTATCTGTTTCAAAAACCGATGAACAAGTTTGAAATTGCCGAAATCACAGAAAAAATTATTCTAGAAAATTGTATCCGAGTAGGACGGGCGGCAGCATTTTCAGTGGCAATTATCTTATTAGTTTATTTGCCACTCATGGTGTTAGAGGGTGTTGAAGGAAGAATGTTTCGACCAATGGCGATTACTGTTGCTTTGGCGCTCGGAGCAGCACTTTTATTTTCTCTCACTGTATTTCCGGCAAGCCTCGCAATCGCATTTCAAAAACCTATTTTTCATAAGAGTCACTATTGGGATTACTTAGAAGGAAAATATAAAATCCTTTTGAACTGGGGCTTTAGGCATAAGAAAAGAATTGGTTTCTCTGCATTTCTGCTTGTAGGTTTATCGTTATTACTCTCTACAACTCTTGGTTCAGAATTTATTCCAAGAATCGATGAGGGGGAGCTTGAGATGGACGTTAAGCGACTTCCTTCTACATCGATTGATTATTCGAGAGATTTGAATATGGAAATTGAAAAAATTCTAACAGAATTTCCAGAAATCAAAAGTGTAGTTTCTCGAGTAGGACGTGGAGAGTCAGCAGCAGAGCCTGCTGGAACAGATGAAACTAGTATAATGATTAAATTAAAAGATAGAAGTGAATGGAAGACTGCTAATACGAGAGAAGATTTGATGACTGCAATCAAAGACAAAGTCTTACAAAATATTCCTTCTAGTTATATTAGTATGTCGCAGCCAATCGAGAATAGGATTAACTCCCTATTAGCCGGTTCGAAGGCAGATATCGTTGTGAAAGTGTATGGTGACGATTTAGAAAAGCTAAAAAAGATTGGTGAAGAAGTAGCCGCTATCATGAAAGAAATTCCCGGGACAGGTGATATTCGCGTGCAAAGAGTTCTCGGTCTTCCAGTGCTTCGAGTAAATGCAAACTATGACTTGATGGCACGATACGGTGTATCTGCGTCAGAAATTTTACGAACTGTGGAAATGCTTCGCGTAGGAACGAATGCCGGAAAAATATTTGAAGGACTCAAACGATTTGATCTTGTGCTAAGACTAGATTTAGATATTATAAAAGACATTAAGCAAATCGATAACATACCGGTGATGACGGCTACAGGTAAAACAATTCCGCTCGGACAGGTAGCCGATATTGAATTAATAGAATCCGCCGCATCCATTCAAAGAGAGGGATTAAAGAGAAGATTGTTTGTAGAAGTAAATATTCGGGGACGAGATCTAGTCGGGTATATTAAGGAAGCACAGGAAAAGACAAAAGCGATTACAAATAATTTGCCGCAGGGATATGAACTAAAATGGGGTGGACAGTTTGAAAATTTCACGCGGGCAAAGAATAGGCTAATGCTAGTTGTTCCCATCGCGCTTGCGATTATTTTTGGAATGCTTATTCTCGCATTTGGAAATGTATTCTATGCAATTGGTGTATTTATGGTTGTGCCATTAGCCGCATCAGGAGGAATTATCAGCCTCGTCTTACGTGATCTTCCTTTTAGTATTCCAGCAGGTGTTGGCTTTATCGCTGTTAGCGGTATAGCAGTATTAAACGGTGTAGTCTATGCTTCTACTCTCAAAGACAAATTAAAAGAAGGAATTGAATTATCAGATGCAGTACGAGTTGCGGCGATTGAATCTCTTCGTCCCGTAATGACGACGGAGTTAATTGCGGCTATCGGGTTTATCCCCATGGCAATTTCTAATATGGCAGGTGCTGAGGTGCAGCGTCCATTAGCCACTGTAGTCATCGGCGGTGTCATCATCGCAACGATTTTGTCTCGCTTACTTCTACCGATTACTATGGAGTATCTGCTCACTAAAGCAGAAGACATCGAAGAAAAAAAACAAGCCGAGATAGAGGTTACTAAAACAAACTTAATAGCACTCTTAGATCAAGGAGAAAGTGAGTAGGATTTGGGTGTTGCATTTTGACTTTAAATAGTAAATAATCCGAATTTATTCTCTGCATTTCTCCAAGCCTCCAAGTAGTATTTGTAACGTTTTCTTTTTTTGTCAAGATCTTCGCCGAAGCTTCGATCATCGGTGATATATATTTTATCTACAGCAATTTCTGCGAGGCTAAGATTGTTTTTCCGCGCATACGCCCAGAATTCCATTGGAAATGCATAACCGTATTCAGTGAAAGTAAAATTCTTTAAGGTCGATGTGGCATATCGCTTGAAGCCGCAAAATGCATCCGTAATATACCAGCCGTATTTTTTATTAATAGCTGTTGTTATACGTCTGTTAATCTCAACTCTATCTTCCGGGGGGATAATTCCGATTGACCTAGACTTTGGCGCATAACGGCTACCGCTGACCACATCAATTTTTCGATTGTAGTTTGCAAATCGTTCTAAGTCCTTTGGTTGGTGCTGCTCATCACAATCCATTGTAATAAGATACGGATAATTCTTATTAATCCCGAACTCAAATCCATAGATTAAGCTAGAGCCATAACCACCGTTTCTTTTATGATGTACGAATAGGTAGGGATGTGCTTTTTGAATTTCATTTAAGATGATGTCTGTTCCATCATTGGATCCATCATTTACAAATAGAATATCCGCAAAATCATGGCAAGCGGCTATTGTGCGTATTGCGACATCATAGACGGTTGCCTTTTCGTTATAGACGGGAATGATGATTAAGTATTCTTTCATGGAAAAAGTCGGTGTTGTTACCTCTCCCCGGCTTTCAGCCCGCCCATCTCATTAAAGAGAGGGGCTTAGGTGTTGGAAATTTTTCAGGAAAAGAAAAATCGGGGTGAGGTCAAGAACGTAGATATGTTACAACAAATTCGTAATTGCCCCGTTTGATGCGGATTGAACAAGATGCGCATACTTTGCTAGAACCCCTGACTTGTAACGAGGTTCTGGTTTTTTCCAAGCTTTTAAACGAGTAGCAATTTCTTCATCAGAAAGTTTTATTTCGAGTAGGTTCTTAGTTGCGTCTATCGTTACGGTATCGCCTTCTTTTACAATCGCAAGAGGTCCACCGTCAAATGCTTCCGGTGTGATGTGACCTACTACGAGTCCATGAGTTCCACCGCTGAAGCGACCATCAGTCATTAGCCCCACATCTTCCCCAAGACCTTTTCCGATAATGGCAGCAGTTACAGCAAGCATTTCGCGCATTCCCGGACCGCCCTTTGGACCTTCGTAGCGGATAATGATGACATCCCCCTTCTTGATCTTGTCTGCCATGATAGCTTCGAAGCAGGCATCTTCCGAATCAAATACTTTTGCAGGACCAGTGATTGCAAAGTGATTGAGTCCAGAAATTTTTGCCACAGCACCATCGGGAGCCAAATTCCCTTTTAATATTACGAGTGGACCTGAGGCAAATAAAGGTTTGTCTTTGGAACGAACAATAATTTGGTCTTTTGCGAGATTAGGTATATCCTTTAGATTTTCTGCAATTGTTTTGCCGGTTACAGTTAAACAATCTCCATGAAGCATTCCATCGGCTAACATCTGTTTCATCACACCATGCACGCCGCCAACTTTATCTAAGTCAAACATTGCATATTTTCCACCCGGCTTTAAATCTGCCAAGTGCGGGGTAATCTTACTTATCCGGTCGAAATCTTCGATTGTTAAAACAACTCCCATTTCCTTTGCGATTGCAATTAAATGTAAAACTGCATTTGTCGAGCCACCTAGAACTAGAACAACACGGATTGCATTTTCAAATGCTTTCTTGGTGAGAATCATTTTAGGAGTAATATTCTTTTTGATTAATTCTTGGATTGCGATTCCCGCTTCGTAGCAATCATTTGCCTTACGCGCACTAACCGCAGGCATAGAGGCAGAACCCGGTAAACTCATACCAAGTGCTTCAATGGCGGATGACATTGTGTTAGCTGTATACATTCCACCACAACTTCCCGCCCCTGGAATTGCACTTTGTTCTACGCGCAGGAATTCTTCTCTTGTCATCGTTCCTGCATTAAACTTACCAACTGCTTCGAATACGGAAACAATATCTACATCATGTCCATCACAAGTGCCCGGCATAATCGAGCCGCCGTATACAAACAGCGAAGGAATATCAAGTCTTGCAAGAGCCATGAGACAACCAGGCATATTTTTATCACAGCCACCGATTGCCACCACTCCATCAAAACGCATCGCATTTGTCACAACTTCAATCGAGTCAGCGATTACTTCGCGAGAGGGTAATGAATAACGCATCCCTTCATGTCCCATAGAAATTCCATCAGAGACAGTTATCGTATTAAAAATTTGTGGCATTCCACCCGCGCGGCGGATTCCTTCTTTGACTTTTTCAGCTAGTTTATTGATATGCGAATTACAAGGTGTAATCTCTGACCAAGTGGACGCGACTCCAATCATTGGCTTTTCGAAATCTTCGTCTATAAATCCCACTGCTCGGAGCATAGCACGGTTAGGCGCTCTCATATCTCCGCTAGTTGTCATACTGCTTCTGCGTTTTAAATTTTCTGCCATTGTTTTTCCTCTAGGTCTAGAATTATAATATTATTTCGATAGTTTTAGTAAATTGTAGATAAGGCTTTGTTGTAAAGGCTTTTTTGGGGTTGTGGGAGAAGGTTGAAATTCTTAGGTTTTCTGTCTCATCAATATTTATCCAACTCTTCTTGGATCGTTTCAGGATTTTGTCTGTTATCGAGTAAGCGGATAATATAAATTTCTTTTTCAATTTCTAGCTCCATATAATAAAGAGCATCTTCTGACCATTTTATATCGTAAGACATTTTATAATTCTTTAATAAATGTATTTATAGTTTCTTTAACTATTTTATTGGAAATGACTTTTCCTTTTTTTATACTATCGAGACCTTTTTCAATTTTCTCTTTTTCAGACTTTGTTAGAGTATCCCACTCTTCTGTTTCTTGTTCGGACAGATACAAAATTTTCTCTAACTCAAGCAATATAAAATAATCAATTAACCGAGTAATTTTAGAGATTAGTTCAACTTTTTTTGCTTCTATATTGACTGGTTCCATTCGGGCAGTTGTCATTTTTTTCTCCTAAAACTCTAATTTTCATTGTAAAAGTTTGCTTATCAATTTTCAACCTCTTTTTCTTTAAGCCATGCCGTGACATTTCTTTCTTTTCAATTGCAAAATTCTCACCGAGTTAAAAGAATAGAACAATGAAAATCTTTCTGTTTCTAATCTTACTTTTACTGAGTTGTAAATCAGTAGAAGATTCTAAACCAATTGAAAGTCCAGAAGACAAAGCTCTTATTAAAAAATGGATTGTGACTCCCGATAGTGGACTCAATCTTCGCGATGCACCTTCACGCAAAGCAAAATCCATCCGACTTCTACCGCGCGGAACAATGGTTAGCCACAAACAGCTACCAGAAAACGAGAAACCTGACACAATCGAAGACCAAAAAGGCAAATGGCTCAAAGTCGAAATTGGGAATGAATATGGTTGGGTATTCGATGTTTACCTCTCAGAGCCAATCTTTAGTCCGAATGGGGATAAGTTTTATTTTACTACTTATAAACATCCGCAAACAGGAAAAATTTTAAAAGGATTTTGCGGGGAACTTTATCGAGAAATAGAATACAAATGCTCAACGGAAATTCGAAATGCAAAAACTTCCAAGATTATAAATACAATTAGTGATAAAGAAGAAATTAGTTCTTGGTATGATAATGAGACAATTATAACTTATTGGGGATATGGAGAAGTGGGGTATTATTTTCATTATTCTCGGTTAATTAACGTAAAGGATTTAGGGGAGGAGAATCTTTATGAAATTCTTGAGGGAACAGTCGATAATTATCCAACCACAATGATTTGTATTTTGGATAAATGTTTTGAATTTAAAATTCTTAAGAATACAATAGAGTTGTTGCAAAATTCATAATAGTGAATAATGTCAGTTCGAGCGTTAGTCGAGAACTGCTTATAAAATAAAGGCTTAGAGCACTTGTAGTTCTTGACTATCGCTCGTTAGTGATTTCCTAAACAAGTAGTCACTATTCAGGCGTTAGCCTTCTATATTTTTTTACTAAGCCGACTTTTTCAAGACGGCAACTTCTTTTTCTAAACTAGCTAAGTCATTTTCGATAATATTTCTAACGTAATCAGGAAAAGGAGCTTTGACTTTATTTAATTTTCCAAGAGAAAGTGTTTCGTATTTCTTCTTAAACTCTACTGGAATTTTCATTTGCATTGTAGTTGCTGCCATAGTTTTAACCTCCTTATGAATAATTTCTGTCTGTATACACGGTATACTTGGTATTTTTAATTGTCAAACTTTTTTTATCTCTGAGATAAAAATTTTTCGGTTTTTGTTTCATCGACGAAAACCGGTATAGATTCCCAATAAATTGGGGTTTTTCCGGTCTTACACCAGTCTTGACGATAGTAAGCCCGCTTTTCCTCGGAATAGAGCCATAGCCCACCCGGAAAGCAAGCAGGATTTACAGACTGGATAGATTTTTTTTTGTGTCCGTGGAGAGTGTTTAAGGCTCCAAAGAAAATCAATATCGGAAAGATTGCAAAGAAGAGATTGGTTTTCATCGAATTATTCCTTTAATTGAAATTACTGACAGACACTAAGCTAAGTATTTCTAAATCTATTGGTCTGACTTGCATTGATTTTTGAACATGATCTTCGAGGCTATGAAGTAAGCCCCATGAATCCATTTAATAGAGTTTGATAAGAACTATTACTCATGAAAGTTACTTTCAGAATTTGAGTATTCTTATCATTGTAGGATTTTTTATAAGATACAGTCGCGCTATACATCATCTTAGTAACCTTTCCTTTTTCCTCCATAGCTCAGAGTTAAAAGAGCTATGAGGGAACCAAATAAAAAGAGTCCAGCAAGGATAAAGTAAAACATTATGCCCCTACTCCTTGACTGGTTGATGTTGTATTGTTTGCAGGTCTTTGATAGTTTGCGTTGACCTCAACCGGTCTAGTATGTCGTTGAAAAATCCTTTCATCGTCGTGTAGTAAGTCGTCGGATTTTGACGCTAGATAATTTTTTCTACCCTCGTTACTGACAAGTGAATACATCCCGTAAGCCGTAACTTTTCCCCAAGCTTCATTTTTATAAAGTTGACTTCGAGCGTATCCCTCGACGTAAAGCGGGTTATGCTCGATTGCCTCATTCATATTTTTTTTGTGCAAGGCTCTGGTAAAAATTGCGAAAACGTAAACCGCTAGAACTCCAGAAACTACACTTCCTAAAATCAAAGTTCCAATTTTTATTTGTGTATCCGTATCCAGTAAGTCAACGCCGAGAGAAGTTTTTAAATAGGCATAAACCGAAATTGCAAAAAGAACGATTGTAAAAAAGTAGGCTATGATTTCCACTTTGTAAAAGATAATCCAAATTAGACTTAAGCACATTGCAGATAAAACGATAATCTGTGTTAAGTCCATTTGGTTTGTATTCTCTCGATTCTTTTCAGCCTCGACTTTTATTTTCTGATTTGAAATACTCAATTGTAATTTGGTTAATCTTTCTTCCTTTGCCGCGTCTGCCATCGTTGACGCTTTCAGATTATTAAACTGTGTTTGTAGTTCTTCCAACTTCATTGCTTCTGAGTTGGAGCCGATTTTCATCCAGGGATACACTAGAGAGAAAAAAATTATTCCCACTAGCAAGCCAATCATTGTATAGATTTGAAATTTATTATTCATTGGGTTTAGGCTCCTTTTTCAGTTCGCAAATTCCGCAAAGTTCGTATTGGTAACATTTTTTGTATTTTGTTTGTTCATACGCATTTCATGGGCAATCGTTAGAAGTTGAAAGGCTTTGGTTTTTCCGACTTCGAAATTTTTCATAATTTTCTTAAAGTCCCAAATGTTATTTTCTAGAATTGTTTTAACGATTATAAAAGTTTCCGCTTCGCTTAGATTCCGACCGCGTTTCTTTTTTTCTATTTGCTTTAGTTCTAATCCTTGCGCTTCTCTAATTTCGTTTTCTTTATCGAGGAGTTCTTTTTCTTTAGTCTCTGCAATTTCTTTATCTCTTTTTATTGTTTGGGTTCGATTCCATTCGTTACGAGCAAGCCAGAAAACTACAAAGGGAGGAATAAAAGAAAGTCCCTGTGCTATCCAGTATTCTAAATTTCCTTGCTCTGCAAATCCTGACCAAGCATAAGAACTAAATAAACCGGAAAGGATTGAGAGTAGAGCGGGTAACCAAAACGCGCCGCGCACTGCTAGAGAGTGTAAAAGATTTTCAAACATTGCCGAGCCAAGTAAACCTAGAACGATTCCAAACCAATAAGGAACTTGTCTGAATTTGAAAATCATTCCTAGCCCGTGCGCATGACTAGCCATTTGAAATAAGATTGCAAAGATTGTCCAGAGGTTCAGGATAGAGCGATTTTTAGCATCTAGTAATCTATCTACAACCGCTTTGATTTTTTCGAATCGGGTTTTTTCAGGCTCGTTGTTTTGCACTTTCTGCAAATCTGCTAACGTATATACAACCGTTGTCAGCTTTGGAGTAGGGAATAATTCAGGCTCTTTTTCTGCCTTGTTTACCTCTGCTTGGTATTTGACAAATTTCTCTTTATGTATCCCGTTCGTTTTTGGTTTGATTGTATCTGTATTATTTTCCATTCGATAGACTCCTTAAATATGACCGTTTATGACTCAGTATGACCATTACATTTTTCAGGGAGTTTTGTCAAGATTAAAAATATATTGCAATTATGCAAAAGGCATAAAAAGTATGCTTTATTATGGCACTAGAAAGAAGAGTTAGTTTGAAAATGGATGAAAGTCTATACGATAAAGTGGAAGCTAAGGCTAAAGAAGATAGAAGGTCAGTAAATTTTACTATTATAGAAATTTTAGAAAAGGCTCTTACTCCTAAAGAGAAGAAAAAGAAAAGTGATTAGGGGGTTTTGTGGATTTTCAGTTACTATCAGGAATAACACATATTACAAATATTGCAGTAGGTTCTAATATCCATGATTTAGAATATTACGAAAAAGCTTACGGGAAAGGTCGATGGCGAAAAGTAAAAGGTATAGCGACCGTTAAGCCAAATGAAGGAAATAAAATCTATATCGCTGAAATCCACTGGTATGAAGCCGATGGAATAGGGAAGTTTGATTTCAAAATTAAAGACTACATAGAAGAGGTTGACAAATGAAAAAATTCGTAATCTGCACTGACAATACCGGAATGGAAGCTTCTCTTGAAGTAAGAAAAATTTATGAAGTCCTAACCGACAAACGCGCTGAAAAAACCGGAATGCTCCGAGTCATCGACAATTCAGGCGAAGACTATCTTCATTCTGCAAAAAGATTTATTCCCGTGAAATTAGAAAAGTCTATCCAGAAAGAACTATTTGCTTTTGCTTAAGAAAAGTGATTAGGGGGTTTTTATGTTTTGGTCTACTAGAGAGATGGAAAGGGATTAGGGGGTTTTATGGATAGTGTATGACTGAATTTAAAATAGTTTCCATGTTCTTAACTGTTTGTATAATATCTATTTTATGCTTGTTTCCGAGAGAAGAAACAACTTCCGAGCGATCATTTACTATAGGCAATGTTTCATAATCTGCAATAACTCTTTCGTCTTTAAGCTCTCTCATTAATCTAAAAACTTTATAGTTACTGGACTTCAAGCTATTAATGAAATCATTGTGCGATTCGTTCTTATGGTAATTAAATGTAAGATTTGGATTATTTTTTAGTATTTGTTTTTTGCAATAAAGAAAAGCCGTATAGTATGCCCTACTTAAAAGACACCTAACTAATTCTTCTTTGTCCTTTGTTGTAGTAGGGTCAAGAATTTCATCCTGTAAGCCAATAACTAAATCTCTAAAGAAGTGATTTCGGAACATCTAAAACCTATAAATATTCAACCAGATTTTATTTTCTTCTAATTTGTATTTATCTTCAAAATTATCAATAATATCATTAATTTCTTTTGGAGAAGAATCTTTTAAGACAGCAGTTATATGAATGTATTGAATATCTTCATCATATATTTTCTTACCGATTTTTATGTCAGTGCATCCCTTTTCTTTTAAAGCAAGTCTGATCTTATTTTGTAAAAGAATATAGTTGCTTAATTCAAAATCAATAAGAGGAATTCGTATATTTGTGGTAATAGAAAACTCTACCCAGGGTTGACCTAAGAAATTCAATTCAAAAGCTTCCGCTTTAGAGTTTGACCTTACTGCTAATTTTATATCAGTCAAAGTATTCATATTATTCAACCCCTTCAAGCAAGGAACTTAATTCACTTTTTAATCTCTTCATTGCTTCTATATCCAAGACTACTTTTGCAACTGGAATCAAAGTTGACGGGGTATATGATTCGGGATTATTTTCTTTATGAATCGCTATATGTCGAGCTGTTGCCACATAATCAATCTGATAAAATGCTATTGCAAGGTTTCCGCCCATTTCTACAGCTTTAACAATATCTGCCTTCATGAAAGGAATATTGTCAGTAGAATCTTTTACTTCAAAGGAAAGATTAGTCTTCATATCAATTAGAGGCTTTTTATTTTCCATACATACAATTATCGAGAAATTAGAGGAAAGGTCAAGCGTTAAATCATAGAATCAGCTTTATCAATATCTTCATCAGTTGCCTTATCCCATAATTCCGTTTCTTCGTTTAAATCCTTAAACATTGCCTCAGCATTCTCGTAATAAATTAGATTTCTCTTTTCCTCTACATCTTGCATTGCTTCTAACGTTTCTTTGTTGGGTTTTCTTTTTCGTGACCTAGACATATTTTTTAGACTCCTTACGAATAATTTTAATTAGCTACCTAAGATTTTTATTTTAAAATACAAGCCACTATACAAAAATGTACATTACAAAAGATTTGTACAAAAGTATCAAAAACAGCATTTTGCCACTGTGACACCTACGGAAAGAGTCAATTTTTACTATACAGTATAAAGCAATCTTTTGTTTAGTCTAGATAATCAATATTATGCGTTAAGGGGTAATATTGATTAGTCTATCCTGATTTTTAATATTTCTTTCTTGAAAGAAATTTCTGCATTCATTGTGCTTATCTGCCTGAATCCAAAAAATAAAAAATTTATGAAATCAATTTCTAACTCAAAATAAGATTCCATGTGAGAGAATTCCATTTTTTTGAATTTTACTAAATTGTATTTATCGAAGTTTCCATGATGAGTTTTGTAAATTGAAATACAATGCTGTAACAAACTTTCCATTTCTGGTTTAACTATCATTTTATCCCATACCTTACAAAAGAATAAAAACCGTAAACGGCAAATAGAAAGTAGGCGATAGGAACGACATACATTCCTATCAATATAAGAGCCTCGCCGAAAATTCCAAAGTAGTATTGAAAGTTTTTCTTGACTGGTTGCATTTTTAACTCTTTAAGCAATACATAAGGGGAATGGCTGTTATGCTTGCCGGTTTAGTTTCGTCGTCTAGTCTCGGTGCTCCGTTTCCGTTATCAGTTTTTGAAGCTTCGACCGGTCCCACTCCATAAGCACCCGGACCAGAATCTAGCCCGCCTGAATTATCTGTTGAGTTTGTTGATATACCGAAATCTTGAAGTGTATCTTCTGTTATATTTCCACTTGTCGCCCCACTTCGAACGAATAAAGATTTTACACGTCCTGAAAAATCCTGTGCAATTAAGTTGTCTAATAATCCGGTAATTGCTAAATCGGCTAATGTAAAATAGCCACTTGTGACAAGTTGGCTTTCTGCCGTGGTTCCATCTAATACACACCATCCTAATTGTTGCATTTCTGCAATTGACAATGAGCCTGTATAATGTGTGAAATGAAATTTGAAATCACCCGCTACATTTGCAGATATTGCAATACTAGCCGATTCATTTTTTAGTTTGATTTGTCCGTTTTCTATTGTTAAAAATTTCATGTTTCTTTTTTCCTTTTTTATTAAAATGGTCTTACTGCTAATAGTGGTAATGGAACCGCCGTTCTAATTGCCGCGCTTGCTGGAAAGTTTGCCGGTATATTTCCACTAGGATTTAAAATCGAATATCCTAATCCTTGAATCGTTCCTAAATTTGAATCATATCCTAAGACCGGAATTAGTCCAGTTGCCGCGAAACCTCTTACTGTCAAAGCTACCGTTGTAAGAATGACGAACCAGTATAAGCCCTTTGGAATATCTAACGGTAAACCATTTATAAAAGTTTTTACTCCTGTTGTGGCTCCTGATTGACTTCCGAAATCAGAAAGTAGGGTATTAGGATAAAGATTTAAGTCTGTATAAATTCCCGCTTTAAGCTGACTTGCCGCGCCTAATGTCGTTACTACTGCTTTTACACTGTCTATTTTTATATCTAGCTCAGTTATAAAAGGCATTGCATAAAGTGTATTAGCCACTAGGCTAGCCGTTGTTAAGGCTGTAGAATTTGCAGGACTCGAATAAAACCGATTCGACTTTGTAAAATAGTTTCCTATTCCACTTCCTACATTTTCAAGCGTCTTATTCCCATTATTCAATGTAAATACTTTAGGCATTATCAATTTATCCTAGATTTGCAATTGCATCTTTGATTTTTTCATACGCCGGTGATTTTCGGTATGGAGCTAATACGGTTACATTGTCTATGATCTGAATTAGATTCTTTGTGATGACTTTAAAAAGTTCAATTTG
Source organism: Leptospiraceae bacterium (assembly GCA_031368925.1). Lineage (GTDB taxonomy): Bacteria > Spirochaetota > Leptospiria > Leptospirales > Leptospiraceae > UBA2033. The sequence goes on from JANMOF010000483.1 coordinate 14,269, forward strand.
CTTTTCTAAGTTTTCAACACTTTCCAATTTTGTTTGAATCCAAGTAAACGCCGCTTTTTGTTCATCGTCTAATATTGGTTGTTCCATTTTTATACCGCCGGTATCGGTGTTACATCTACCGCTTGATTTGCTTTTACTACTTGAATCGTTTCCATTACTGCCGGTATAACTTCTTTAGCCGCTTCTACTACTGCCTTGGTTATTTCGACGGTTGCCTGAGCCATATCTACATATTTACTAGATGAATCTTTGGAAAGTTTCGCTCTATCTACTTCTAGGTTTCTTAATAGCTCTTGGTGCTCTTTTTCCTTCTTTAGTCTATCTTCAAAACTATCAGTTTCGAGTTTCATCTTTCGATTGAAATCATTCTGCATAGAAGAGATTTCTTCTCTTTTCTGGTTTGCTTCAAATTTGATTTTTTCCTCAGAAAGATTTCTGACTGTAGAAACTTGCTCTATCATCATCGTTTTAATTTCGTTAATCGTTTCTTTCTGCAACTTCAAAGATGATTCTAAAATTTCTTTGTTTCCCTGAAACATATTTCCTACCATTCTTTCAAGTCCTGTCATTATCTCTCGAAAGTCAGGGGAAGGGGCATAGGATTGATTAGGGAAAGGATTTTGAGGGATATTATAGTTTTGTGGAATTGGTTTTTCTTTTTCGATTTCAAAAAGAGTAAGAGTTTTTTTCTTTTGTCCATCTACAAAGTAATCAATTTTTACTTTCTCAGGAAATTCTAATTCTTCTAAGACAATGGAAGCATCAGGCACTTCATCCAGTGAATAATTCAAACTTGTTCGTTTTTCTGAATCATAAATTTCTAAAGTTGTCTTTGAATCTGGGTATTTTTTTTGATATTTTTTCCAGTTTGCGACAAGAGAGCGGAGTTTACTAGCTATCTCTTCAATTAATTCTTCGCTAAATTCCATTGCTTTTTCTTACCTATTCCTAAATTTTACTGAATCTTTACCGAAATTTCATCTAAAACTAATTTTTCTTATCCAAAACTTTGTTATAATTTGGTTTTACTATTCCCAAAACTTACAATTTTGAGATTTTTTAGTCCTAAGATTTACCGATTATTTTATTATTAAATTACGGAAAGCAAGCACTTTTTAAAGTTTTATGCTTGATTTTAGGTTTTTTTGTGTATTTTTAATGTTTTTAGGGGTTTTTCAAATGGCTAAACAAAAAGGTGCTACAATTAAAGTCGTGGGGTTTGTGAAAAAAGATAAATTCCCGATTTGGGAATCAGTAAAGAAAGAACTGGAATCAAAGAACGGTCAAAAGCTAAATGATAGTTTTATCTTGAATTATATTCTAGGAAGTATCCAGCAAGATGGAAAATTAATGATCTTCCATTAAATTTTTTATTCTGGTTTCAATTACAATCATTCTATTTTTATAACTTTCGATTTCACGAGTTAAAGATTTTACTTCACTTAGAATTTCTGAGAGTTCCTTTTCGCAATTGTGATCTTGTTTTAATGGCTTTTTATTTTTTTGCTCATCTACAAATAGATTAACATATTGCTTCACTTCATTATAAATTGTAGAATCTAAAATTATTTTTTGAGCCTTCTCTAATGACATACCGCCTTCCAAATAATTATGGAATTCTTCAATTCTTTCCGCTATTTTCTTTCTTACATTTTCACTGGATTCAGAATGATTTTCTTTCTTTGTTTTCAATCCTAATTCATTTGAACTAAGATTTTCAGCGACTACACTAAATAAAGATATTGCTTCTTTTTTCTCAGCCATTTTTATTTCCTTGCAATTTCTTTTATGAACTTTCTAAACTCGACTATCTTTTTAAAACTGGATGTTATTTGACCGGTTGAAATGACTAGCGTAAAATCCTTATTATCCTTATTGATAATTCTTGCTTTCTTCATCATCTCAGTTCCTTGGAACTCATTCAAAATTGAATCTATTTCTCTTTTATTCATCTTAAAATACCTCATCCTCTATTTCATTTTGTAGCATTAATTCAATCACTTCATCGGGTATGTCTTCAAATTGGACATTTGTATAATTTTTAGATTCTTTATCAATTGCTTTCCTGACCGCTTCATTTACACATCGTGAACCAAACAAACAAAATTCCGGATGATCTTCTAAGAGTGTGTCTTTTTCGCAATCCCCTGGCTGTTTATAATCATCATTCGAATTATATTTACAATCGTTATGCGCTTCATGCTTCCAATCTGTAATTGTGGATTCCCAATCAATTACTTTTCCGCGCTCTCTGCCTTGCTTGTCTCTAGTTCTTTTTGTATGGACTTCGAAAGTAGAATTCTCCACAAAGTCATTTAGCTTTTTAAACTTTCGTCCGCCTTGACTTTTGAATAAAGGATTTCCCATTTTTACGGAGCTTCCAAAATTGTTTCTTGGACTTCAATTTTATTCGTTGGACTTGCAGAGCTTTCACCAAATAATTTTACGGCATAATAAACATTATTCGCTCTAAAACTACTCATTCCATCCTCTTTGCAAATTTTTTGTAATAGTCTATCTGCATAGTCTCTATGTTCTAGTGCAATTTTGCCTTGTCTCATTAATTGATACAAAGCATCATGCACTAAAGAGCCGCGCAAAAAGTTTTTTGTGTCTACTGCGATTCCGCTTGCACCGTCCCATGAGTAACCAGCGAAAATAAAAAGAGTTCCATTTGTAGATAATTTAATAAATACCTTACCTTCATCGGGTGTGAAAATATCTTGCTCAGGTGCTAAATCTGTTTGGATTACATATGTATCCGCTAATTGATATTTATAGTTTTTTAGTTCTTTGTATTTCATTTTGTTTTTACTCCATAAATCATCAATCGAACATCGCCTTTATAGCAAGGAGATAAGAGCTTATTTACCGTATCAATGGAATAATATCTATTTTCCCCGTTCGTATTTTTATAATTCGTTTCACAATCTCCAAATGGGTCATTTGCTATTAGTCCTAAAAGTTTTCCATTCTCATCTTTGTAGTATCCGATGAAAGTTAAAATATGTCCAGTTGCTCCTTTTAAAAAAGTTGAAATATTTGTGCCACATACTACCGATTGACCGCTTTCTATAATTTCGATTATTTTTTCAATCGTTGCTTTCTCGCTTACAAGTTTCCAATTGTATTCTTCTAAAATAGAATTGAACATCCAAATAAAATGGATAGAGTAAAACCTAGAAGTTTTCAATTTTGGGTCTGTGATTCTTTTATTTAAAAAATTGACTCTGCTTTGAACTATCTTATAAATTTCCTCTTCTATTCTTTCAGCATTGAATTGAGATATCCATTTTTGAATCTTTGCAAATTTTCCGAATTGTAAACACCATTGACCGAAAGCGGAAATCATACATTGATTCGATGGCTCTTTTTCTCTTTTCTCTGACAATGCATTTACATTATCTCTTTGAGTTAAATAAATATTAAACTCAACTAGTTTTGTAATTATGTTTTTAAGCTTATCCATTGTTTGCCGCTTCCTTTTTTTTATTTATGCTGTCTGAAAATTTTAAAAGTGCAATTGCTACAATTCCGAAAACTAGAAAATTCAAACCTGTATTTATCTTTCCAGGAATCGCATTGAAAATATTTTTTAAATCTATCATTGTCTTAATTGCACCGGCTTGCTCATCTCCTTTGTCCACAAAATCATATGTCTGTAATCCGTTAGGGTTTGTATCGGTAAGAGTCAATTTAGGATTTGCCTCAAGAAAGATTTTATTGAATTCATGGACTTGCGGGTCTACAGAAAAGAAAATTCCTTTCTGATACATCTGTGCATCTTCAAACCATTTCGCCCGTGTTGCACAGTAGGAAAGTCGAGCCACTTTAAAAGATATTCTTCTAGTTTTTTGGTTAAATAAAAAATCTCTGTATGTCGTTAGCTTCTCAGGAATATTTATTTTTTTTAAATCTGTGATTCCTGAAAAGTCTATACCATGCCTTACTGGTAGATCATAAGTTCCTTTGAAAGTTCCAATAGGGCATGAGAAGGACATTTTCTATTTTTTCCTCTTTCCCTTTTTTCTACTAAATGCAACGACTAGACCAATTCCGATAGCTGCAAAAAGAAGTCCGTTTCCTTCATCGGGTTTGTCTGTTGGTGATGGCGGATAATTCGGGCTTACCGGTTGCGTTGGTGTCACTGGAGGTTTAGGAGTTGGAAGTGGATTAGGATTTACAATTGGTTTAGGAGTTGGTGGTATTGCCGGTTGACTTTCTGATACTGCAAAGTCGTAAGTTTTAATTTTATTCCAATCTATTTTTTGATTTGCCGCGCTGAAAATTCGATTGAATTCTTGGATTTTTGGGTCAGTAGAATAAATAGTTTTTACGATTATTCCTTTTTGCATAGATGTTCCATTGGCTACGATGAAAGAAACTCTCGCCTTATCGGGGTTGTATTGAAAGCCAGGGAATGAATACAGGGCTTGAGGAATAACCGGCGTTAATCCGTAAAATTCGATTGCATGTCGAACGGTTCCATAATACTGATCGTCTCCAAGAGTTTCCGCATTGATTCCAAGAAATTCAATTTTGATTTCGATTAATCTTGAAAGTTCTACTATCGTCGGAGCATAAACAGAATTTACCTCAAATACTCCATTGTTTAAATTTTTTGAAATTGTAGGAATTTCTTTCAATTCCAAAGCTGTAAAAAATTTTCTATAGCTTTCATTATTACCTAATACTCTGAATTTAGTTAGTTGCATTTTATTTTTCCTTTCCTGTTTTGATTTTTTCTAAAATTGAATTCTTTGCAGACTTAAAGACTTCTAAAAATTTGATAAACTTGTCTATGAATCCCGCGTCTGTTTTTACTAAATATATAAATGTCACGATGGTTAATACTTCAATAGCCGCTTTGTATGTATCTGCACTTGCAAAATTTACAGGCTTAAAATCCATTCCTTCCTTTTTGTTTAGAGCAAAATAGATATAAGCCGATGAAAGAGGGTCTATTAAAATTAGTATCAAAATACAAAACAAAGTCAGAAGCATCATGAATGCAGGTATTGAAATTTTAGAAGTCCAGAAAAATGGAACTGCTAGAATATGAACCAGAACACTTTGTATTTTTTTTAAAAATCCCATTACTTAGTAACCTCACCTTTATAAATAATATCATTCAATTTTCCATTGAGTTTCAAAAACTTCTCTGGTAAAAATATTTTTCTTATTTCAATTTCAATTTCAATTCTATCTAAAATATCAATTACCGAATAATACATATTATTCCGCTCTTTTAGTATTTCTATTTTTTTTCTGAAAGCATATGAATTTTCCTCTGTGAATTCATAATACTTTTGAGTAATAAACATTATCCGCGAATTATCTAAACCTCCGCTTTTAAGTTTAAATTTCATTTTTTTTGCAATCTTATCTCTATGAGCATTATAAAATCTAAGAAAAAGGCTCATTAGATTTTTGCTGTCTAGCTTTCTATGTTTCCACATAAATCGAAAAAAATTTTCTTCTTTGTAAATGTATTCTCGAAATGCAATTAGTATCTCATTAAAACTACTTACTTCTACTTTAAAAACATCTTTAAATATTTCTCTTCTTGCAATATCAGGTATACGATTAAAAAGCTCCTGGTCGGTATATAGCTTATCTAATTCGTTGAAAATTTCATGGTTGCATATAAAATTTCTGTTGTCAAAAAGTCTGTAGACTCCATACATCCGCAAGGATTGAAACCAAACCCAAAGTTTTAAAGCAGTAGGTATAGAAAGTAATTTCAGTGTTAGCCAAAAGTTTTCCCATGTCGTTAAATCTGAATCAAACATTTTTATTTCATTACCTTCTTTAAGTATTCTTGTGCTTTTTTATTTCTCATCACAAAAACGATTGCTATAATCAAAACGGGTAATATTGATTTTCCGGTATCGACTATCATTTTCATTTGCTTGGCGTTCGGGTCTGGATTAACTGCAAGATGTAAATGATGTAAATGATTTCGATTAATTTCATACGCCATGCCCTTACTTAGTTTATCCAATTCAGCATTTTTATCTTTCCAACTTTTACTTCTGAAAGAATTGTATCCCTGTTTGTATCCAGTAAGAATGTTAGAAGGTGAAATATATTCTCTACGATACTTTCCAAAGAAACGATTGAAAGAACTTAGAAAAGAATCATCACTTGAAACCGAATAGTTCTTATCTCTCACTGTAAAAAATTGTAGTTTTCCGCTTTTGTATTTCACATAATAAATATCTAAAGCCCATCCGTAAAAATGATAGGAGCCTTTCACGTCTGACCTATAACCAGAATTAACCGCTACTTCTACAATGTTTTGAGATTTACAAAAGTCAGTGAATAAACGAATAAATTTACTATCCATTTTGCTAAAATTATTTTTAGCATCTGCATAAGTAAAAATTACATTTATTCCACTGACTAACATCTGTTATCCTATAATAGAATAGGTTTTTCCACGTTCAAGTCAAGGGCTGTTTCGCTTAGAGCGTCTCCGATTACTACAAGTGAGCCTATAGTTGGTGGGGTTACTCTTAGCTTGCCTGGAGCCGCTTCATCTAAGAAGTAAGTTGCTCCGGGTGTAAGTCCTCCCGTTTGTCCTGTCACTGCATCCCATTCAGCAGTCGTTCCGGTGATCTGTCCATCGGTTTGAACAGAGCCGCTTGCACTTGCCGCGATTGCTTCAAAGGCAAGCCCGATAACTTTATGGGTTGCGGGTGCGTTTGCCTGTGCAGGTTTCACGTGTGCAGACGAAGAAATGTAAACCGGTGCTAATTTAGCAATCGGGTTTGTGTCTTCGTTTACCATTCCAAACGCATCAACTTCTTTTGCCCTAGCGTCTAACGTGTCGCCGGGTTGTAATTGTGTTACGTTTCCATTTCCATCTAATACGAGGGGTTTTCTTTCTGGCATTTTCTTAATCTCCTAAATTTTAAATAAAGCCTATAATCTGATCGGGTCTGATATTTTCAGAATTAGAGTGTCCGATGTTTTAGCAATTCCTATCCGTTGCAAAATTCCGCTTGCCGGTCTTACCTGTGACAAAGAATTTCCGTTTAAAAAAACTGATTCGTTTACGTTCCAATTCCAAAGCGGATTTTGGATTACTCCACTTGCTTGAAACAATCCCATATTATTTGTAAGAACGTCTTGAAGCGAAAAGCCCTGACAGGTTGCATCTATCAAAGATACTAGATTTGAATCTGCTCTATACCCTTTAAGGTTGACGGGGGTAAATGCTGATATGTCTTCCTTTGCAAGAATAGATAAAAATAAAGCACTTGTATTTTGTGCTATGTTGCTTAGGTCTGAATTCGTTTTATCTACAATTACTTTTAGCTCATGCCAAGCCTCTGTATATTTATACACTGGATTTTCTAAAATATCTTTTATGGGAATACGGATTGTTTGCCCGTCTTGGTCAAATAATACAAATTCCCCATTTTCTTTTTTCAGAAAACAGCCTTGACTGTTTTTATATAATTCATTTTTAAAAACTTCTTGCCACATAGTAAAAACTCCTTTAAGCCGCTCGCCTTTCTTCTCTTAGATAATTCCAAGTGAAAAAAGAATAATTGTAAACATTCCAGTAATTGAAATAGAGAGGATGATGTATTTCTCTCGATAATGATACTTTCCAAACTGTTTCAGTTTTCGTTTTGAAAGGGTCTAAAGATACAATAATAGTCACATCCTCTTCATAACATCCCGTGACTTCCCACCAAAGATTGTCATAGAAAAAATCATCCCCTTCATTATATTCACTCGGTGCTACAGGGTCGGGATTTCTATAAACTATTTCGTCCGTTCCTTCATCCTCAGTTCTATCTAATTCAAACCATTCTGAGCCGTGAGAATTACCATAACTAGCCGCGCCTTCCCAATGGTCTTGACCGCCTGCGCCTGGTTTAGTCGCAGGCGTTATGCGAAAGGGAGGGGTGAGCCTCCATTTATTCTATAATACAAATAACCGCCGGAAAAAATAAATTCTAAGTCCTCATCTGCAATCGTTTTAACTTTGCCCGCTTCGCCTAAGTTAAATGAAAATTCTCCATTTTCATAAATCGCTAATTTTCCATCTGACATTTTTTTTAGAGAATATTTTTTTGTTGAATCTGTGTTATCCGTTAGCTCATCAATTTCATGTTCATGGATTTCAGCCGCCGCGCCTACATCTTCATGGTCTAAAAATACGACTCCATTAAAACCATTGATAGATTGGACACCGGCAAGCGGTGAAGGAATTTCAACCCAGTTATTTGAATGTCCATCGGGTAAAAGTCCATTAACCCCACAGAGTAAATATAATTTCAATTCGTCCCGTCGACTACATACATCACCTGACCTTGCAGGTAAATTAAGCATTTCGCCGAGAGTGTTAGCCGTAAATCTATCACCTAATTGTAATGATCTTAAATACTTTGCTGGAATTTTCCCGTTCACAAGCCTTGCATAAATATCATCATGGTCATGCTCTGCCGGTTCGAATTCATCAGGTTTGTTTTGAATATTTTCCCAAGATGTAAATTTTGCGACTAATTCAGACCAATTATTTAATAAATTTGGATTTGTTCCAATTAACATAAAAGAGCTTCGAACTTCGAGAACTCTGCATATTTGACCGCGATTAATATAATTATCTTCGTTAGCTCCTTGTGGAGTATCGCCGTAATTCAACGATAACATTTCTAAAAGCATGTTTTTTGTTACAACTTTCCCTATTACGATTTCAGGCATTAACTCCAGTGGAATTTTTTTTGAGACAGGGTCAACGGCAACTAACGGACGATAAGGATTATCAATCAAATCATCTAGAGATATTTCAAATTCGTAGTCATCCTCTACCAATTCGTCTACAGTGATAATTCCTTCTTTATCAATGGTTAGCCCGCCGTCAGAAGTTTGCGTTTGTTCTATGTCGTTGTTATCTGTCCAAGTAGTAGCCATTTTTTTAAACCTCTACAAGTTCGAAATTTACGATAACAGATACTTTGATATTACCAAAGCGGATAATAGCAGGATTGCGAGGAATGGGAACCGGCATTGAAACCAATGGAAAAACTAATAAATATTTTGTCTGACTTGGAATTAAAACAGATGATTCTTTTTCGAATCTATCTGTAAAGGAAGTTGTATAAATACTCGTAAGCCCTTCTAAAATAGACTCTTCATTTTTTGAAGGTTGAGGAATAAAAACTAATTCATTTTCTAAAGTCGCATTGAATTTAATTACATTTACAGGCGTTAAAGACTGATTAACCGCGCTAAATTCTTTTCCGTTTAAATTGTTTTTTGTAAGTATAGATTCATTGTTTACTATAAGTCCAGATTCTTCAAATTTATCATCTGGAATGTTTTTTAAAAAATCAAAGGAATTCGAATTTGCACCCATAAACAAAAGTTGTATATTAGGTTGAATTCCTTTTGAAGAGGAAAAGTTTGAACTAGTGGAAGCATCAATTTTTTGTAAAATAGTATTTTTGCTACCAAGCTTGATAGCGGCAAAGGAAAATAAGCCTTTGCCTTCGAATGCAGTTTTCACACGTGCTAGGTTTAATAATTGAGTGTCATCAATTGGATTAATGACCTTATCCGCTATGTATACTAGTTTGTGTGATACTTGCATAAATCATCTACTTAAGTCTTTTGAACTTTTTCACCAAAAAGTGTGACGTTCAATTTCTCTTTAGCTATACTTTTTCCCGTAGCTGGTTTAATCGAAATTATCATTGTAGTTCCTACTTTAAGTAGAAAATCAACTGGAAATTCATCTCGTAAAATATCAGCCTTAGAACGGTTTCCAATTTGCGACAATTGCACGTTTCCAGAAATCAAAAGATTCTGATCTGAATCTTTTATCTGGATTAATGAATCCTCTGCATCATCTGGAAACCGAACTTGTATTCCAAGGATTCGCATATGGTGCGAGCTAATAGGAGACGCTATTATAATTGCATCAGTAAAATTCTGATCGTTACTGATAGCGTCCCCATTTACACCGCCTACGGTGAGATTGTAGCTTATACGGCTATTCATTGTTAAGCCGCTTTAATCTCATCAGAGGTAAATACTTTCGACACAATGCGTAAACTTAGTTTATGCCCTACTAAAGCCACAGGGATTTTTACGCCGCCAAGCAATATGATTTTTAGCTCTAAAGCCGCGTCTCTTCCGATGTAAAGCGGTTTATCATAAGTAATCAATAACTGATTTGAAGCTTTCATATGCACAGATTGAGAAATTGGTTGAATGATGTTAGCCGGTGGGATATAACCTTTGAATGTTGTATCTGCCGGGTCTCTAATTTCCGATGGAAAAAGAATTGGCGCTGGTGCTAGTAATTCCGACAAAGGAGTCTCTTCAATCAAGTCAGTGTCATGCTTGACAATCAAAATTCCTGAATGGACTAATTTTGCATAGCCGTCCATGAGAGCCTCTTTAGAAGGTGGCACTTTTAATACTCCATAAGCCTCTGGAATCGAAAGTAAATACATACTTTTGATTTCACCTCCTTTGGAATCTTTAAAAGGATTTCCCTCATCTTGATAATTTCTTTCAGAAGCAAGGAGCTCCCCTTTTGTATAAAAAGGAATGCTATCTTGATTTTCAGAAAGTGTCATTGTGGAAATCAAAGTTTTCTTGTAAAAAGTTCTGTTGTTTTTATGTCTAAGTTTCATTTTGTTTTTGTTATCCTATATTTTATTTTTGCGTTTAATTGTTCTTAGTCTAAAGAGTTTCCATCCATTTCCTCTTCGCCTTCTAGCCCTGTTTGATAATCAATACTTGCCGCGCCTACGGTTACGGTTTGATTGTATGGAAGTTGTTTCGTCTCTCTGCCTTGAGCCGCTGCCATCAAAGCGTTTATGTAAGCGTCCTTTTCATGCGCTGCCATTTCGCGCGCAATATTGACTACGCGCTCATTTCCCATTAGTTCATCGTCCGAGTATCCATCTAAAGAATTTTGTCCCACGGTTGTAGCTTGGTTTCCGTCATCGCCTAAAGTGGCTTGGATAGATTGAGGTAATTTATCTTTTACCGCCGGCATACTTGCCATCATCCAGACCGCATTCATACCAGAGCCGGCAATTACTCCAAGAGCAACTTCCGCATTCGAAATTTTATTAGCTGAATAAATTGCAGTCCCTGCAATACCTGTGGCTAATGCAGTTTCTCCGTATTCAGCATGAATTTTAGAGCCATAGTTTTTAGTGACATACCTAGAACCAAGAAAGGTTCCAAATGTTGCAAAAATGAAAATGAGGTTTGCTTTTAGTTTTGAGCTATTCATTAGTCAATCTCCTTTTCTCGTAAGGATTTAATATCTGCTTTCATTTTTGTAACTTGCGCTTTAAGGTCTTTTTGTGTTTTTACCTTTTTCTTATATTCAGATAAAAGTTTAAAATTTTCATTTTTGACCGCCAGGCATTCTTTGGCGTAAACTCTTAAAGAGTCAATATCTGCTCTTTTAGGCAACTTTGGAAATTTTTTAAGCTTAGGTTTTGTTAGCCCGCCTTTTTTCTTCCTTCTCTTAGATGATCTACCACCTAGTAAAATTAATTTTGACATTTTATTTTTTCCCCTTTTTTTTATTCATTGAATAAATGATTGCTATTACTACTATAACCGCTCCAACACCCATTGCGATTTGATTCTTTTTATCTTTCTCTACTTGAGATGGCTGGTAGTCAGTTTCATTTCTTGCTGTTGGTTGCGTATTACGATAAGTAGCCGGTGAAGATGCTGCATACGTCATTTCTTGAACAGGACGGCTTATCGGTGTTTGTCTTTGAACTGTTTGTATTACTTGCTTAGGTGTAGTTGGCTTGGGTTTAAGAATTGCTTTTGGATTTTGCTTTTTCTTATTATAGAATTGTAAAAGTTTTTGTCTTTGTGCGTTGTTAGCCGCTTTCTTTGCTTTTTTCTTGGCTTGCTGTTTTTGCGCTGCACTTAATCCAACATTTGCAAGAGTGCCCGCTCCTGGGACAAACATATCCAGCGCGCCTGTTGCCATGCTTAATAATCCTGATTTATTTCCGCCTGATGCCATTCCTGCCGCGCTTGTCAGCATTTCCATAAAACCAAGTTCATCTCTTCCTAGCTCTTTGTATTCTCCATATAATTCAGAATAATAATATTTCTTTCCCGTTTGGCTTTCATTCACTCCAGACATTTCATCTGTATATTCTTCGGTCATATCTGTATTATCCTCTTGAGACTCTTCATTAACTTGCTCTTGATCTATTTCGTCGGTTTGTTCTTCTTCTTGTGACTCTTCTTCTTGCTCTTCTTCGCCTTGAGGTTGCTCTTGATTTAATAAACCTTCTGCTAATTGACCAGCTCCACTTGCAATACTAGAAGCGAGTTTGCCCGCTCCCTTTGCTACGCCTTCCCATGCTTTACCGTAAGCTTTTACACCGCTTGAAACTGCATTTCCGATACTTTTAAAACCTTTTGAAAGTCCCTTAGTATTCAGTTTCATCTTAGGGGCTTTGAACTTCATTTTAGGGGCTTTAAATTTGAATTTAGGCGCTTTGAATTTTATCTTAGGCGCTTTGAATTTAAAGCCTTTACCTAATTCGTCACCGTCTAGATCATCCGTAAAATCAGAATTTCCTGATAGCTCCGAAATACTTTGATTGAATATTTCTTCTACACTGCCTAATTCTGAGTAACCGCCAAGAGGGGATTTGTAATAAACCTTTCCGTTTTTGTGGATATATAAATCAATTTCTTTATCTTGTAAAATCGGAGCTTCACCATCTAGTAATTCCTCTATTTCAGGATTACCGGAAAGCTCCGATATACTTTGATTAAATATTTCTTCTACACTGCCTAATTCTGAGTATTCGCCAAGAGACGATTCGAAATAAACTTTTCCGTTATCGGCAATATATAAATCGCCTTCTAACTCGTTAGTTAAATCTGTATTACCCTCTAAGGTTGTAAGCATAGTAGTCATATAATTTCAATGACAGCTATACTAAGAATGAATTTTTTGTAATTACTTTTTCAATGAAAAGTCGACTAAATACATTTACTGCTAGTTAATACATTTAATGTATTTTATTTTACTGGATATTCTTTTCTGAATCCTTCGGGGAAAAGGACTTTTTGATATACGTTATACGGATAAGTGGGGTCAAATGGCTTTCCGTTTACATCACAATAAACGTGATGAGGTCTGAAATTCCTTCCTGAGACGATGATATTTATTTTATTATTCTCACCTAAGAGTTTGTTTCTCAGAGTGAAATAAGAAATGGTCAATACTGATCTATCATCACAATCAAAATAATGTCCATTACCTGATAACGCAAAATTTAAAGTATGTCCTGGTCTAGTTACATATTCTTCGCCTTTAGGGTCAGCAATATATTTTAAAGATTTCACAAAAGAGAAAAATTCATAAGGGGAAAGTTTGCAGATTTCAGGATATAATAAAAGGTCTGTCCAGTAAGTCTTTCCTAGACGCTCGATTTCTTTTACTGTGTCCTCGAAAGATTTTAAAGGTCTAGTTTGTTTGTTGTAAATAATTTCGTTCATTAATTTTTCTTCTTTAAGTTTTTAGAATAGTGCATAAAAGTAATTCCGACTAAATCACCCTTTGCATTATATCTTAAAAGACTCCCATCATCTTGAGGTAAGGTCTTTACCGCATTCTGTGGCTTTTCAAAACTTACATACATTACATCAGCTTCTTTATCATAATCAAAAGATACTTGCTGTAAGCCACTTCTGAAAATATATTCTGAAGATGAGGAAATTTCTTTTGTTAATTCTTTTACTTCCATATTATAGCCTTCTTTTCTATCCAATTTTTATCATCTGTAATAAATGCCGTTGTTATGAATCCATCATTACCATTTTCTTGATAAGGAACTACTAAATAATCTTTTCTATTTAATTTTGATATTGCTATGTATTCCCCATAATCTCCATCTCTTATTTCATCTGGATTAGAAACTGCATCCATCACATAATCTTGCATACCTGCTAAATCATTATGATTTTCAATTATATGAGTCCATCTTTCGAAAGTCAATCTAATATCTACACCAAATTTTGAAATTGTAGTTCTTATAATCATCTAAATATTTCCTATGCTATTTTCCTTTTCACTGGCTTTTTATTCTCATCTACAAAATTACTCATAAGCGGATAATCTGGATTAGTTATGATCTGATTTATGACATGAATAAAAGAACCTCTATCAATAATTTCCCTTGTAGACGGGTCAAAGACTTCAACCTGTGCATACTGCCAAAGACTTTCTTTTTCTTTTACTGGAATCACAATTGCTAAAAGAATATCTTTCTTATCTAATTTGTTCTTAGATTCTTTTTTGATTTTTTGGATGTCTGTAATTGATATAGTCATTGTCCAGAATTCTTCTCAAATATTTTTTTCAGTTCATTTTCTGAATTCACATAGTAATATAATTCTATCTCTGATTCAATTTCTATTTGAAGAAATCCTTGACGAATATCTTTTCCTTTTATAAAACCGGAAAAGAATTCTTTTATATCAAAATTACATTCTAGAAGATCACCCCAAAAAGTTATTACATAAGCCGCCATTTTCTGGAGGTCTGGATTTTCTTGAATGAAATAATGTAGTCCATCAGGAATATCTACTAATTCATCCCTGAAATAAATTCGATATTCAGAATTCATCCTATTAAGGGTATCAATTCTGAATGATGCGTGTATATGTGTCCAAGTCATTAACTAGCCTTCTTGAATTTTTTAATTTTACTATCACTCACATACTCATCATCTTCATAAGAAAAATTAGTTCCATGATCTTCTAAAATTGATTTGTATTTTCTATTTTTATTCGTTACTTCTTTTCGCTCTTCTAAAACATTTTGAAGTTTTTTGAATCCGTTGACTCTTACATAAGTATCAATAGCCCCTGCCGAAGTTTTTTCGACATACCTTTCAAGGTTTTCTAAATCATAAACTAATTGTGGAACTTTTAACGGTGTTACTTTTTTGGTATTTCGTAAGAAATTTGAATAAAGCCTATCTACTTCAAAACGATTTTTATTTTTTTCTTTCTTTGCTAAAGGCTCAGAGGTTAATCTAAATATACCTAATATTGCTTCATAAGGATTAAAATTAGGATTAGAAATATATTCGTGAGTAAACCAGTTTGCCCTTCCAAGTTTGAATTCCATTTCAAACCGATTCCAAGTATCAATACGTTTATCTATCTCTATTGATTGCTCTCTACATTTTGCAAATTTATCATAGATTCTAATAAAAGTTTCAGCCGAACGAACGCCAAGATAGATTGTTTTTCCTGTGGGGACTCTATCGCGCAAATTCCATCCGTCAGTGTCAGATGAGGAAACTAATCTAGTTATGAAACAACCTTTTTTAATTTTGTGATCTACTAAATCCAAATCCAAAAAACTTTCAAAGTCATCTATTGCAAAATCTATCCGTGTGATTCCCGCCGGTCGGTCAGCTTCGCCCTTACATTTATTCCATTTGCAATTTTTGAAAATCCATCGAAGCAATTCTTCTATAGACATTAAAGGCTTATAGTTTTCTGTTTCTTTAAAAATTAAACTTAGTCCTCTGGATGATATATGAACCGAAATAAATTCTATTTCTAAAACGTTGTATTCCATTTTGATTATTCGGTCTTTGTGGGTATACAGGAGAATTTCAGTAAGTCCTTCTTTTTGTCTTTTTGGCTCCCCTAATGCCGGTAAAAGCAGATGTAGAAAATTTCGATTTTCGATAGTGTTATAAACTTTGAAATTAAGCCAGTCAATAAAAAGCTTTCTGTGAGATTCCATCTCATTGTAAAGGTTGGAATACTCTAAATTGATTGCTTGGTTTTTTATTGGCATATTCTTTCAAATCTGAGATACTTTTTACTAAGAGTCGTATATTTTCGCTTTTGAGTCTGATAATGTGCTAGTCAGGGGGTTTTACAACCCCCCCTGACACAACGAACGATTTTCACAAAATTTTTCCTTGAAATTTCTCGATTTCATCTAAGGAAAAATCTATTCGATCAATTTTTCCCTCTGCGTTTAAATCTACTCGTGAGATTCCTGATTCTGGTTTATTAATTTTGGCTTTCATCGTTTCAACTAACTGCAAATTTTTTACAGCCATAGCCGCGATCTGGATAAGTTCTTTTTCTGTGCGCTCTAGTCTCTCTAGGGCTTCGTGGGAATCATCATACTTAGTTAGCTTGACCTCATACCAAAATTCCTCTACCTCTTCTTTTAAAACTGCATAGCCTTCATGTAGAGAAGCAAAGGGAGGAAACTTTTTAGCTTTTTCATGTTCTTTGGCAATTTGTTCTAAATAATCTTCTACTTGAATGTCTTTACATATTATCATTTTATAATTCCTTCTTACTTAAAATATTTTTGATAATGTCTTTCTTCGCATTATGCAGAGCTTGATTTTTTAGAGCTTTTACAAGTGCATCTAACAAAATATAGCCAGGTGCGCTTACTTTGATTATATCCTCGTTATCATTCAAAATTTCAAAATTGATCGTTTCAAAATTGAGCAAATTATAAGTTTCGTGAATGGTTTTTTCCTTAAAATCAGTAGTGAATACTTTTTTATTAGCTTCACCTTCGATTTCATCTATTAATAATTCTAGTGTTTCGTTTTGCATTTTTATGATTCCTTTATAATTTCATCCCCGCTATTTCTAGCGGGGTTTCAAATCCGATTTTCTTATTGTCTAAACCGGCAAACGTTTTGCTTTTTAGCGTTGCTCTTCAACGTCTGGTTTTAGCCATTCCAGAAACTCCCTTTATCTTTTAGCTCAAAAGTTGCTAGTCTTTAGTTTTCCGTGACAAGACTCACGTTTGCTCTTATGGGTGCTTAATCGCTCTTAGCTCCCCAGCCTTTTACAATTAAGCCGTGTTTAGAAAACCTTCTCTTCGTCCGGTGCTTGATCTATTGCATCGCCGTCTTTTCGTTCGCCTTCGCCAATTACTACAACGCGAATAGGGTTTCCACTTTCATCTTTTTTGGTTTCATCTTTAGTTTTGAAAATTGCAAAGTGTAGTCGGTTCAATGGCATTCCTAAACAGAATACAGAGCCTGAATGATATTCCTCATTCGCATTTGAAACTTTTTTCCAAATCGCGCCCGCTACGTTTCCGCCACAAAATACTTTATAGTCCGGTGAATTTTCTGTTGTCTTTTTGTCGTTAGCCACAACATAAAAACTTTGTTTACCTAGAAATGGAATGTTCATAGATAAATCAAAAAATACTTTTCCGGTGTCCTTGTTCTTCTTTGGTTCTAATTGTCCTACTATCATGTTAAAATCTCCTTTAGATTTTGAATTCCTATTAAATGTTTCCGCTCTACCGAGCGAGGGTTTACAGAATTTGCCCCAAAGGGCAAGTTTTTTCGCTTATGCTACTTCCTTAAATAAATCCGGTTGTTCTTTTTGGATTTCTGATTCGAGAAATTTGATTAACATTGCAATTTTACTTTTCACTTGTTTTAAATTTTTATGCTCGGTGTTTGGTGTAATTGGTTTCTGAATGCAATTATGAATCTTGGTCAAATTGGTATTAACCTCTTTGCTATACTCTAAACGAATTCCTTTAAATAGAGAATCTAAAACGTCTAGAGTCTTTGATGCATCCTTAGCACTATCTAGATCAGTGTTACCAATAATATCTTGGAAGGATTTTAAAAGGAAATATAAGTTTTGAAGTTTCATTTCTTTAACTCATCCTTTCTTAATCTAAAACAATCACAATAAGAACCTTTAAACATTTGCACGCCGTTAGCCGCGCTTCGTGAACACTTACAAAAGCCCATACTAGGAATTGATTTTAATTGCTCCCATGATTCGCAATTTCCACAGATTCGAATTGATAAATCCGGTTTTGTTTCTGGATTACTCATTTTCGTTTACCGTGTATTCGATTCTTTTAATTGCAAAAAACTTTTTAACTAAATTCGCTTGCTCTTCATCTTTAGGAATAACCTTGATTAGCCCTTGAGAATCGGTAAAAGGAATACTATTATATTTCAGAAAATTTAAAAGATTATGATAAAGCGTGACTGTTTTACTTTCGTATTCGAGCGGTTGTTTTTCTAGTTGTGTGTCTGTAAGTGTTAGTTGCATTTTTATTTTTCCTCTATTGCGCCTATCGACTTAAATATATTAATGAATCTATCTAACGTTAGGCTTAAATGTCTTTTGCTGTTTATCATTTCGCTTAGGTCATTTGCTGTCCAAGGGAACTTGAGTTTATGATTTTTTAAAATTTCTGTAGATTCATTCATCTTTTATTTTTCCTAGAATTTGTTGGATACTAAATCGAATATTGCTACTCGGAATAAATAATTTTCTTTTTGTAACTTATGATACTGTAAAAGTATTTTAGAAGGTAATCTGAAAAATGACTTACGGCTAATATCGTGTTTCTCCCTAAGTCGTTTCATTTCACTTTCATTTTTTTTTTAGCATATCATTATATAATTCAATTTATTTATTACGAACATTTTTTAAATGCAATGCAAAATGCTTGCCAGTCATTTAATTGACAGGCGAAACCTTTTTAGAAACTGGAAGCGTAATA
>JANMOF010000486.1:0-7769 GCA_031368925.1 Leptospiraceae bacterium
GTGCTTGCGATTTCTAGTGCAAACTCAGGTGGTGCTTGGGACAATGCAAAGAAATACATCGAAGCTGCTGGTAAAAAAGGAACTGACTTACACAAAGCTGCCGTAGTAGGGGATACTGTTGGTGATCCGTTCAAAGATACATCCGGTCCTGCTATCAACATTCTAATTAAACTCATGGCTATTATCAGCCTTGTGTTTGTTGAATTCTTTGTAACACATGGTGGGTTATTGACTAAATAATACATTATCCTTTTTGACGACCTCTCCCCAACTTTGCAGGGGTTGACAGGCTAATACATGTAAACCCCTCTCCTGACCTTTCCCCTTTCTCTAAAGGGGTTAGGGGATTTTAGGCGAGGGGTTAATTGTAAATTATTCTCCAAAATATTTTCTTTAATTTTTGCGATAGACGGAGAAAGAATTCTGGAAGAAGTTGAATGCAAATAGCGACAGCGAGCCGCTTCTGCGTTAGAAATAAAATAAGGAAACTGATATGAATAAAATACTCTTTTGGTCTTTGCTTTTACTTCCCACTCTTTTATTTGCAACTGATATGGGAGGAATTTTTTTTGTAATCCTGTGGGTTGTGTTAGGATACCAATCCATTTATAATATTCTGACGGGACTTTTAATACATCTTTTTCTTAAGAAAAAGTTTTATTCTCTTTTTCCTAAAGTTTTAGTTTATATCTTTTTGATTTTGGGAATAATCACTGGAGGCGCACTTCTTATTATGACAGTGGGGCTTTGCTTCGAGCCTGCTTTCTGGGTAGATGCCTATTTCTTTTCGCTCAGTCTTCAAGTCTTAAGCATCCTAACCGGCTGGTTTCAAATTTCTAGAGGGAGACTTTATCTTATAGAAGCAAAACCTTGAAACTTTTCACAGTCTATGGATTGATTTGCGCAGATGCCACACTCGGCTTCGGGCTTGACGGGTAGAGGGGTTTTACTTCACTCACACCAAATTCATCTCTTTCGAAAATTTCCAAAAGGGTAATACGCGTATGCCGAGATCCTCATCGCCGAAGTCTTCTTTGCCTAGATGAACTTGGTAACACTTTGGTATTTTGAGGCGCTCTCTAAAATAGGAAAGATGTTTCGAAGGAGTAGAATCTTGGAGTTTACACTCGACTGCAAATTCAATTTTTTTATCTTTTGTAATAATAAAATCAACTTCTCTACCTTCCCTGTCACGACAATAGTGAAGTTGCATATCATATCCTTCGCTGTCTTCAATGAGATGGCAGTATTTAAGTAAATGACTTGCTACTAGGTTTTCAAATCTCGCGCCTTCATTTTCACACATAGACCAATCCCACATGTATAGCTTTTTTTCTTTTTTGATAGCTCGTTCATTTTTATGAATGTAAGGCGGGATGCGAAAAATTAAATAGAGATGCTCAGCGATTAATAACCATTTGTCTACACTTGCATGAGAGCAATTTAAAAATTCCCTTAGCGAATTTAAAGAGAGCATAGAGCCAACTCGATTGGGTAACATACTGATTAAAAGTTCCATTTGGCTTATTTCTTTTATATTTTCCAAAGATTGTAAATCATCTTGCATGACTCGCTTGATTCTTTCTCGTTGCCATCTTCTCCAGGATTGTTCGTTTTGGGCAAAGAGTGGTTCTGGAAATCCGCCAAATTTTAAAAGAATTTCTAAGTCTTTTGTATTTCCTTTCGAATTTAGTTCATTAAGAGAAAATGGATGTAAGCGATAAGAGTGAACACGACCCATTAAGGATTCGCCACCTTTATGGTAGTAATCTAAATTAGCTGATCCGGTTACTATAAATTTAGTTTTGAGTTTGTATTTATCGTAAAATCCTTTTACTAAATTTCTCCAGTTTGAATATTTATGAATTTCATCAAAAATAAGAATGGGCTCTTTGGGAAGTTCCCCTTTGATTAATTTTTCTTTGTCTAACCACAAGTCCCAGTTGATATAAGCCGGATGTTCAGGATGTCCATTTTTTAAGAATGATATGGATAATGTTGTTTTGCCTACCTGTCTCGGACCACCTAAAAAAACCATTTTGCTTTTTAAATCATTTTCTATTAGTGGCGTTAAGTAGCGATACATAGTAAATTCCTACTATGACATTATTTTAGAATACCAGAAAAATGTCATGACATTTTTCTGGTTGAACGTAAAAATGTTATAGTAGGAGTATTCGTAACTACTCAGTATTGTTTGCCATACTTCGACTGTTGATTTGATTCGATTCCTTCATAAATCTTCTTTAAGATGACGACATGAATAGAAATGGCTAATCTCAATTCTCTGTGTCTCCGTGGCAACTAACCCAATTTCGAAGTGACAGGAAACCTAAATCCTAAGTTATTGTAAGTATTATTAAAAATAACGAGGATAGCTCAATGGCTACTGCAACAATCGCTTTAGATAAAGAATCAGCCCTTAAATCACTTGCCGCATCTGGCAATCTTCTCGAGGAAATTACAAAAGGTCTAGCGGTGCAATGCACTGTAAAAGGCGGAATTTCTGTTGGCAAGATGGATGAGAACCAATATGTATTCTATCAACTTTCCTGGATGACTGCTGAGCAAAAAATTGCCGAAAATTTTGTATCGTACGCTTGGGATTCTTCTTTCGGAACTGGCGAACTCGAACAAGAAATGGCGGTTGTGTTTGCCGCTGAAGTCGTTTCTCATATTCGCTCGGAATTAATTTCTAAACCAGTTGAATATACTGTTACACATGAAAAAGTTACTACTGAACTTTTTAATTCTTCTGTTAACACTTTCATCCAAGATTCTACAAAGATTGAACACTACTCTAGAATCATCGAAACGATTAATAAAGTTGGTCATGCAGGAGCTTATGGTCTAAGTGATGACCATGAATCTTTCCGTGAGACATTTCATAAGTTTGCGGAAGATGTCGTTAAGCCGCACGCAGAGCATGTTCATCGCAATGACGATATTATCCCCCAAGATATTATTGATGGTTTAAATGACATGGGTTGTTTTGGTCTTTGTATTCCTGAAACCTATGGTGGAATCCAACCTGCTGACAGACCGGATAACATCAGTATGCTTGTGGTTACGGAAGAGTTGTCGCGCGGTGGGCTTGGTATTGCCGGAAGTTTAATCACAAGACCTGAAATTGTTTCTAAGGCTATTCTAAAAGGTGGAACGGAAGCGCAAAAAGAAAAATGGCTCGCTAAACTTGCAAGCGGAGAAGTCATGGCGGCTGTTGCTGTCACTGAGCCTAATTACGGATCTGACGTTGCCGGTGTTATTGTTACTGGAACGAAAGTAGAGGGCGGTTGGAAAATCAACGGTGTGAAAACATGGTGTACTTTCGCCGGTTACGCAAACGTCTTGTTAGTTCTTTGCCGCACAGAAGCAGACCTCGAATTAAAGCATAAAGGTTTATCTATATTACTCGCTGAGAAACCTAGATTTCTTGGACATAGCTTTGACCATAGACAAGAAGGTGGTGGGCGTATGGAAGGAAAGGCTATTGGAACTATCGGTTATCGTGGAATGCATTCTTTTGAAGTTTCTTTCGAAGATTATTTTGTTCCAGATGAAAACCTTGTCGGCGGCGAAGCGTATCGTGGAAAAGGTTTTTATTTACAAATGGAAGGCTTTGCCGGTGGTCGTATCCAAACTGCCGCTCGTGCAAACGGTGTAATGCAAGCTGCGTTCGAAGCAGGTCTACGTTATGCGACAGAGAGACAGGTATTTAAAAAACCAATTTATGAATACAACCTCACTCAATACAAACTTGCCCGCATGGCAATGATTATCCAAGCATCCCGTCAGTTCACAAACTTTGTTGCCCGTCTCATGGATAACCACAAGGGGCAAATGGAAGCTACCCTCATTAAGTTTTATGCATCTAAAATTTCAGAATGGGTTTGCAGGGAAGCAATGCAGATTCATGGAGGAATGGGCTACGCAGAAGAATACGCTGTGTCTCGTTACTTCGTAGACTCCCGCGTATTCTCAATCTTTGAAGGAGCCGAAGAAGTAATGGCGTTACGCGTTATTGCTAAAGGACTCTTAGAAGCAAAACTATAAATAATTGCCGATTCGAAATCTATGTTTTTTTAATTCTTTTTCAAAAAAACATAGATTAATTGAAACAAAATTCTTTTCTTTAAAACTCCAGCACCGCTCTATATCGAACTTGATTCGCTCGCACTTTTGAAATCGCATCATTTGCGCGAGACGATGGAAATTTTTCGATGACAGGGGCTATTTTGTATTTGGCGGCGATTTCTAGCATTTCATTTATCATTGCTCTTCCGCCTATAGGACTTCCCATAATACGAAGACGCTTATTTAGCAGCATTCCAACATGCACAGTA
Source organism: Leptospiraceae bacterium (assembly GCA_031368925.1). Lineage (GTDB taxonomy): Bacteria > Spirochaetota > Leptospiria > Leptospirales > Leptospiraceae > UBA2033. The sequence continues at coordinate 4,344 of JANMOF010000486.1, forward strand.
GATAGAGTGCTCGGTGGAACACCAACGAAAGTGAGAGTTCCATCGGAGTCAAGGAGACTTAAAAAACGGGGCCAATCTAAATCGTTATGAGTTGTATTTAAAATTATATTTAGTCTACTTTTTGTCTTGCCTTTGGGTGAGCCAATGACTACCTCGGTTGCACCATTCGCTAGCGCAAATTCTTCTTTATCCGGACTACTTGTAAATACTGTAACGCGATTTCCCAGCTTTGCCGCGAATTGAACTGCGAGATGTCCGAGTCCGCCAATTCCTATGATTCCAATATTTTGTCCTGAAGTCATTCCTGCATAGCGAAGTGCGGCATACACTGTTATGCCTGCGCAGAGAAGAGGAGAAGCAACTGCCGATTCCAGTTCTTCTGGAATTTTGAAACAAAACCTACTATCTACTTGCAAATGACTTCCGAATCCACCATGTCTTCCTACGATGGTGCCTTTGTTTTTACTACATAGGTTTTCATTACCTCGCAGACAGTCACTGCATTCGAGACAGGCGCTAGATTGCCATCCAATCCCGACACGATCTCCTAGTTGTAGGTGGTTAACAAGAGAACCCACCTCTTCAATAACTCCCACTACTTCGTGACCGGGGACGAGCGGATACTTGGATGTTCTCCAATCATTGTCAATCATGTGAATATCACTGTGACAAATTCCACATGTATGCACTTTGACTATGCAATCATGCGGGGATAGAGTAGATGTGTCGTAGGTAAAATCTGTAAGTGCTTCTTGCTTGTTTATTGCGGCTAATGCTTGTATTTTCATAGACCCTCGTATACTTATTATTCTGACTATTTAAAACGTATTGCTATTAGCAAGCCTATTACTTATTAGTGACTCACATTACGAAGAGGGATTCCTAATCTTACAAAATCCTTTATAGCTGTTAGCCCAAGCCAATGAATAATTTTTTTCTTTAATCCGAAAATGTCCAATTCTTACTTTTAATACTTCGAGTTTAATGAAGGTACATAGTGGAGCAAAGAAATATTTCACCGGTGCTTCCGTCTTCGTTTTTGATAGTATTTTGATTTACAAATTTTAGAATCAACCAAGAATGAAAACAGGGGACTCATCTAACCAGTGAAGTCCGAAACCAAAAAAGATAAAATTAAATAATGTTTAAAAAAATCAAAACCAAATACAAAGCATTCATAGAATTAAGATTCAAATCATGGACAGGATTAGCACCAAGTGAAATAAATATATACCGTACAAACCGATTTTTTTTATTTCTAATAATGATCGGCTTAACAGTATTAGCCGTTTACGGTTACAATTTTCATCCCAAATTAGCAAGTCTACTGAGTGATGGATTTTTATTTTTCCACTTCCCTAAAATTTTTAACTTAAAAATTCAAGAGCCAGTTTTCTTCGAGCGACTAGCGCAATATTTCCTCGCCGCACTCATCGGGTTTCACTGGATTAGCCTCGAACTTATTTTTTTGGAGTATTTTTTTTCCTGTCTTTATGTTGCAAGAAAAGAGAGGACAATCATCTTTATCCAGAGTAACCTATTTACTCGTAAAATTCATATTCTTAAAGAAAAAAGAGTCCAGTATGAGTTAGAGGATACTCTTATTACCCGCATCTTTGGAATTGGAACTTTGACTTTGCATTTAGACAGTGAGTCCTGGAAGATTCGTTCGATTAGCAAGGCGCGTGTTGCGTTAAATGAAATCATTAGCTTTGATAAGAAATGAAGACTTGGATGCAATTACTGTCACCCCCGAATTCTTTAATCGGGGGTCTCAAGACGTTGAGATTCCCGATATCGCTCAATGCTGTCAAGTTAAGGGAAATGAAGAAGAGGTTAACCACGAAGAGCACAGAGAACACGAAGAAAAGAAAGAGATTCTTGATAAAATCCTTCGCGAGCTTTGTGTCCTTCGCGGTGAAAAATTCTTAATTGTACGGCATTGGATATCGCTTGGCGGTAGCGGCGTTAGCAGGTGGAATTTCGGGAATGACACAGGTTCCAAATGAAAACTAAAACTTTTTACTCAATCCTATTTGCAATTTCTTTAGGTGTAGTCTATTTCCTAGTTCTATTCTCAAACCTCCAAAGACAACTAGACCACGACCAGGTGGTGTATGCAAATAATATTCGTTCTTTCTTTGTAGGCAAACAGTTCGTAAACCCACACCATCTCCATTTTGAACCTACTGGATTTTACTTTCACAAATTTCTTACACAAAATTTTCCCGACTACCTTGGAACAAACCTAATGTTTCACCTGCGGATTCGTTCTCTTCTATTTGCCGCTATTGGAGTTTCGGCTTGCTTTCTTTATTTGTATTTACTCACACGAAAATATTTAGTTGCATTGATTGCTTCTACTGCAATCGGCTTTCAACACGGCTATCTATCGTATGCCGCAAAGAATGATACAGGAATTTACCCTGCGAGCTGGCTGTTTGTAATGCTACTCGCAGGACTTGCCGTTTACCATTCACGATATTCTATTTTTGTTTCTTCTATTGCGGGTTTAGTGCTATTTGCCGGTGTAATGTTTCACGAATACATGGTTGGCTCTTGTATTGCTTTATTCATTGGCTTACTTTTGCCGGATTCGATTTTTCAATTTAAAATTCCAACTGCATTTGAAAGAATAAAAATCCGCGAAAGTAAAATAGACGTTAGCCTCGTGCGCCGATACGTCTCACTTTTATTTCTATTTCTATTTTGTTTTATTCCAACTGCATGGTGTTATCTCTGGGGAGGGCGAGTGGTCTGGCAATTAGAATACAACGAAGCTCTTTATAGTTTTCAAAATTGGATCTTTGGTTATCTAGTTGGCTCTCCCTATGGTCGAGCGATTACTAAGTATATACCGGAGTATTCCATGCGCGGTTTTACGGATGCCTTCTTTGCGAGAACAGATGGAATTCAGTACAATGCTTATACGGACTTTCAGTTCCAATTGAATTCGTTTACAAATCCAGTGGAGGTTACTCATACTTTGCTTCCCATTTTTATCTTAGCATTTATTCTTAGTTTACTTTTCTTTTTCTTTCAGCTCACCCGGTTTTACGGAAGAAATTTTTTTATCATAAGCCTTCACTTTTTATTTTTTCTATTCATCGGAGTAGACATCGAGCCGCATTATTTTGAATTCTGGATTATACCAGCATTACTCTTTACAATCTTCTTTGCCCTCTTCTGGAATTATCTAGCCGAGCAAGCAAAAGAATACTTTGTATTAGCCCCCATTCGCACTCTAGCAGGCGTTGGATTATTTCTTTCTGCCCTACTCGTATCCGTCCACAACTACCGGTATGAATTAATCCTCCACTCCCGTAGTTTTAAAACCGAAGGAGTCTACGGCAAAATAGGCGAAACCCCGATAGAATATTTCAAATCATCGGTTAATTACAAGTATCCCAATGAGCCTTATAGGGA
>JANMOF010000492.1:0-37556 GCA_031368925.1 Leptospiraceae bacterium
CCCCCCCCCCCCCCCCCCCCCCCCCCCCCCCCCCCAACCCCCCCCTCCGGGCCCCGCCCCCAAATCTTTATTAAAAACTCAGCATTATCAAAAAAACAATCATTTAAACAATGAAAATATTGCACTATTTAGGATCAATCAGGCATAAGGCTCTTTTTTTAATTAGCCTATTTCTATTCACGTCAATTTATCCAATTGAGGTTATCTTAAACAATGGAGATATTTTCATTGCTGATTTCATATCTGAAAATGACAGTTCAATTTCAATTAAATGGAAAAATGCTGTATATATTCTGCCAAAGACAGAAGTCAGAACGATTGATTTAAAAAAAACAGGATCAAATAAGTCTTACCGACCTATAGAATATATTCTTCTCGATGGAAGCCACTTGAAAGGAATTTTTGTTGAGCAAGACAAAGATACAGTTACATTAAAATCAGAACTTGGCTTTATAAAAATAGACAAAACTAAAATCAGTAAAACAGAAGGTGAGGTTACGGAAGATTTTCCTCCTCCTCGTGAATTCACAGACAAGAATTTCAAAAATTTTCTTACTAATATCGGACTCTTCGGGTCTGCTAATAAACTTGCCGGAAGTTCATTATCGGATAAACACCCTTATGCGTAAGGTGGAGGTATAGAATAAACCCTTCACGATTTTTAGATTTCTATGTGAATGTAGGAATAGGCTCTTCCTATCTCAGACTTGTAGAAAGACAAACTTCCATTGCAGGTTTTATTCCTGCCGGTTACTTTGCATTTGGCTGGCAGGGACTCAGTTTCAGTAAAGTAATTATTCGAATTGGCGGCAAAGTAACATATATCCGAGAAGGTAATTCAGGTATTTTACTTGAAGGTGGAGATTTTTCCATTGGATATATGTTATGAGAAAAATATTACAATTAAATATTTTTCAAATACTAATAAGACTATTCTTTTTAGTTTTAATTTGTAATTGCAACAACGGGACATTAGGCAAGGCTCAAAACCAATCTGATTTAAAACTGGAATTTTTTTCAGTAACTTCTCTAACATCTAATTCTTTGACTGTTACATGGGGATGTTCTTCAGAATCAATCGGCTATATGGGTGTTGGAAAAAATGATATAAACAATTATCAATTTAGTTTGTATCCATCTAAAACTCATAGAATGACTTTCGGAAGTTTGAATACAGATGAAAATTATTCTTACATTGTTTCCTGTAATCAAAAGATTGGAGCAACTTCCCCTATCCAAAATGTCCGAACCCAAAAGCTTACAGTTACAGGAACTAGTACGCCTAATGCTGGATTAACTCTAAGCCAGGATATAATGAACAGAGGAATATGGATATTAGGCGGCGTTAGCACTGCCGGTACTCCACTTGCTCAAGTTGATTTGTTTGATCCAGTGGCTAATGTATGGTATTCGTCTGTAACTAGCATTCCAACACCTCGATCTAATGCTGGAATTGTTTCTAATAATGGAAAAATTTATGTAATGGGTGGTCTCGTAGGAACGACAGCTTACAATACAGTGGAAGAATATAGTCCTTACTTAAATACCTGGCGAACAATGGCAACAATGCCTGTTACTTTGCAAGGCTTTATTGCAACTTCGGTCGGCACTGATATATATGCAATAGCCGGAAGCACAACAGCCTTTATGATTTCAGGAACCCTGCCTCCTTTTAATCTTTACAGATTTTCGCCAGGAATAGGGGCAAGTGGAACATGGGTTACGATTGTTTCTAGTACCGCATTATTTGCCAGAAATGAAATGGCAGGTTGTGCAATTGACGGATTAATTTTTTTCTTTGGTGGAAGATATTATTTAGATGGTTCTGCATATGCAACCGGTGACGCATACGTAACTGCGGCTAATACGACGACGACTCTCAGTGAAACAAATTTAACGCAAGCCCGTCATGGAATGGCAACTACTTGCTATCGTCCTCTGCCTTCTGATCCATATCCGTCTGATACAAAAGCCATGTTTATGATTGGTGGTAGTACGTTAACTGATTTGAATCAACCTGTAACCGCTATTACTCCTTCTAATGTATACAATTACTATCAGCCCTTAACAAATACAATGAATGCAAGTCCAGTATTTCCAATTTCCGTTTATGGAGCTGCTGCGGAGATTTCCTATATAAATCGCAAAATTTATGTCTTTGGCGGTTCCACTACAATCAATGTTCCAACAAGTGCTGTTTATTCAACAGGGTTAGCAACCCCAACATCTGGTCCCTGGCAGCAGGAAACTCTCAGTATGCCGCTTAGTCGCGTAGGTCATAGCGCAGTAATTTTAAGTAGGTAAGCAAGGAGAAGAATTCAAATGAAAACAAAGAAAGTAAAAGCTTTTGTAGGAATAATAGTGATTATCCTGTTTACAATTAACTGGATGTTTTTAACACCGAACAAACTACAATGGGGTGGTTTATTTAACCAGTTTCCAGTTGTCAAATACAAAGTAAATCCTGCAATGATCGGATTTAATACAGGAGATAAAAAGAGTATAATTGAAATAATCCGTAGCGCAGGAAATATATGGTCGTTCCAATCAGGAGAATCTCATTTTAAATTATCATACAATGGAATGACTGCTGCGACTCCTTCGGGATATGAGAAAATGGGATGTAGTGAGGAAGCAAAGAAAGCAATGCGAGAACTAGATAATATTGTTTATGCGTTGAATGTGGAAGACTCAGATTGCTCTGGTCAAGCTTGCACTTACATTTAGAGTTGTGAGGGGACAAACGAGATACTACACTTCGACATGCAGATTAATGGAAGCGGCTATGAATGGGATATGGGAACTAACCACAAGAAGAGTTACAATTTATTTACCATTGTAGCGAAACAATTTGGGCAGTTACTTGGTCTTAGCCACTGTGAGACTGGAGAAAGTGAAGCAGTCTGCCAGGCAAGAATTGCAACGCATGGAACGAGTAATCCAACCAGTGAATCATTGCTTTATAAGTTCATAGAGCCAGAGGTGATTCGAACAGCCATGAGTTCAGACGATAAAGCGGGACTTAAAGCCTTGTATGGAGAGTTGACCTCGGAAGAACAAAGTATGAAAGCGGAAATGCAAAGCTTCGCTGATAAGGCTAATGCATATTGTATTGCGCCTTGTGTTACGCCGGATAAAGAGACGAATGAAAAGTATGCGCTTAGTGCGGATGATAGCAAAGCTATTCAGTTATATTGGCAGGAGTTATCCGAAGAGAATAAAAATAACAAAGAATGGTTACTCGCTAAATACAAATGGATTGAGGATTCGTATAATACGGCTTACTCATATAACAAGAAGTCTGCCGAATACTATATGTTAGACACTATCGAGCAATTTCAATATTATCAGAGTGGAGGCATTGAAGATCATTATAAATTAGAAAGAATATTATTATCCGTTCAAATTTCCATTCGACAAAGACTTCTCGATGACGCTAAGTATGAATTAGACCCTACCTTCTATAAATTCATCGAGAACGAGCAGAAAATACTGATTCAACTCAGAAGGATGTTCATCGATGCGCTCTAGGATAATAGTTATTAGTCTTATTATATTGTTTGTCCTTAGCTGCAAAGGTTCACCACTTAGCACAAAGGACAAACCTGATTATTCGGCGGGTTGGATTTATGTTTATTTTAGTCTACTAAAGCCCGAACAGGATAGACAAGCAAGTTGTGCTAAAACGAATTCAGTTGTCGTTTGCGAGAAGTGTAATTGCGTCAGCAATAAGGTCTCGGAAGGATTAATATTTGATACTGCAACAAATTTACCGATAAAATCTGAAACATTGAGTCCTGGGCAATCTTTTTATTGTCAATGTGGATCGAGTTATACTTCAAATACTTGGTATAGAGGAAGTATAATTGAAGATAATCCGCAACCTGGTATTTCTTTGAAAGAAATTCAAAATACATCTCCTAGAAATGGGAATCCTTCAAATCGAAGCTTAATTTATAAAACGCATTATAACCAACCGGATAATCTTTATTGCTTAGTTCAATGTCCAATTGGTCAATATGATCTGCAATATCAATTTTTAAAAATAAGGTGAGAAATATGAGAATAATAATGATTAGTCTAATCGGAATATTCATTGGCGTAAAACCTGTTGTCGCAACTGAAATTCGATGGGGTTGTAGCACAACGATGATTTCAAACATTGCCGCAGTGGGAGATAGTAGAGCAGATCAACTATCTGGTTTCGGAGCGGCTGGATTTAATAATAATATTCAAAATGCAAAGTTCAACGGGAAAAATATTTTTCCGCCTAATACTGTTTTGCTACAAGGACTCGCTCAGTTTGGATCTATGGCAAAAGACTATGCAGAAAAAATAAAAAAATGCCAAGAATCAACTAGAGTGGCATTTGATGTTCCACAATATTCAATCGTTCACGTTGGTGGAAATGATTTAATGGATTATATTAAACGAAAAAATGACATGAAGCATGTGTCAGATGCGGATAAGATAGGAAATGAATTTAAAAATTTATATAAGAATATATATAATGCAGGTCAGTCTCTTTATAGACAGGTAAGAAAAACAAGCTTAAAAGGTTTCTTGCGATCACCTCTTAGGACAATTAGCAATTTATCCAAGAGTTGGATTAATTTCATAACATCCCCCTTACAAAACATTACCGGAAATCCTTTGATTAAATATCCAGATTACCAAGCACAATGGGAATGGCAGGACTCAACTGAAACAGACCGGGTTGTTACTGATATGAAATTTGTATTATCGCATTTCATGGAACAATCAGGGACTGCGAATATAAACGGAAACACAATCAATACCCCTAAATCAGTGCTATTAAATACTGTACCAATTCCAGCACCGGCTAGTTTTGCTTATGCGATTGCTACAGGCACAAAAGACTTTAGATGGTATTATACAAATGTAGTAAAACTATTTAATGGTCTACGCACAAAATACACTAAAGATTTGTTTGTAAATTTAAGGGCGAAGTACGGGCTACAGATTATACTCCTCGATACATATAATCACTTCCTAAATAATGTTTTAAAACAGAACTCTTCTGAATATATAGACGGGATTCATTTTACTGAGATTTCTGATGCTGATAAAGAAAATGATAGATTGGGAAATTTGCGACCGGAACGAGGCAATGAATATTTTGGACGGGCGATTGCGCTCACGATGAGCTATCATAAGTGGCTAACACTGGATAACCCTATAAATACCGGACAGTTATATGTAGATATAGATGTAGGTGCAGCCTCTGCAACAATCAACGAAAGTGCAAAAGCGGCAGGAATAGACGCCGGAATGGTCGAAATGACGGACATTGATTCACTTAATCATGGATTTACCAAATATTTTGAACAAGAGCCGATCATAATAACTTACATGGATTTTGATTATGAATTCGACAATGACAAAGCTTTCTATGTTCGTAATGGGGATATTCGTGCTTACATGGTACGCGGAGATATTCGGAGTATGTATGAAGGTAACGGCGGACCGGATGGGAAGTTAGGCTTCCCAATCCAAGATGAAGTAACTGGCTCCATCTTTGAATCGTTTCGCACGCAAAACTTTGAATGTGGTTCCATTATGAAAAATTACTTTGACCTCATTACGCCACAGAAGATTATCATGAACGAAACAACTCCAGAATGTCTTGCAAAGAAAGCAAGGGATGCAAACTAATGAAGAGGCTTGTAATCATTATCCTCTCTTTTTCGTTTCCACTAATTCCAATCCTTTCACAGGAATTTACAGAGAGTAAACAAACAAAGTATCCGCATATAAAAGAATTATTAGTAGCGAAACTAAATGACCAAGCACAAAGAGAGATTGATAAGCTAATCATTGATGCTCCAAATGATCCTACTTTGAATTATTATCAAACAGAAGTGTGGTTTAACAAAGGAGAGCAGGAATACAAGGCAAGTAATTTTAAAAAAGCTTTAGAGTATTATGAAAAGGCTGATCAATTCTGGTCGGGTAATCCTTTATTATCCGAACGAATAAAAGATACAAAGGAGAAAATAAAAAATCCTCCATCAGCGGCGGAAAGAGGGGAGGCTATACGTTTAACAGATGCCCTCTCGCAAGGTCAGTCAAATGTAAATATAATTATTTTAGATAAGGAAACTCAGGATGAATTTCGCACTCAACTGAAAGGAGTTCTAAAAGAAAATTATTCGCAAACCCAAACAACGGATTCAATTACAATATCAAAACCTTACTTAGTCTTATTCGCTGGACTTGGGTTTTGTTTAGTTGTGGCTAATGTCGTTAGTCTTACAATCCTACTTAGAGGAAAAAATGAAATTAAATAACAAGGAGATGCAATGCAAAATATAAACGAGCTACCGGAAGCAAAACAAAAGTGGAAAAAGAGAAAAAGAATTCATAGACCAAAGACATTAATTTTTTTCGGGCTATTCTTTCTTATCCTCCCATTTATAAATTATATAGGAATTGCAATTCGATTTAAACATAGATTGGTAGAGTTCTCGAATATTTTCGGAGAGTTACATTCCTTAGAAATAATTATTCTAATCATTCCGGTCTTTGTTGCTATTGGGATTTTAATGGTGCAAACCTGGGGATACTTTTTATTTTTATTCTATGCAATTCTTCTTACTGCACATAATGCGATTACAATTTTTCGAGATCCTGCTCTTTATAATTATAATTCGTTTTTTCAAACTATTATAATATTTGGTGCTGTATTTTATTTTCTGAAAAAAGAAATTTCCGCTCCTTATTTATTTAGACCAAAGGATAATCTTGTTTTATCTAACATTCTGGAAAATTACAGTTCGTATTTTAAAATTCCAAACGGTTGGAGACGAGCTAAAAGAGCGGAAGTAAAAATTCAAGTAAACCTTTCCAACCATAATCTTGTAACAAAAAATTTTAGTTCCTCTGGCTTTTATGCAGACTGGATAGAACCCTCATTAAATCCAAGTGAAGAAGTTCCAGTAGTTTTTAAAATAAATAATCAGGATTATAATCTAAAAGGTGGAGTTGTTAGAGTAGATGAAAATGGAATAGGTATCGCGTTTCGAAATCTATCGAAAGAAATGAAGAAGTCTTTAGAGTTTAACTTGGGATTATTATGATTATGCGCCAAGTGTCAGTTCGAGTAGCTCTGTCAGTTCGAGCGATAGTCGAGAACTACAAGTGGTAAAAAGCCCTATACGGCTAGTAGTTCTCGATTGTCACTCGAACTGACAGGAATAGAAAAAGGAATTTTAATAATAGTATTTCTCGACTATCGCTCGAACTGACAATAATAAAGTAAAGGAAATAAAAATGAAAGATAAAAAACGAATAATATTAATTACCCTCATCTGCCTAGGCTTCTCCTGCGTAGGAGTAAAATCAAAGAAAGGTGTAAGCACAGCAATGGTGCTTATGGCTTCTGATATTGGGAAGCAAGACCAACAATCGGGGGTAACGCAAGCATCTCCTGGAGCAGATAACTCTCCTGCGGGTAATGGTGTTACTCCAGGCGGTAGTACGGGAACGGAAATTATTGATACCACTATAAATATAATCAATGGACTATTTGGGGATGGTGGGCAGGTAGTAAGTATTCCTGCTGACAAGGCAATTTTTAGAACAAAGCTATTTGATGATCCTGTGTTAGATGCGGCTAATAAAAGTTATCTTAATTTTGTAGTAGGCTATGATTTCATCGAATCTTTATTTTATAACCCGACATTTACAGGTTTGGAAATTCCACCGGCTAATCAAGTGTTACTGGAAATAGATCACGTTGATATATTGACTGCTGCCTCTCCAATTACAATTTATCCAACTGTAAAAGAATCCAAAGTTATTATTTACAGAGACAAACATTACTTTCCATTTTTCACAGGACTAATTTTACCAGTTGGAAATTATACGGGAGTAAACGTATATTTAAAGAATGCGGGTAAAGTAAGAATTCTAGATAGAGAATATGCTTTAGTCGTTGAAACTCCAATTGTATCCTATACTGATTCTTTCTCGGTTCAGCTTGGAAAAGTCACAACATTAGAATCTGTGACATTAAAGGACTATAACGACGGGCTTGCTGGAAATAAACGAACGCCAACAAGGGGAACTTTTGAAAAAGTTCTATCCCCTGAATTTGTTTACCAGACGAATGCTGCTGCGATTCAGCATATGTATATAAATATCGTGAATCGTGCGGCAAACGTCCATGATTCGCTAACGAAATTAAATATAAATGTAGAATCTCTTTCCGCTTCTGGCAGTGGAAATTCTAGTTTTGTTTTAAATCGAACTCCTACACAATTTGAAGTTCTTCAACTTCGAAATGGTTTTGTAGGTCTTGCGGGAGCAAACCAAATTGAAGCGGGTAATTATGAATATTTCGAATTAGCTTTAGCTAGAACTCATAGTGCAGAAGCGACGGGTGGAATTCCTGTCCAGTTATACATGGATGAAGCGAGTCAGAATATATTTAGATTCTACGGTCCTTTTGTTTTAAAAGGTGGGGAAACATTCGAAACATATTTACATTTAGATCCAAATCGCTCTGTGTATTTTGTAAAAGACAAAGGCTATGTAATAGATCCAACAGTAACACTTTTATCAACCGTTTCCATGAATCCTTCAGAGGAAGAGATAAAGATTATTAGCTCCTCTGGAAAGTTTATGAACATACTTGCATCCGAATCAGATATTGTAATTCGGGGAACGGTAACTTCCGTTACTCCACTAGTTGCAGCCAACGTAAGTGGTAGGAATTTAATTTATTCTGACATAGTTGTTAATGTAACGAAATCTTTGAAGGGAAATGTAGACCTTGCACCGTTTAGTTTGCGAGTGCCTGGGGGAACAGTAAATGGCGTAAAACTAGAAGTATCCACTGCACCTATTTTCAAAACTGGGGAAGAAATAATTCTTTATCTACAAAAGCAGAAATCTGGAAACGGTTGGAAAGTCACTAGAGGTGAATTAGGAAAGGTGAGACTATGAAAACGAAATTGAGCGTAATATTGATTATCCTTTTTACTTTAAATTGGATGTATCTATCTGAAAGTAAATCTAAATGGGGTGGGTTAAATCCGGTAATTGGTTTTTTTGTAAATCCAAAAATAATTGGATTCAAAAGTTCTAGGAATCAGCCTTTAATTGTAAAGGAATTCTTAGATGCGTCAGGCGAATGGTTTCAAAAAGGCGGGTATCGTTTCTCGTTTAAGTTTCAAGGGGTAACATTGGATAAACCCGCTTCATATGAAGACATTGATTGTAATTCTAGAACGGATATGCAGCAAAAGGATGCAGTATTTTTTGCTGAGCCTAGTGCTGCTTCTGAGTGTAATGGGTCTAGTTGTGTGTACCTCTGGAGTTGCAATGATGTGATTGTGCATGCAGATGTTCACCTAAATAATTCTGATTTTAGTTGGCATCATATTGGAAGCGATGGAGATGTGAAGAATTTAAAAACAGAAGCGTTAAAAGCTTTTGGGTACATGGCAGGACTTGGGCATTGCCAGTCCGGGGATAGAACTAGTGACTGCCAAATGCGAACAGGATCAGATCCACAGGCAGGTAGCGTGATGTATAAATTTCCACAGCTAGGCAGAATAGATCAAATTAGTGCAGATGAAATTGCAGGCATACAAACATTGTACGGCTCAATGAATCTGCCCTTTCCTACTAGCGGCAAATACGCGTTAACTTATGCAGATATGAAAAGCATTCAAGATTTTAATACATTGGAGTCGTTGGCTGGAAGCACGAATGAAGATGGGAGAAAAAGAGCAGGACAATTTTTAGATAATCTTTCTGCTTATAACTTCAAGCGCACAAAACGAACATTACCCGATCAATACAATGAGTTTTATAATATAGTGAAACTCCAGACACCTACGTTTGATAAAGAAGATTTAGAACACCAAAGAGAACTATTAACGCAGGGAATTGTTCATGCAGCTAAGTTAAAGGAAGATGCGTTAAAAGGTTATCACTCGATGGATGCTAATTTTATTCAAACAATGATAGATAGACATTTAGAGTTAAGAAATCTAACCATTGATGCATTGGCGGGCAAATAACATGAAGCATTTAATTTTAGTCTTACTCGTGAGCATAATCGTGTTTAGCCAATGTGATAACCTACCAGTGATTGGGAATAAAAAGCCCTCAGAAAAAATTAAGGAGACGATTTTACGTTCCTGTTGGTTCGGTTCACTTGTTACTCCCCCGCGAACGGAAAGTAGGGTAATAGATAATAGGGATGGAACTATTTCATTAGCCGACGTTCGGATCGCAGGAACGGATATTTGCATTATCCCCGGAATTGGTAAGAGAGAAACATTTACAATCAAATACTATATCAAGAAATGCATCCAAGGACAAGTCTATCGAAGTGCGCAAAATGACTGTAAGGGTACAGGAACAGCGACTAACTACTATGGCGCGCAGAAGTATCAAGTGTGCGCTGTTGATGGAGGCTGTAATGAAACAACCTCACCAGCTTACTTGGCTTGTTCAAGCGATAAAAGTTTAAATAGAACTTTCAGATTGAATAATATTACAAACTTTGTAAATGCAAACCTAATTTATTCTTATTTTTCAAATCGACCAGATGAAATACCGAATGATTTTTTCTGGTTTAGTGGAATTGAAAAATTAAATTTTTTTACTCGAGAACTAAGTACAACTACGCAACAAACGGAGAACAATTATGTTTTATGCTCATAGAAGAATTAAAATAGCAATAATGGTAATCATTATTTGCCTTCTTTTTCAAGAATCCAGTGTATTCGCATTTCCTGGCGATCACAATAGCCTTACGTGCGATAAAAATTTTATTGGATTAACTGTTAATGTTTTCGATAACGTTACTAAGACATTTGTTAACAAGGTTATTGAAGAAGATATAAAGGATGCGAGTGGGAATCCTACAGGCGGTATTCTATTCGATTATTATCGTAAACGACCTGACCAGTTGACAGATGATAACTTCAAAAAAAGCCGCGCGAACATCATCGCTGCGATTAATGCTGATATTGCGAAGCCGCATGACCAATCTATAGTCAAACAAAAGATTCGAGCAAATCATGATGCGACTTACGAAGGTAAGCCTCTCCAAGTTACGAAGTGGGGAGACAGTCTTTCCGACTTCGTAAACTTTTACGGAGTCCTTACTCCTAGTGCGGTAGGAAACGCTGTAGCACCTGTCGGAGGGATATATGGTGGTAGTCCGCTCTGGATTGATTCGTGGAGTGATTATTTTTCTATCTGGGGACAACCACCATTAGTCCCCGTATATGTAAGAAACTACGGAATTGCGACTTACACGACAACCGGTGTAATGGATTTAATGGGATATAGCTCCTACTATGACGGAAATAATGGATGGTAGGATATAAGTCCTACATCAAATAAATGTCCGAAGGGTGGTCCAGAGGGAGCCGAGGTAAAAGTGTCTGATTGGCTTATCGCCAATGGAAATAATCCGGCGCATTTTCAAAACGGCAAATCAGCATTACACTCTACTCTTCTCATCGGCGGCAATGATGTGATGCATGGAATGCTAACCGGTAGTGCATTGCTTCCGAGTCTCGGAACCTATATGGTAGATCTAATCGTAGAAAATACTACTTTCATGATTGATTGGCATTTAGAAAACGGGAAGAAAGTAGTTTTGGAAGGAGCTACTACCGCTTATTCGGGACCTATTGATAAATATGATTCCCTAATCGTAAATCGGGCAGCCTTATGTAGACCTTTGGCGGATTCATTCATTAAACCCCAAGATATTCCTTGGTGGGCTTGTGCGTTTGGTCCGCATGTTTGTTATGCAATGGCAAAAGCAGCCAAAGAATACGATGAAAAAGTAGCAAGGGCATTTGGTGATTTTTGGAAAAAAGTGAATCGTAAGCAGCGCACGAACGAAACAAATTTTTCGGATTCCTTTTATACAATGAACTTGAATAACTTTGGAGAGAATGCGAGTAACATTGCTACATCGACAGGAATTTTTGTAGATGAGCATGATATAACGATAGCTGGCTTTGTTTTGGCTGGTCCAATGGGTGCTGGTGCGGGAGTCGCGATGGAAGCACAACTTTCAAAAGAAAGAAGACGTAAAGAAGAATGGCGCAATGTTCCATTTCTAAGGCATCTTAGCATTAACCTCGCTTGTATCAATGATAAAATTGCATACGATGTAGGACCTGCGTATAAGACCGCTTATCCGGGCTATGTAGAGACGTTAGGATTGTACAATTACTTTTCAAATGCTTGGGACTTTAATTTTGGCAATAATTTTTGGGTACCGAAGAACGGACTATTCGATAAATACTCCAAACTAGCAGAACCTTTTTTGGGAGATGGATATGTAGCCGACCCCATTCATATCGGTCCCAAAGGTTATGAACTTTGGGGTACATTAATTGGAACGAAGTTAAAAGAAATAGGCTGGAACAGAACAGACGATTATATTGATCCAATAGTAAATGTGGATAATGACGGTCCTGGTAAAATTATAAAAAAGAAATCCAAGGAAGTAGGAATTTTTGGACAAGAAAGTACTGCAACGATAAGAATAAAAAGTAAGACTGAAGATCCTGTCAACGGGTATAATGGTATTTACGGAGGATACCAAAGACGATATAAAGATGGCTCCGTAATTTATTTAAAACAGCTATCCGATGTTCCGGTATCTGATTCAGCTTCAAAGTTTGATATACCACATGTCGTTAACGGTTTACATCAAGTCAGGTATGATCAAGAAGGCGGACCGGCTGGAAGACTTGGATTTCCGATTAGCGACAAACACTGTACTGCCGCTCTTGCTTGTTCGGTAGAGGATGTTGATTTTGAATGTGGTTCTATTTCGGACAATCATTTAGACCCAATTGAACACATCCATACGAATATGCATTTGGGTAGCAAAACTTGCGTTGGAAGATTGCCGATAATGCAATAAAAAAAACCGGATAACAAGGAGAATGAGACAATGAAATTTTTTATAATAATGCTATTACTTATATTAGGAATCACATGCAAAAATGATTCTAGTGAAAAGAAAAAGGAAAAATTAACAATACTTTCTTTGCTAGCCTATCAACAGGCTAATGCAAATAAGCCTGTAGTAGATACAACGCCTACTTGTTCGTATACTTCAACGGGAGGAATACAGACAAATGTGTTTCTTTCAACAGCGACAACGACTAGTCAGAGCATAAAGTTTGCGGCGGAGGATTTAGGGTTTGGAACATCCTTGCAAAGTTACTCTATGATACGGGTAACGACAAAAGCAAATGGGAAGTTAACATTTACCGGAAGTAACGGAGGAGGTATATTTTCTATTGCCGTATATTCAAATGTAGACCCTTGTGTAATCAACGCTCGAACGGCAAATATTCTTACAAGTGTTTACACCGCGTCATCCACAACTTCGAGTGCTACTCTGACTTTCAATCAAGCAAATACCTTTTTGATTCTATCTAGTATAGCATTTAATAGTGATACTCCAACAATATCTGTGCAGTATTCGGATTAAATTATAAAAAGGAAATATGAAAAATACTCTATTCTTTTGGTCTTCGTTTATCATATTTCTAACTCTATTTTTATTTTGCTCTACACATAAGTCAAATCCAAATACCCAGCTACAACTTTTACTTTTAAGAGCAAGTCAAAATAAAGTAAGCACTCCCTCTGGTTTCCTTACAAAGCTTCCGGTTGGGATAGGATTGAATTCTACAACTGGAAATTCTAACTCTATTGCAAGTAGCAACCTAAATAACTGGGATCAAGTAAGGCTAATGCCAACTTTTCTTAAACAGGTAACGGATAATATAGACAATGTGCTAAATCAATTCTTTGGATACGGAATACTAGGAAAGACTAGCCTTTCTACGCAAACAACAGATACGTTTAAAATTAAATTCAATCCTGCCTTCAATGGTGTAATTTCATCCAATGCATATACGAATACTAAAATTTTTAGATATAGTCTAGAACTTTGGAATAGTTCCAATAACCAAAAAGTTTTAGAATTATTTTATGATGATTCAATTCAAAGGACAAGTGGAAAAGGATCATTACTTATCTGGCAACCAAACGCATTCGATTCAAGTATTAGCGGGAACTTAAAAATAGAATGCTACACAGTAGCAATAGATACACAAAATACTACCATGATTTGTTCTTGGATAGACGGAGCATTTAAAGCCAGTGGCAATGTGGATAATGTATTATTTAAAATGACATTAAATGCAGTGACAAATTCATATTCAACCCAGTTGCTTGCAAGGACTAATGCAACTCAAGGAATTACCTGTGCCGGTGGGAATTTAGATTACTATGTATTAGCCGCAAATACGAATACAATTAGTGGAAGAAACTATTCAATTGCAAAATGGGGATACAATGATAATTCCATAGCAGATACAGAATGCGGGCAATCAAATCTTACAAACCATGCCTATTTTGATTCTGGAATAAATACAAATGCTACTAATTCGACAAGGTATTTTGTTTCACAGGGAATTACCTCAGATACAAATTCTTACAATACTGGGTCTTTTCCTTTGATTCAAGACACATCCACTTTATTCAATCAAATTGGAACAGGCTCGAATGAATTAACAATTCAAAAACTAACAAGCATTATCCTTAGTTTTAAAGGAAATGCTGATCCTGGGTTTTGAGAATTTCTTTGTCAGAAATAAAAAATACTTGTTAGGGAAACATTTACTTCTAAATTAAGTAAAAAAATTACGGAGACACTATGAAAGTAAAATTTCTATTTTCATTCTTAATACTTATTCTCGGAGTCCAATTACTCAATGCTGATGCCAAACAAGATAAATGTGCATCATTCAAGAAAAAGGATACTTGTGCAAAATACAGAGAGAAAGCTTCTCCTAAAAAGGAAGCCTGCCAGTGGAAATTTAACAAATACATAATGCCATATCGCGGGGAATGCCTAACTGTGTTAGATTACCAACGAAAAGTTAAAGCAGAAGAAGAAGCGCAACAAAAGGAAGAAACAGAAAAAAACTTTTGCTATGCACTGAATACTGCTGAAGAATGCAATAAAACAGATCAAAAAATCTCCTGCGGTTGGCTCACTCATCCTACAAAACCAGAAACAGGTAGATGTATCGTCAAAGATGAATTAGAGCGAGTCCTAGACGGAGAAAATCCATCTGATAGAAGACCCAAAAGACAAGAAGCAATTCAAATGTCTAGAGAAGATTATTTTAGAAGTCTCGAATTTTCTCCAATCAAATAAGGAATTTATAAAATGCGGCTATCTATTATTTACCTCTTACTAGTACTTTGTCTTTTTCCTACGGGAGTTTTTCCTGAAGAGACTGCTCAGGAATTTATCAAACGCGGAGAGACTAGTCTTAGTCAGGGAAACTACGATAGTGCAATAACCTCTTATGAAAAAGCTCTACAACTAAGTGATGAAAAAAATTTAGATGTAAAGCTTTTGATCCTGGACAAACTGGGTTCAATCAATTTTAGGAAGAAAAATTATAAAGAAGCAATTCGTTATCAAAAAGAGACTCTAGAATTGGGCTGCAAGCTTCGGGGAGAGACTTCCGTTTATTGTGGAGACGCAAATAAAAACCTGGGGAATTATTATTTCAAAATCGAAGAGACAGACAAGGCTTTAGAGGTATACGAGAGTAGCCGCAGCATCTACCTGAAAGCTCTTCCCGCTAAAGACGCAAAACTAGGATTAATCGCTTCTCTTATCGGTGACTGCCATTTTGCAAAAGGAAATTTTCAAAAAGCATTAGAGTATTATTTGCAAGATTTGGAAATTAGTAAATCTCTTTTGGGTGAAAATAATCCTGAACTCGGAATCATCTATAATAGTATCGGGATTGCCTATCGAAACCTGGGCAAATATGACTTAGCCTTAACTTACTACAAAAAAGATTTTGAAATCAACCAATTAAAATATGGACTAACCCACCGTGCCACTGCAAATGCAAGAAATAATATGGCAGCCGTGTATATGCACAAAGGAGATTACGAAAAAGCATTACAGGAATATTTTTTATCTCTGGAAGAGCATTTAAAACTCAGCCCGATTGATATGGATTCAGTTGCAAGGCTATACAATAACATCGGAGCTACCTATGAAAGGCAGGGGGAAATTGATAAGTCCATCGAGTATTACGAAAAAGCAATTAAAGAGTATCGCTCAAAGGGTAATAATAAGTATTCGCTAGCAATTGGTTTTAATAATCTAGGAATTGCCTATTTCAAAAAAACAGATATAAATCTAAGCATTGATTATTATAGACAGGCATTAAAAATTGCAGAAGAGCTTTCTTTATTCACTCATCCATTCTATGCAACGGTTAATGCCAATTTAGCGGTATCGTATTTTCATGCAGGGGATTACAAAGAGTCGCTGCGAATCCAAGAAAAAGTTTTAGATATTCGCCAAAAACAATACAAAGGGGATAATCCCGATCTTGCGACATCCTATGAAAGCATAGGAAATCTTTATTTAAAAATGGGAGATAAAGAAAAAGGAAAAGAATATCTAGAAAAAAGTGTTAAAATGCTAGAAGCCTCAATTCCAAACCAGCCGAGACTCGCATTTGGTTATAATAGTTTGGGGCATTACTATTTAGAAAGACTTGATTATGAAAATGCTCTACTCTATTACAATAAAGCATTTGCGATACTAAAAACATTTAAAGATAGAATGGCGACTATCGACACAATGCTTTTTATAAAAAATGTTTATCTAAAAAAGGGAGAGACCGAAAAAGCAATCGACATCTGGAATAGTGCCATTGAGTCGATTGTAAAATTTCGCCAGGAGATGGGAAGAGATAAATATTTTTTTACAGAGAGATATAGAACTGAATTTGAAAAATTAATTTTAAAATATATATCCATGCAATTATACAAAGAAGCATTTTATACATCTGAAAAAATGCGCGCCTTGTCAATCACTGAAAATTTTAATCTAAGAAGTGCTCTAACAAATGGCAAGATAAATAAAAAAGAAGTAGAAAAAGTGATCTCTCTTCTTTCTGATATTGAATCCCTTTATTCTGCGAGAGCATCACAGCTCAGTCGGGGCAAACAAGGAGAAGCCGAAAGTAATAAAATATTTCAAGAACTAATGGGGAAGGAATAAGAGTTTGAATTACTCGATAAAACACTCAAACAAAAGTATCCTGAATATGCAAAGTTTAGAGAGCCGCCGAGTCTTAATTTAGATTTACTTTTAGCAAAGCTCAAGTCTGCAAAGAAAAATATAATCGAATACCTAATTTTAACCAATGAAAAAGGGGCTAAAGAGATTCATGCATTCGCTCTAGGGGATAACTTCAATTATCTCTATCTCGGTGAACAAAACGATTTAGTTTTGAAAATTGAAAACCTGAGAAGAATGATTTCTACTTACCCTAAAGATAAAGCCAGAGAATTTTATGAGCTGACTACACCGGAATCAGGACTAGCTTATTATAGCGTTAGGGAGATGGCTCCTGATTTAGAAGCGGGAGATGTAATTAAAGAAGAAGTTCCAATTAATGCAAGCATAACGCCCCTCAGCGCCGATTCCCCTACTCCAAAAGCTAAGACGATTATCATTGGAAAAATAAAATCTAAAATCAACCGCCAAATTGCGGAAGAGAAAATGAGAAAATTTTCACAGGAAATTTATAACCAAATTTTAAACCCAATCCTTGAAAAAAAAATACTGAATTCGAGTCATATTGTAATTATCCCCGATGGATCAATCTATACAATTCCTTTCCCTGCACTCCTGGATAACAATCAAAATTACCTATTAGAGACTTATACTTTTTCAATGATTCAATCTGCAAATGTATGGTATTTCTTATCTAATTCTAAGCGAGAGGCTAATTATAAATACCCAGTCCTCGGAATAGGAAATCCTATTTATAATAAAGCTACGAAAAAAGAAAAGACCAAAGGCTTGGACAAAAGACAGGCACTACGTGGGGGACTAACAAGAGGTTTATCTTTCGATACAATTGAAACCGGCTTAAATAATTTGCCTGGAAGCATGGAAGAAATTAAGGAAATCAAAGAACTATTCTATAAGAAGAATAAAAGTTCCGACAAACATCTATTTACCGGTCTTCATGCAAATAAGGATACGATTTTAAAATTAAAAGAATCAGGAGAACTAAACCAATACAGGGTTGTTCACTTCTCTGTGCATGGACTTTTCTTTTCGGATTCTCCCGAGTTGAATTCTCTTGCTCTAACAAGCCGTGCAATAGCGGCTAAGTATTATAATGCGGAACTGAAAGAATATGAAAGTAAATTTGGAGAGATAAAATCAGACTCTTTTTTAAAGAATGGAGAAATTTTAGATTTAGGAATTACAGCAGAGCTAATTGTAATGAGTGCCTGTGAAACATCTCTCGGGACTCAACTATCCGGTGAAGGATTCGTTGGTTTGCCGCAAGCATTTCTAATCGGAGGAAGCAAATATGTAATAGCCACACTTTGGTCTATTGATGATAAAGGTAGTAACCTTTTTATGAACTTACTATATAAAAATCTTCTCTCTGCAAAAAAATACAATCGACTCCCTTTACTATTACAAGAAACACAAAGAGAATTTATAAAAAACAGCAAAGCCAACGGAAAGTCAAAATACTCAGATCCATTCTACTGGTCTCCCTTTGTGATTTACGGGGAATAATAAATACATTACTTTCTTAGTTGACTTTTAATTCAACGTAACTATAATGTAACCATATCTTATCAATTTAGAGGTTTGAATCATGAGTAATTTAACAATCAGAAATATTCCTAACAACATGATGAATAAAATCAAAACTCTTTCCGAAATTCAAAAACGAAGCATGAACAGCGAAATACTATTCATTTTGGAAAAAGGATTATTGTTTGAGAATTCACAAAAATCTGATAAGCTATTAAGTAAAGATACACAAGTAAAAATATGGAATAAATTATCCGGCAAATGGAAAGATAAGAGAAAAACGAAAGAGATTATTGATGACATTTATTCAAACAGATCTAAAGGAAGAGAATTTTCCTTATGATCTTAATTGATACGGATGTATGCATAGAAATACTTCGCGGAAATAAAAAAGTAATTAATAAAAGAAATAAATTTGAAGAGCCAATCTCGATTTCTTTTATGACAGTGGCAGAATTATTTTATGGAGCGGAAAATTCCGGTAATCCAGAACACAATCATTCAATCGTGGAAGAATTTCTACTTACTCTACAGATTATTGAATCGGATTATCATATCATGAAACGGTTTGGGTTAATTAAAGCAAAATTGAAAAAGAAAAATAATTTAGTCCCAGATGCTGATCTTATTATCGCCGCGACAGCCATGGAAAAATGTGAATTCCTAGTAACTGGGAATATAGGAGTTGTTGAAAAATTAATAATGATGAACAATGTCAGTTCGAGCGGCAGTCGAGAAGTGCTAATAAAACAAAGGCTTTAAGCACTTGTAGTTCTCGACTATCGCTCGAACTGACAGCGAATTTTTCAACAACTCTATAGAACATTTTAGTAGAATCGAGAATCTTAAAATTGATAACTGGATCAGATAAGTAGTTCTTCCGGCAAATACCCGTTAAACTCTTTTGGAATACTCGCCTTCACAACGACTGATTCGCCTTTCCCGTTCTTAAAATGTAACTCATAGGCATGAAGCAATGAGCGCGAAGCAAGAGGAGTTTTACGATTTGTATAAACCTTATCGCCAACAATGGGAAATCCTTTTTCAAAAAGATGAATTCGTATTTGATGACGTCGTCCGGTTACAAGTCTAGCGTAAACTACCGAATATCCCTTCTTGGCATCTCTATAAATAGTTTTACATTCTGTAATTGCTTTTTTTCCCCCGCTTCTCACAGTTGTTACTCGCTTATTTCCATCTTTCAAAAAAGATTCAATTCTAAACTCATCCGGTGAACTTCCTTCTACTACCGCCAAATAGTATTTATCCGCTTCTTTTAAAATCTCATCTACTTCTTTGTTTGAATCTTCCTTTAAACCAAATACTACAAGCCCGCTTGTTTCTAAATCCAGACGATTTGCAGTTCTTAAATACGAAAGCCCTAATTCTTTTTGCAAGAGTCCTGTAAAATTCTCCCGCTTCGGATCTTTTGTTTCGTGCACAGGAATTCCTGAAGGCTTATTTGCGATTAATATCGTTTCGTCTCTATAAAGGATTTGGATCATGCTCCCAGTCTTATCGACCAAATGGAAGCTCGAACGCCCAAAAACCGACAACCGCGATGCCAAATCTCGAACTGAATTGAGCTAAAAAAGGCAGGTTTCCATTACTTTCACAAAAATGCTAAAAAAATAGAGGTTTTTTTAAAAAAAAATTGTACAATTATGTCGATTTTCTTATTATGTCAGAAGCAATATTTTCCGAGGATACTTATGCCAGAGTCTGTTCAAAAAGTTATTAACCAAATCAAAGATCTTTTCGCTAAACTAGATAGCACCAAGAAAATTATTTTGGGGGCTGTGTTTGCAATTGTCGTTGTAGCAATCATCATTCTCTCGACTTTTTCCCTAGACAAAAATGCTGTAATACTCTTCAAAGACTTACAGCAAAAAGACTACGGAGAAATTACGAAAAAACTCGATGCTCTCGGTTATAAATATTCAGGAAGTGGGGATTCTATCATCTCGGTAGACCCAGAAAAAAGACAGGAAATAATTACAAAACTCGCACAGGAAAATTTAATCCCAGTTGGAGTGCAAGGTTGGGAATTATTTGACATTGAAAAATTCACTGAAACCCAGTTCGATAAAGACGTAAAAAAATATCGCGCTCTAAAAGGTGCTATTGAAAAATCTCTCATGACTTTGCATACTATCGAGAAGGCTGATGTAAATATTGCATTCCCGGATACAGAGTATTTTTCTCCTGATGGAAGTAGTACTCCTGTAAAAGCAGCGGTTATTCTTCATTTTGTGCCAGGTGTAGAAAACCTCTCGCGAAAAGAAATCAAAGGTATAGTAAATTTAGTTTCCCGTGGTGTTCCCAAATTGAAACCAGAAGATGTAAGTATAGCAGATGGTTCTGGAAAAATCATAAGTGACTTTGAAGAAGATTTAGAAAAAGACAAAATAGAACTCAGACTCGTTCAAGAAAAAATGAGAATTGCAGATGCTGAAAGAGTAAAGAAATTAGTCGACATTCGTCACGCATTACAGTGGTTACACGCTGGCGAAGAAAGAGTTGACATTACCCGCTTCGAATATGATTTAAACTGGGACAAGGTTTCCTATAAAGAAAATACAGTTTCTCCCGTAGTCGCAATTAAGGATAATCCAAATACTCCTTATGACGAAACAACATTAGTAGAAGGAAACTCACTAAAAGTATCAAGCAAAGAAACCTCTGAGAAATTCAATGGAAAAGGTTTTACGCCTGAAGGTCCTGCCGGAACTGAACCAAACCTTCCGCCTGGTTACAAAGACGTAGACTACCAGAAAGCAAATTATGAAAAAGATGAAAAGATTAATAACTTTGAATTCAACAGAAAGGTAAGTGAAGTTAAGAAACAAGAATGGGAAATTAAAAAAATAACATTAGCCGTTGCCATAGATGGAATCTGGACAAAAAAAGAATCCGAGGACGGATATAAGTTTGAGAGAACCTATATTCCCGTATCCGATGAGGACCTCCGAAAAATTAAAAAACATTTAGAAACTGCTATCGGTGCAGAAAAAACTCGTGGGGATGCAGTAAATGTAATGTCAATTCCTCGCGATAGAACTGCCCAGTTCGCTGCGGAAGATGCGGAGCTTGCGCGTCAAAAGGCAATCCGAAATGCAATCATAATTTCACTAGCTATTCTCACATTCTTAATACTCGTGATTCTAGTCTACAGAGCAATCAAGAAAGAGATCGCAAGAAGAAGAAGATTAAGAGAAGAAGAATTAGCCGCTCAACAACAAATGATGAGAGAGGCGGCACTCAGAGTAATGGAAGAAGGGGGAGCAGACGTAGAGCTCTCTCTCGACGAAAAACTCAGAAAAGAATTACTAGAAAATGCAATCAACCTTGCAAAAGAAAAACCAGAAGACGTAGCACAATTACTCAGAACCTGGCTTTCTGAAGAGGAGGCAGGTTGATCCACACCAAAAATCAAAGTAGCAGAGCGGCTATTCTGTATAGCCTCATCGGTGAGCATCTTCCAAAAGAAGTCCTGGCTGAACTAAGTCAGGATGAATTAGAAAAGCTTTTTCAAAAAGTAACAGGAATGAAAAAGCCTACCACCGGAGAAGAGAAGAGCGTCTTATCGAAGTTTGCCGAAACATTTAATCGGTTTCGCGGAAATTCAAACACTGCTATCAATGCTAAAATTTCGAAAGAAATAGAAAAGCTGATTCAAGAAACAGCGAATAATAAAGTTTCTCCGCTCATTGAATTAAAAGAAAAAAAACGCTCCGAACTTGCTCTTATCGTAAACGAAGAAGAAACGAGAATCATTGCACTTGTCATGAGTTTCGCAAATCCTGACGAGGCATCTTCACTCATTGAAGATTTTCCAGAAAAGAAACGAGAAGAAATCATCTATGAAATTCACAAAATTGATTTTCATTCTGAATCAGTAAGAAATGAATTAGAGCGTTTTTTAAATTTTAAATTCGAGTTAATTAAAAATAACCAAACTGTTTCTAAAGTAAAAAACCGTGGAAGCAAAATTACCGCTGAGATACTAAGCCGTATTAGCCCCCATGTTTCTTTTAGACTTTTTTCTAAAATTAAAAAGAAGAATCCGCTCTTTGCTGAAAATATTAACGAGCACTATTATACAATTGAAGATTTACAATACGCAAGTAGATCTTCGCTAACAGATTTTTTAGCAAAAGTTCATCCGATTGTGATTGCATCTTCTTTCAAGGGTGTAGAAACTGCGGTTAAAGACAAACTCTTAGAAAGATGTGAGCCCTGGCTTTCAAAACAAATTAGTCTCGAAATGGATTCGATGGGACCAATTTCCCTTGCGGAAATAGAAGAAGCGCAAACTGCTATTATTACGCTCTTAAACGAATCAGTAGATAAAGGCACTATTAAATTATGGAAGGTATAATCAATGGCTAAACTAGTATTCAAACCAATGCAAATTGCAGAAACTCAAACCGCTTCGAGTGACGCTGTAGAGCTTGCAATTCCTGAGAAGTATAAAAAATTTCATACGGCAGAAGAAGAAGAAGAGTTTGAAGTAGACCAGGAAGGAAATATCATTGAGCAGTACCAAGGACCTTCTATTGATGAAATCGAAGCCGAGTTAGATAGATACCGCCAAGAAACAGAAGAGCAAGTCAGGCAAATGCTCGCAGACGCAGAAGCCCGCGCTGAAAAAATTGTAGAAGACGGAAAGACTCGCGCCTTCCAATTAATCCAGGACTCAAAAGAAAAAGTAAAAACAGAAGAAGACTCCGGTCGTGCAAAAGCGGAGCAAATTTTAGATCGCGCAAAGCTAGAAGTAGAGCGGATGATCAAAGAAGCCGAAATGAAAGTTGCCGAAATTGAACACGAAGCTTATCAACGCGGTTATGATGCTGGGCGTGAAGTTGGATTCAAGAAGGGGCAAGGCGAAGTTAGACGCTTGATTGACCGTTTAGGAACGATAGTCGGTAAAGCCATTGATATTCGTGAAGATATTATACAAGCTTCTGAAAAACAAATGGTAGAGATGATTCTCATCATTGCTCGTAAAGTTATCAAAGATGAAATCATTGAGCGCAAAGAAATCGTGCTCAATAATATCCGCGAAGCTCTCAAAAGAATTAAAGACAGAGACCGTGTGGATATCCGCGTTAACTTTTCTGATTTGGAAATCACAACAGCGCATAAAGACGAACTCATCAAACTCATGGAGTCTCTACGTAAAGTTAATATATTTGAAGATTCACGTATTGATCGCGGTGGTGTTATTATCGAAACAGACGTCGGTGCAATTGACGCTCGTATTTCTACACAACTCAAAGAAATCGAAGAAGCAATTCGTAACGCAGAGCCAATTTAACCAATGATAGAAAAAAAGTTTACAGAAAAAATTGACGTACTCTCCAAGTATAAGCTGATCGTCAATCGAACAGAGCCTATTCGCAAAAGCGGTAAGGTGATGAAGGTGCTTGGAAATGTTATTTTTTCGCAGGGTCCGCCTGATTCGAAGATTGGTGAAATCATGGAGATTGAACGGCAAGACGGGAAAGGTTATCTTCAATGTGAAATCATCGGTTTTGACGGGCATAAGTATACGCTCATGCCTCTCGGTGAGGTAAGCGGTATTTTCCCCAAGGCATTTGTATTTTCTTCCGGTAAAAAGCTTACCATTCACGTAGGTAAAGAGCTGTTAGGCAGAGTGATGAATGGAGCCGGAAGACCAATCGACGGAAAAGGAATCATTGTAACTGGCGAAGAGAGATCGCCCGACAATGAAACTCCAAATCCTCTCGATAGACCTATGATTAAGGAGCCAGTTGTAACTGGAGTTCGTGCAATCGACGGGCTACTCACGATTGGTCGCGGACAAAGAATCGGTATTTTTTCTGGATCAGGTGTGGGTAAATCCACATTACTCGGAATGATTGCTCGCTATACGAACGCAGATGTGAACGTTATTTCTTTAGTTGGTGAGCGGGGTCGGGAAGTAAACGAATTTTTAGAAAATGAAATTGGACCGGAGGCGATGGAACGAACCGTAGTATTCATTGCAACATCCGACTCTCCAAAGATGCAGCAAGTTAACTGTGCATTACTCGCTACCTCCGTCGCAGAATATTTCCGCGATCAAGGATTACATGTAAATCTAATGATGGATTCATTGACTCGCTTTGCACAGGCTAATAGAGAGATTGCGGTATCTTATGGAGAACCTTCTATTACCCGCGGTTTTTCCGCATCTGTGTTCTCAAAATTATCTAAATTAATTGAAAGGTCAGGAACTTCTAAATCAGGTGGAAGTATAACAGGGATATACACCGTGTTAACCGAGCCGGATGAAATGAATGATCCAGTAGCCGATGCTGTGCGTGGTTATATGGATGGTCACATTGTTTTATCGAGGGATCTTGCGGAACACAACCATTATCCTGCAATCGACATACCTTCTTCTCTTTCGAGAATTATGCCTGCTGTAGTTGGAGAAGATCAAAAAATGTATTCTGACTTTGTTCGTGAGTTAATTTCTACTTATAGAAAATCAGAAAAGCTCATTATGTTAAATGCTTACGTAAGAGGCGCTGATCCGAAAACAGATTTGGCAATCAGTAAAAAAGCAATGATAGACGAGTTTCTAACTCAGAAAATCGAGCAGAAAGTAAATTTTCAAGATATGCTCTACCAGCTAAGAGATATTTTCCTCATGCCACCAGACGAGGAACTGTAAAATGTTATTGTTTAATAATGGTTCGCCACAGAGGCACAGAGACACAGAGGTTAGTGAGGGTTTTAATTTAACGAGCACATTCTTCAGCATGATTCGAAATTATAATGTAAGCTTAAATAAATTTGCCAGAATAACTTTATCAAATAACCCTCTGCGCCTCTGTGCCTCCGTGGCAAAAATTACTGGTGATTTGCTATGAAGAAGTTTGAGTTTGATTTAGAGACTGTATTAGAGCTTCGTAAGATTAAAGTTGATGAAGAGCTAAAAAAATTATCCATCATAGTTGGAAACTTGAATCGGCTCCAAAATGAAATTAAGGATAACAACCGTATCATTCAAACTTCTACTGTAAGATATTCCGGGTCTGACATTAAAACGTTAAAACTATTTGAAGGTTATATAAAAAGTCTTTATATTCAAAATGAATCTCTGCAAAAGTCAATGACAGAGCAGCAAAGTATTTTAAATGAAGCAAGACAACGGGTTATTAAAGTAGAAAGAGACGCAGAGGTTTTAGAAATTCTAAAAAGAGATGCATGGAAAGAATACCACGAAAAAATATTAAAACAAGAGCGCACGGAAGAAGAGGAAGTTACAAATTCTGAATTCAATCGCAGGAGAAGGGAAAGTGAAGAAAAAATTGGCACAACTACTGTTAAAATCCAAAAGAGGGTTAAGAAAATTAAACCCACTGAGAATAAAAATAAATCAGAGTATGAAAAACTCATGGAATACGCTGAATCCCTCAAACCAAAAAAATGAGGAGACAAGCTTTGTTAGCCTCGTGTATAATTTGAATTCAGAAAAAAGTCCGAAGGATATTAAAATTCAAAATTCTCTAGTACGACTTTCAAATAAAGTAACTGAGCTAGAGAGTATTGTATTTAGGCTAGATAAAGCCATTCACGATTATAATTAAGGAGTCTATATGGGAACGTTAGCCGATAAAGCGAGAGTTTTATATTTATTATTACTGATATTTTTTCTATTAACAGTTGGATTTTTTATTTTTGATTACTACGGGCTAATTGATGCAGACGAAATTTTTCCTGCACTCGCAAAAAAACCAAGCCTAGTAAATTGGGACAAAGAATCGCCAACCGAAGTAGAAAAGCTTGAATACAAAAAAGCCCGTGAGCGTCTAGACGAAGAGATTGCTGAGATAGAAAAAATTCGCCAATCCCTCGATGAAGATAAAGAAAAGATGCAAAGTGAGAATGAAAAACTTACTGAAATGAAAAAGAGTATTCAAGAGAAAGAAAAGCAAATGGCTCTC
Organism: Leptospiraceae bacterium; assembly: GCA_031368925.1. Lineage (GTDB taxonomy): Bacteria > Spirochaetota > Leptospiria > Leptospirales > Leptospiraceae > UBA2033. The sequence continues at coordinate 26,659 of JANMOF010000492.1, forward strand.
GCAAAAAAAGATAAAGAAAGTCGAGAGGCTAAAGTCAAAATCCTAGCAAACAAAATTGCAAACATGCCTCCGACAAAAGCAAAAGAACTTTTAGAAAACTGGCCTGATCAAGATATTATTGATGTCTTAAAGCAAATGGATAAAGATGCAGAAGAAGAAGGAACAAACTCTATAACAACTTATTTGCTCACGCTATTTGATAAGCAAAGAGCTGCAGTAATTACAAATAAATGGTTAGATCATGAAGCTGATAGAATTCCAGATGAGAATGCAAGCGTCATTTCCGAATAATAGTTATTATGCGCAAATCGCTTTAAATGAGTAAAGAGCAGAAATTAATCTAAACTGATATTTTTTTGTTCTTTGCCATCAGCATTGTAGCATTTCAAACTTTCACTTTTAACACAGGAGCCAGTATAACCCCCTACCCCACCACAATCAGAACCAGTAATTCCCTTGCAGAGTTCTTGCGCTTTTCTTCTATCAGCATTTGAATCTCCATCAATACATACTTTAACGCTATCTGTTTTCCTGAATGAATAACATTTTGCCATTAGAGTTGCATTAGAAATTATTAAGAAAAATAAGAAAGATAAAAGAATATTTTTTTTCATTGTGATTCCCCAATTTGTATGCTTATGAAGCTTTTTTTGTTAATCAATGAAAAAAGATTTTGAAATTGATTAAAAATATTGCAGAATTCAACCTAGAGGTTAATCAAGAGTAACCGAAATAAATTATTTCAAAGTCATTCCTAATAAAATTTTATCCTTACACTGGATTTCATTTTCGAAAATTGGTTCTTTATAGTAAATGCCAAAATAAATTACACATTTGTAAATCGAAAATGCCGCATTTGCTTCTACCAAACGCTATTTCAAAAAAGCTATTGGGTAATTACTTTTGGCGTTTGGTATATAGTTTTTTACAAAAAAATCCTTTTCGATAGAATGAATTGTAAAACCCATTTTTTGATAAAATGCAATTTGATGAAGACTGGAATTACCAGTTCCTATTTCAATAAATTTTGCATTTCTTTCTTTAGCTTCTTTGATAGCTTGCGAAATTAGTTTTTCGCCAATACCTCTTCTTTGATAATTTTCATGGACAGCAATGTTCATAATCTCGAAAGTTTCTTTTTTGGTTTCTAAAAGTATAAAAACTCCTATTACTTTCTCTTCTAATTTTGCGATATAGCATAAGCCTTTATCTAGATAAGAATCAACTAACTCTCGCGAAGGATCCGCGAGAAGTAATAACCTATACGGGTAATTATCATTAATCTCTAGGAAGGTGATTTGATCCATTAATAAAAAATCGGACAAAGTGAAAATTTAAAAAAATTTTATTTTTAAACCTCCACTTCCCCTTCAAACACAGTAGTAGCAGGACCTTTCATAATCACATTTCCTTTTTCTGTCCATTCGATGTATAGAGTTCCACCACGGAGGTCAATGCGCGTTTTGCGCCCGGCACGTCCGGTGAGATTAGCCGCAACATGCACGGCACAAGCTCCCGTTCCGCAAGCAAGCGTTTCCCCCGCTCCACGCTCCCATGTGCGTTGGTAAAAATGATCTTTGCCTCGAATAGAAACAAACTCCACATTTGTGCGCCTTGGAAAAAGAGAATGGGTTTCTAAAATAGGTCCAATCTCAGTCACGGGAAATTTATCGGAGTCGTCCACAAAAATTACGGCGTGCGGATTACCCATACTAACCGCTGTGAATTTTAACTTATGACCATTGATTTCGATTTCATGCTCGATGATTGGATTAACACCTGGAAGTAATACGGGAACTTTTTCAGGAATTAGAATTGGCTCTCCCATATCAACAGTGACGAGGCTTACAAGACCAGATGAATCTGTTTCCATATCTAGCTCAAGCACACCTTTGCCTGTTTCTATCTTAGGAGTCTTCGATTTTGTAAGTTGGTAGTCAAACACGTATTTGCCTACACAACGAATCCCATTTCCACACATCTCGGACGATGATCCATCCGAGTTGTACATATCCATCCTGAAATCCGCTTTATCCGACTTGCGAATAAAAATAACTCCATCGCTACCAATCCCAAAATTTCGATTCGAAATTTTCTGAATTTGCTTGGGAGTTAAACGAATATTATCCTTAGTCGCATCGATATAAACATAATCGTTACCGATGCCTTCCATTTTTGTAAATTTAATCTTTTGCAATTTTTACCTATAGCTTTTTTGCCACAGAGGCACTGAGTCACAGAGAAGAGGAGTTTTTAAGAGAGTTTATTTTCGAAATTAAAGTTTGTTATGATATTCAAGTTTTTATTTTTAAAATATAAACCCAATCTTTCATAAACTCTCATTAAAGTGATGAACATGAATAAACATAGAACCATCTCAAAAAACTCTGTGTCTCCGTGCCTCTGTGGCTAATCTTTTTTATTTCCCAGTTCCAGTCGCACTCGCCAAATCCAGACTCAAATCAAATTTGAATTTGTTAATATCAATCTTAGGCTCATACCAAACGCCATAGTCTCCAGCAAGAATGAATTTCTTGAGATAACTCTGAGTAAGCGCTTCACTTGTGACTTTATCGTAGTGACGAATGTCAATTTTAGCAGAGTCTTTAGCCAGGGCTCCAATTAGGGCTGCAACATAAGTTTGACGATTTTCTGTATCAGTATTAATTTTTGCAAAACCCGCACCAATTAATCCCTGGATTTGATCCCAATCGGTTCCTACAAAGTCTTTCCATTTTTGAGCAGATGCATGACCCGCTGGAAGATTTTTTAAAGTATACTCAACTACTTCCGGATAAAGAGTAGAAGCCCCGTGAGCAACGAATAAAATATCTTTGTTAATAGAGTCTGCCATTTTTAATAATTCATGTGCAAGTTCGATATTGAGTTTTACTTTTTGACCTGGCTTGCCTTTATTAGGACCGTGCATGGTTCCAATGGTAGGGGCTAACATTAATACGCCTGTGTCTTTTAAAAATTGTTCTAATTCATTTGGATTCGTATAAGTGCTATGGTGGGAAGTTGTATCTTCGTCTTCTTCACCGGCTAATACTCCTAATTCGCCCTCAACAGAAAGACCAAGCGGATGAGCCATATTAACCACTTCACGGGTTAATGCGATGTTGTCGCTTAGAGGCATTGCTTTTTCTGCCTTGTGGTCGGTGGAATTATCAGCCATTACAGAAGTAAAACCCTGCACTGCGGCTTGGACAACTTTACGTCCGCCTTCTGAAATATAGTCACCGTGATCGAGGTGAGTAGCAATTTTGATTTTAGAGCGTCTAGCTAACTTAGCGATATAATCAGAAACAAGCTCGATTCCAAACGCCTGATCGTTACTTCCAAAAAATTTTAAGGCACTATTAGAAAAAGCTAATATAGCGCTCGCACCTAACATTTCCGCTGCGGCAACGGCTGCATTAATAGATTGAAACGTGGTTACGTTGAAAGCCGGAATCGCATAACGTTCGCCCTTCTGGTTTCCCTTGACTCCATTTTTTGCCTGGATAAGTAGACTGTGTGCAGAAGCCATTCCATCGGAAAATTTCCTGGATGTATTTAATACAGGTGGTTTAGATGACATTTTTTACCTCATTGGCATAATCGTATGCCTTATTCGAATTCTAATAAGAAATTAAAATGAATACTTCTCATGCCAAGTATTTTTTTGTCGAATTTGAAATTTCCTTTACTTCCAATCTAGTTCTCTTCGGATATATTCTAATCGAACCCTGTTGTGGAAAATATCGAATATCCCAAAGACAGATGCAGATCGAATTTGCACGGTAGGAGTTTTCTCGTCAAATAGAAATTCGACTTTATCTGGAAATCGAAATACTTTTGTGAAATAAAAAGTTTTGATATAAAAGTTTTGTGGATCGGCAGTCACGCTTACATTTTCTTTAGAATCTAAAAGGATTTTTAATTTATCAAATGCTTCTTGTCTTGAAATCCCTTCATAGGTATAAGGCTTGATACTGTGAAGAGGATTCCAACTCCAACTCTGCGACGAAACACAATTAGGCGTAGGTGGACAATAATTTAACTCACCATCATATACACCCATTCGAGGTCCGATAAAACTAGAACAACAAATTAGTAAGAAAGTTAAGATTGGTTCCGGTGCCACTAGCTAATATTTAACCAATGGAATTCCGTTCAGCGCCTGAAGTAAAGTAAACCCTACAAATCCTAAATAGAATAATCCAACTGCGCTTACTATCCATAATCCGCTTTTGTAATCAAATTTTAATCTGCGAATAAAAAATCCAAACAATGGAAGTATTTGCAATGCATGAAGTCCGAGGAAGTGGGCTATTCGTAAGTCGCCGCCGGTTCTTGCCCAGCCAGTTAAGGGCAATCTTTTTGTTTCATCCGTTTCGCCTACACTATGTGAGCCCATCGTAATTCCAATTGGTCCTTTGTTTATTTCGGCTCTTTGTATATCTTCTTTGGAAGGACTAGTCATAGTAAACGCAAGTCCCATAGAAATAAAAGTAATAATAAGTCCAATACGAATTGCTGGGATCATGGAATCCTCGTTGGTTTGCAATTTAAAGAATCCAAAAATGTAAACCGATAAACTCATCCATACCATTACAATTGCGAATGCCATGACTTGAAAAAGAATCATATCTTCTAGAGTCAAAAAATTAAAATGACTCATTCTTCCACGATAGGCTTGTAGGTAAATAATGATTAGCTCTATGATAAGTCCATAAGATGAAACCCAATTCGCAACCTTTAAAAATTTCTGATTCGGAATTCGGGTTGTTAAGTAAATTAGAGTTATTGCATATATTGCGCTCGACACGGCAAACTTAAATGGCTTTAGCCAGAGCGGACTATAGTTTAAAACTCTATCATCTACAGCAAGACCGATAGAAGAAGTAAAAAAGCAAGCAATTGAAACAAAAAGTAAAATTCTTAGGTTAAAGTTTTCCTTTGTAGCTTTTAGAAATTCAAGGTTAATCATATGTATCTCCATTAATTATTTTTTAAATTCTTCATCTGTTTTAAATCTTGCATAATCCAAAACATCATTTCAAAACTATCTCCTACATCATCACTACTTCCAAGATTTGCAATAATATACGAGTCATACTCAGGAGAATAAAAAAGCAAAGTTGACAATAGACCCGAATGTCCATATAGATCAGGAGTATTTGGCATAAAGGAAGACATAGCTCCGAATCTAATAGTCATTAGCCCTTGTCCGTAGAAAATTCCATCCATGAATTTATTTTCTCCAGCCAGAGATAGATAGTTTTTAGCTGTTATCAACTTGCCACTAACAAGTGCTTTATGAAATAAAAGTAAATCTTCTGCGGTAGAAATTAATCCTCCACCAGCCCAATCAGCGCTGATACTTTTAAATCCTGTGACATTTTTATCCCCAAGCATTATCGTAGAAACGGGTAATTTCATTTTGTCGGTTGGCTCGCTTCGCAAATGCATATACGTATTCTTCATGGCAAGAGGCGTAAATATTTTTTCTTGTAAAACGACTTCCAGCTTCTTAGCAGTGATTTTTTCTATTACAAGACCGAGTAAAATATAGCCCGTATCGGAATAATGAAATTTTGCGCCAGGTTTCGAAACTGCCTTTTGATGAGTCCTTGTAAAGTTTATTAAATCCAATGCAGTCCAAAACTTATCCGGGTTATTTGTAATTTCATCCATGACTGATTTGTTTTTCTTGTCTACACTTTCAAAGTAGTCATCTACTCCCGATGTATGAGAAAGCAAATGGGAAATTGTAACTTTTTCAGAATAATCGACTCCTTCGTAAACAAAAAGATTTTTTAAAACTTCTGAGCCAAGTATTTTTTGCACGGAATCGTCTAAGGACAATTTGCCGCTTTCAATTAACTGGTAAATCAAAGCACTGGTAAATAATTTTCCAATGCTTGCAATATGAAAAGGTTGATCGGGGACAACATTCATTTTTGGATTATCTAGAGAACCCGCAGATGTTTTAATGTGAATCTGTAATTTGTCAGAGTGGACAAGTAGAGTTGCCGCTTTGCTACGCTTAGAATTCTTAAATATTTTATGGAACCGTTCTTCTATTTTTGTTTCGCCTTCTTTAATAGAGCGAATACTACAATTTAAAATTAAAATACTACAGATTATTGTGAATAGTAGTTTCAATTTACTCCTCCTTACTGCCTAAAGTTTTTACAACATTCAAAAAAGACTCAATTCGAGTCTGTGGTGCGCATAATGAATCTTTTCCTGAATACCCTTTCATAATAAGAATCTTCTTCATTTTATTTTCCTAATAATTTTGATTTAATTGTGAGAATGGATTCCAATTTTTAGGATTGAAAAGATTGGATAGCAGCGTCTTCCGAATCATAGATTTGCAAAACTGCCCGCATAGAATTTTGCTCGATAATTTTTTTGACAAAGCCTGTAACATTCAAAATCGTCAAGCTTCCATTAGCTTGCTGGAATTTCTTCGTCCATGTAACCAAACCTACAAATCCAGAAGAGTCCATAAAAGGAACTTTCTCCAGGTTTACAATAATATGAAGTCTTCCATCTCGAATAGATTTATCAAGTAGTTCATTGATTTCCTTGGTATTGTAGAGATCTATTTTTCCTGAGATAGAAATTACGGTGATATTATTTTTTTCGACAGTTTGAATTTCCATATAATCAAAGTTCCATTCAGAGGGTTTAGTTAATATTTGTAACAGAGTCTAATTTCATTTCAAGAAAAATAAATTCTATTAGCTTTAAAATGAAAATAAATTACAAATAAACTCATTCGTATTTTTTTTCCAAGTGTTCAAGCAGGGAGAAATAATCATCTTCTCTTAAATGAATGGGATGCCCACCAGTTAAAATTACGGTATATCCTTCTTCGTCAGAAGAATAATTACGCAAAGCAATGATTGCGCTTAATACAATGTAGCCGGTTCCATCTTTTAATTTATACATGATCTCATTTTCGCAAAATCTAACATTCCTTCAATCTTTTTTATTTGTAGGCAAAAACCCTTTAGAATCAATGGATATTAGAAGGATTCTAAAATGGCAACTGTAGAAGAAATTAAAAGAGAACTCATAAAAGTAAAACACCCAGAACTCAAGAAAGACTTGGTATCGCTTGGAATGATTGGTGGAGTCGAAAAAACCGAAGAAGGTTTTTTAATCAAAGCTAAAACTCCATCGGCGGATAGAAAATTACAAATCGGTCTAGAAGCGCAAATTCGTCAGTTTGTGACAAAGCTTCCCGATATAGGAAAAATAAAAATCAAGTTCGATGTTGATCCAAATATGAAGTTTGACGAGGGAAATAAAATTCCAGGTGTGAAACGAACAATTGCTATTGGCTCAGGAAAGGGTGGTGTGGGTAAATCTACAGTAACCGCTAACCTCGCAATGACTCTTGCGAATAAAGGTTTTAAAGTCGGTCTACTCGATGCAGATATTTATGGTCCTTCGATTGGAAAACTTTTTGGGATTAACGGGCGTGTGGCGCTCAAGTCAGAAGAAGATAAAATCTGGCCTCTCGAAAAATATGGAATCAAAATTATTTCGTTTTCTTTTTTAGTCGATGAGAACCAACCCGTTGTTTGGCGCGGTCCCATGCTCGGCAAAGCAGTCGAACAATTCCTGTATGATATTGTATGGGGCGAACTTGATTATCTGCTGATTGACCTTCCGCCTGGAACGGGTGATGTGCAATTGTCGCTAGCCCAATTGATTGATCTTAATGGAGCGGTTATTGTCACTACTCCGCAGGGAGTTGCTACTCTCGATGCATCTAAAGCAGGAGCAATGTTCAACCAAGTGAAAATTCCTATACTGGGTGTTGTTGAGAATATGAGTTATTTCATTCCACCTGATATGCCTGATAAAAGATATTCTATCTTCGGTGAAGGTGGCGGACAAAAACTAGCCGATTCTTTTAAAGCCCCACTTCTCGGAAAAATTCCTATGACCATGGACATCATGCAATCGGGTGAAGCAGGCGACCCAATCGTTCACGTCCAAAAAGAAGGCGCAATCGCAAATGCATACTCAGAAATTTTTGCAAAGCTAGAAGTAGAAATAGCAAACTGGGAATAAGTGATTGCCACAGAGGCACCGAGACGCAGAGGTTTTGAGATTATATTAGTTTTATTCGAGCATATCATTTTAGAACGGATTGATAAAGAATCGGAAAATAAAGATACACAAACTTTCTTAAAATTCTTCTCAGTGACTCTGTGCCTCTGTGGCAAAATGCGCTAACGGCAATGTTCATGTATAAAAATCTAATCGTCATTTTCCTCTGTCAGGCACTTGTGCAATCGGGAAGTCTTCTTATGACTTCTACGAATACGTTGATCGGGCTTGATTTAACTGGGAGTGAATCTCTATCAACGCTACCGATTTCATTAAATTTCATCGCGGCACTCGTGCTTACGATTCCTGCTTCTTTTTATATGGCAAGGTTTGGACGAAAAAGCGGTTTTCTACTTGGAATATTTTTTGGGCTAGTGGGAACAAGCTTTGTTATCCTCGGTCTTCAAACAAGAAGCTTTCCTATTTTTTGTGTGGGAAGTATTTTCATGGGATTTTTAAATTCCTTTTCCAGCTACTTTCGATTTGCCGCTGCTGAAGTATCTCATCGTGAATTTAAGTCCCGCGCTATTTCTCTTGTTCTTGCGAGTGGAGTCATTGCTGCTTTAGTTGGACCCAATCTCTATAAATGGGGTTTACAGCTAGTAACCGATTCTGGATTTATGGGAGGCTTTCTACTTCTCTATCCACTGTATGCAACGGCAATTCTAATCATTCTTTTCTTGAATACAGGAAAACCCGCCGCAATGAATTGGAAGACAAGTAAATCAACCAAAGAATTACTACTTAAAACTCCTCTTTTAAAAATCATCGTGCTTGGTAGCATTGCCTATATTGTAATGGTAATGATTATGACTGCAACTCCTCTCGGCATGAAGCATCACCATTTCGAGATGAATGATATTACCCGCATCATTCAATTTCATGTCCTCGGAATGTTTGTGCCTTCTTTCTTTACAGGAAGTCTCATTAAGCGTTTCGGTGATAGGAAAATCATGTTAGCAGGTGGAATTTTATTTTTACTCTGTGCCTTCGTTAATTTTCTAGATCACACCTATTTGCATTTTGCTTATTCGCTCATTCTTCTAGGCATCGGTTGGAATTTTTTATATGTAGGGGCTACTACTCTTTTGTCTTACCAGATTCACGTCGAAGACCAACCCAAAGCCCAGGCTCTAAATGATTTTATCGTCACTGCCTTCGCCGCCCTCTCCATCGCCTCCTCCGGCAAACTACACGAAGCCCTCGGCTGGGTAAATTTGAATTTGCTCGCTATTCCGATTACAGTAGTGGGGATAATATTGATTTTGCGGAAAACTCATTTGCCACGGTTCGACTAGGCTCACCACAGGCGGCGGCACTGAGACACAGAGAGTGAATAAAAGGTTTGCTAAAGGTAAAGGGTCGGTCACTAGCGATAGCGAGTGAAATTTTTGTTGAATAACAAAAATTTAGTATCGAAGTGCCGCTAGAAGTAAAGGAATTTTTTATTTCTAATTTAAGTTAAAAATAACTTTTATTTCATTAGATAAAGCAGTCGAGTATAAATCATCTAAAGTTTTTTCAGTCCAATTTTCATCATAGCAATCAACATCAAGTCCACTGCAATAGAATCGGTTTACTTTATTTTTTGTATATACCTCTACATAATTCGTAGTGCTTATGCAAAAAAGCCATGATAAATATACTAAGTGCTTTGATTTATCTATTTTAATTTGGGTAATGTTCTTTAAATCGTAACTGATCAATCTTTGAAATGGGAAGTTAGGATTAATAACGATTAGCTTTTCGGATGTAAAAGCAAAGCTATTATTAGAAAATGCAGCAAAAAGGTATGATACAGAGATACATGGGATCGTATAAAAAGGGTATTTCCAAAGTAACATCAAAATTCCACCATCTGCGGTGAGCGATGCAATAGATAAAATGCCTACTAAGAATAGCCAGCTTTGGATTGGACTATGAAAAATTTCACAGTCAATCAAACCCTCCTCGGCTAATCGGTGTTCGACTCTACTATCTTTAAATTGCAATGAAACTCCAGTCAAATCAAACATTGAAAGTACCGAAATCTTCTTCTTTTTTAGTCACTAATAAGTATTCAATTCTCATAAAGTTTATTCAAAAAAATCTATTTTTTATTTTCTCTCCAAAATTGGTAGAGGGCAAGGTAGATTCCGAAAAAACCGAGGATACTCTGTATTGCACGCTCATAGATAGAAAAGTCTTTATGTAATAGGAGGAAATAAGTAAGAACTGCAAGGTCAAGACAAACTAAAAGAACAAGAATTTTTTCTGTTTTATCCAAACTTACTTACTCTTGTTGATTTCTTTTAAAATTTCTCTAGATACAGACTTTATAAATATGCTATATAAAACATACATACATCCTGCTATTCCAAGAATTGAACTAATGACTGCAATTGTTTCCATACTAAAAGATTAGACATTATCAGGAAGAAGTCAATTGAAAAATAACTCTTTTTTGGAGCAAGCAATCATTCTTCACTGAGTTAGTTTGATAATCCGCTACCAACCGCAAAAGCCAATTTGTCTTCCATTGTTATATTTATTCCGGTGTAAGCATCCAAAGCTTTACTTTTTATACAATTTAGCGTTAGTGCGGGTAACAACGTTACCTACCAACCAATAAGATTTCTATAACCTTCGTATAAGAGCCTGTATGAAAAGGATATTTGAGGCTCTTGGAGCTTGACTTTTATTCATAGAAAAACATATTCTAAGACACGCTCTAAGAAGACGATGCACCAAAGATAGACAAGGTGTGGGTTCTCTAATACTTCAAAGATGGGTTCGAG
>JANMOF010000524.1:0-6673 GCA_031368925.1 Leptospiraceae bacterium
TATATCAAAGAAATTCCAGAAAGTGAAATTGCATTTTACACAGCAAAGATAGGAACACAGAATTCAAATGAACTTGCGATGCCAGTTGGCGGTGAGGAATACCTTGCTTACATCCAAGTGACGTTAGTTCCTTCTTCTAAACGAAAAAGAGAAGCGGGAATTGTAATGAGTGAATTAAAAGAGAAGGTTGTAGCAAATGTTAAGAGTGCAAAGGAAATGCGCTTCGAAGTACAAAAGCCGGGACCTCCAGCCGGCAAACCAATTGAACTGCATGTGCATTCGGATAACGACGAGCATAGGGCTATGTTTGTTGGTAAAATCATGGAGGAACTAAAAAATACTTCCGGGGTTACAGACGTTACCTCCAACGCGAAATTAGGACGCGAAGAATATAAATTAGACATCAACTATGAAACATTAGGCGTAACAGGTCTTACAGTAAAAGATGTAGCGAATACTCTTCGTATTGCATTTGACGGGGTAAGGGCAACTTCTGTTGTAAAGAGCAATGAAGAGATAGATATCCGCGTTCGCTTTCCTTCCGAGCATAGACAGGATGTGCGTAACGTATTGGGGTTACAGATTAGAAACCGCGAAGGAAAATTAGTTCCTATAAAATCTTTTGCAAAACTTTCAAGAGTGCGTGCAGAGACAGCGATTCATCACACGGAAGGAGATGTGACTACTACCGTTTCCGCGCAGACTACCGTCACAACAGTTCCACAACAAGTCATTGATGCTGTGATTAAAAAATTTAATCCTGAGCTTAAGGATTATCCTGGTGTAAGTTTTTCTTACGGAGGAGAAGCAGAGAAGTCAAAAGAGTCAGTTAAATCGCTTCTTTTTGCGTTCATCGGGGGGATTATTGCTATTTACCTCGTAATCACTTTACTCTTTGGATCTTTATCACAACCGACGATTGTACTGCTTGCAATTCCGTTTGGGTTAATCGGTGTTATCTGGTCATTTTATTTTCATGGAAGACCCTTTTCTTTCCTGGGTTTAATTGGAGTCATCGGGCTTTCAGGAATTGTTGTAAATAATTCTATCATGATGGTAGAATTTATCAATAAGCTAGTGGTCGATAAAATGGCGATTACGGAAAGGTTTAGTTGCTTAGTTTGATTGACGATATTATAGAAGGAGCCTCTAGAAGACTAAGACCGATTGTGATTACAACAGCTACTACCGTTTTCGGACTATTACCCACAGCCTACGGGATTGGAGGAGCCGATCCATTTATTGAGCCGATGGTGCTTGCTTTAGCTTATGGAATTATCGTTTCGACTTTTATTACGCTTATTTTAATTCCAGCGTTTTATATGGCAAACTTAGATGGATACTTTTTTGGAAAGCGGGTGCTTGCATTTGTAAATCAAAAGAGAAATGTGGGTAAGAAGAGTTTAGAGGTAGAAGACAGTATTTTGCCAAAGCAAGAAAATGAGGTGGTTTCACAAAAGATAGATGCGCAAGATTCTGCTCCTGTGGTTAAGGAAGATAAGCCGGTAATAAAGGGCAGGAAGAAAAAAAGGGATGAATCGTAGGCTAGCTTCGGAAAGAACAAAGATGTGATTTTTTCACAGTTTCAGAGTTTTGCATTTTGGAAATTTTGTCAAACAAGTAATGGCTTTTAAAGAATACCACCGATAAATGCCGATTATGCTTTGGCTTATGATATTCCCGTTCGTTTCATCACGTTCGTCTTTTAGTCGCATGTTTCCAAACACCATATACCCTAAGCAAAAATCCATCGTATCTTTTATCGTTCCGTTATCGGTGTCCTCGGTGGTAATCTTTTATTGCTATTTAAGGATAAAAATACAGTTTTCCCAATAAATTATCTAAAACATATTGCAAAAAAAACTTAATTCTGACAGCGTTGTCAACTGCTATCATGAACCGTCTTATTTACAGTCTACTTCTGTTTGTAATACTTTTTCTTTTTTCGTGTAACCCACAAAACCCAAAGAAAATTCCACCTAAGGCTGTTAAGGGTGTTTTGAATTTGCGTGGTTCGACTGCGCTCACCAACCAGCCTTCTATGCCCAGTGAACTAAATAGTCGCTTGGTGAGCACTTCGACGATGCTCAGTATAAACTCCGCCGAACCATGGGACTTTGAGAAAGATGGCACAATCAATCTTGACGGTGAATGGGAATTTTATTGGAAAGAGTTTGTTCCGCCCGAATCCCGCCCAATGCAGAATGCGGAATTAGGAATGCGGAATGAAAAAAACATTTCCTCCTCTTCAATTCCTCATTCCACATTGCCCATTCCTCATTACATCCCAGTTCCCGGAAATTGGAATTCTTTCAAGGCTAATGGCAAACAGGTTGATAGCAATGGATATGCCACCTATCGTCTGCGAATTCTGCTTCCGAAATTGAATACTTCCTTGGCATTTAAAATTCTAAATACTTCGACAGCTTATACAATGTATGTGAATGGAGAAAAGTTTGCATCTAACGGAAGTGTAGGCAAAGACAAAGAGACAAGTATTCCACAATCTCTTTCCGTCATTAGTTCGATACACAATTCCAAAGAAGAGCTCGAAATTTTACTTCACGTTTCTAATTTTCATTATAGCAAAGGTGGTCTATGGCTGCCGATAAATATTGGAAAAGAAAAAGCGGTCAGAGAAATTAGAGATAAGAATCTATTTCTGGATATATTTTTATCTGGAAGCATTCTAATCATGGGACTTTACCATCTTGTAATTTATATCCAACGAAAGCAGGATAAGTCTCCGCTTCTTTTCGGAATATATTGTTTTATTATTGTTGTGCGATTACTGAGCACGGGAGAAAAATATCTCACTACTATTTTTCCAGAAATTCCGTTTCAACTATTAATTAAAATCGAATATATTAGTTTCTATTTGGCGGTTCCTATCTTTTCTCATTTCCTCTATACAATTTTTCCTAGAGAAGTTAAAGAGAAAATTCTAAAATTTATATGGGCGGTTGGAATTTTATTTGCTATTTCTGTAATCGTAACATCAACCGAAATTTTTACCCGGACTGTCAATGCTTATCAAATCCTTACATTATTTAGTTTATTATACTTTCTCTTCATAATCGGATTTGCAATTTTTCGAAAAAGAGAAGGTAGCAAAACTATTTTTGTTGGATGTTTAATTATCATAATTGGAGTTGTGAATGATATATTATATAATCGTAATATATTATCTACGGGCAATATATTTCCACAATGTCTTTTAGGCTTTACTTTCTTTCAATCCATTATGCTTTCTATGCGATTTTCCAGATCATTTAATCAAGCTGAAAAACTATCCACTGAATTAGAACAAAAATCCAGTCGTTTGGAAGAAACCTCTTTAGAGCTATCCGCACTAACGCAAAATTTAGAGCTAAAAATCCAAGAACGAACTAAAGATTTAGAAGAAACCAAAAAAGAAATTGAAGACATAAATACTTTTTCCCATCTTGTAAATTCCCTTTCTGACTTAAACAGTATCTTCACGGAAATTTCAAAATACTTTTATCATAAATTTGGAATTACCGGCACCTGGCTTTTTTTACCCGATGAAAAAAGAGAGTATTTATATGCCTATAAGGCTTATAGCTATAATAAATTACCAGCGGATAAATACGAATACCTGATGAATAAAAAAATTCCCATGCAGGAAAACGAAGGAGGAATGACATATAAAACTTTCCAAAGAAAAAAACCATTCTATCTAAGTAAAATTCCTAAATTCGAATATGAAATTGATAGCGAAATGGTAAAAAAACTTTCCTTTACTTCCTTTTTACAAGTTCCACTCGTTCGAAAAGAAGAATGTGTAGGGGTATTTTCCTTTTCTAATTTTGACAAGGAAATGAAACTTTCCAAAAAAGAAATTTCTATGATCGCTAATCTCTGCTCTCAAATCGCTGGAACTGTGGATACGATTCATTTACTGCAACAAGTAGAAGTAGCTAAAACACAAGCGGATTTAGCCAGAATCGAAGCAGAAATAGAACGTGGAATTAGTGTAATCGCAAAGTTAGAAGTCGAAAAAGCAAAAAAGAAAACGGAAGACTTGAATTTATTAATCAAAAAGGTTAATGAAACCTCTGATTTGGAAGAAATAATGAAAATTATTCTTTCTTATGTTAAGGATAATTATCATTTACCGTATTATAGTTTATTTACACTAGACCCAAAAGAGAATGTTTTGAAATTCGCAAATGCAGTTTTTCCTGATTACGTTACTCCAGAGCACAAAAAGATAATTAGCTCTAGTTTTCTTTCTGTGACAGAAAAAAGTATGGATAGCATTCATTCTAGAGCATTGGCTTTAAAGACTCCAATTTTTATACCCGATGCCGAAACCCAGGTCACAACAAAAATAGGTAGAGCGATACAGGGTGTTCTCAAACACAAATCCTTTATCACTCTTCCTATCATACTACAAAATAATCCAATAGGAGCCCTTGATTTTTTTAGTTTAGAACCGCTCGGACTTAGAGAAGAAGAAATCACCGAATTATCTTTATTAGCCGAACAGCTTGCCGGCGTTATTCAAGGTGCAACTTTATTCACACAAGTTCAAGAAGAAAAAGAAAAAGCGTTAGTTGCTAAGTTAGATGCTGAAACAGCGAAAGAGGAAGTCGAAAAGCTAAACGAATTTACAAAACTAATTAACTCGACCTCGGATATTACAACTATATTTAATGAAATATATTCTTATCTAAATAGGACATTTGGATTTACTAATTTGTGGGTTCTACTAGTAGACAAAAATAAAAAAGAACTGTATGCCGATATAAGCACAACTGTTTATAAAGAGGGAATTACTTTCGATATTGATTTCTTTAATAATTTTCATCTAACGTTAGATGAAAAACTTGGAACACTTTACCAAACTTATACTAATGCCATTCCTTTCTATGTTGCCGATATATCGACTGGTGATATTAAAACAAAAACCTTAATCAATGGGTTCAATAGAAAAACTTATTCAACTAGTAAAATAGATTTTAAAATAATAATGAAAGGAAAACTTAAATCCCTTTTGCAAATTCCATTAATCCTGCAAAACGAAGTGATTGGAATTGTATGTCTTTCCATCTTCGATAAACTATTAGAGCTAAACCATGACCAAATCGAAAAATTAGTTCGATTCTCAAATCAAATTGCAGGTGTGATTTATAACGCACAACTTTTAAAACAAACCGAAGAAGCAAAAGGAATTGCTAATATCGAAAAAGAGAAAGCAATAGTTGCTAGAGAAGATGCAGAAAAAGCAAAATCACAAATTGAATTTCTGAATGAATTTTCTAAAGTGATTAATTCTTCCAGTAACTTAGATTTAATATTTAGCCATGCAGTGGAAAATCTTTCTAATAGAATAGACACCGATATCTTTATACTTCAATTGATGGACAAGGCGAAGAATGAATTGTTTACAAGATGTATTTCAGGAACGGACAGTGGTTTAATAAAAAAATACAGTAAGAATAGAGTTCCGCTAACACCTGAATCCGGCAGCGCCTATTTGTTATATACCAATAAAAAAACTTTGTATCTCAGAAATATTAAAAAAATTCAAGAAGATAAGAAGACAGACTTAGATAAAATGTATGAAAAGGATTTTCAATTAGATTCCGTATTTCAGATTCCGCTATTAGTAAATGAAGAAGTTATCGGAATTATGCATATCAACAAGTTAGGAGGAATGAAAAAACTAAGTAAAGATGAAATTCGATTTGTAGAATCCCTTTGTGAACAATTAGCATTAGCCGTAAATAATTCTTATCTGTATGAAGAAGCGGAGAGAGCAAAAAAGGATGCAGAGATTCAAAAACAGGAAGTCGAAAAGCTAAATGAATTCGCTAAGAGAATCAATGAAAATTTTAATCTGGATGAGGTATTGAATCTTATTGGAAGCTATATAGCAGAAAATTTTAATATAGGGCATTATTTGCTATGGAGAATGGATAGGGACAAAACTTCACTTTATCCTTATAAAGGAACTTTTTCGGAAAATATATCAGAGATAGATATTAAGGAATTTTATAAAATGAAAATCCCTGTTTCTGATGGAAAAGGGCTTCATGCAACTGTATGCAAAAGTCAGCGTCATTTTTTCGTTCATGGAATGAAAAGAAGGAAATCTGATTCTCAGGCAGAAAATACAATCAAAGAGCTACTCGGATTCGAATCTCTCCTGATCGTGCCTCTAATCATTCAAAATGAGGTCATTGGCACAATGGACTTTTCCCATTATTCGAATAAACTTTCTCTAACAAAAGATGATATCAGAAGAATTAGTATTTTCTGTGAACAGATAGCAGGTGTCATTCATGGAGCCAGTCTTCTTGAAGTAGTGGAGAGAGAACGCCAAAAATCCGAGAAGTTACTCCTAAATATCCTCCCAAAAGACGTAGCGGCGGAGCTAAAAGAAAAAGGTTTCGCAGAGCCTGTGTTATTTGAAGATGTAAGTGTGATGTTTACAGACTTCAAAGGATTTACTACGATTGCCGAAACCTTAACTCCACAAGAACTCATCAAAGATCTAGATGCTTGTTTTGTTCAGTTTGATAAGATAAGTGAGAGATTTAATTTAGAAAAACTAAAAACGATAGGCGATAGTTATATGTGTGCAGGTGGAATTCCGAAGCGAAATACAACGCATGCAATTGATTGTTGCCTTGCAGCTTTAGAG
>JANMOF010000546.1:0-6426 GCA_031368925.1 Leptospiraceae bacterium
GGCCCAACCAGCGGGCCGGCACCTGCGATGGCCGCAAAGTGGGAGCCGAACACCACCCAGCGATGCGTGGGGAGGAAGTCCCGGCCGTTATTCAGACGCTCGGCCGGCGTGGCCCTTTGGGTGTTGGCAACGAATACCCGGGTTTCGATCCACTTGGCGTAGAAGCGGTAGCCAATGATGATTTTATTTGTAATTCTAACTGTATTCATTGCAGGCTTAATGGTCGGTAGAACTCCCGAATACTTAGGCAAAAAAATTGAAGCAAGGGAAATCAAGTTTGCCATGCTTGGAGTATTACTTCCTTCTATCTGCATTTTATTTTTCTCAGGGATTTCAGTTTTGATGGAAGTGGGATTAAGTTCTCGAAATAATTTAGGTCCGCATGGCTTAACTGAAATTCTATATGCATTTTCCTCTGCCTCTGGAAACAACGGTAGCGCATTCGCAGGATTAAACGCTAATACAAATTACTACAACCTCTCATTGGGATTCTGCATGTTAGCCGGTAGGTTTGGAGTTATTATTCCAATTCTTGCAATTGCAGGTAGCATTGCCGTCAAGAAGCAAACACCTGCTTCCTCAGGAACATTCCAAACAGATAGACCACTGTTCATGGTTCTATTAATTTCGATTATTCTAATCGTTGGCGCTCTAACTTTTTTTCCTGCGCTTCTATTGGGACCGATACTCGAACATTTTCTTTTAACCGCTGGACATTCATTCTAGGAGATACTTATGAGTAAGAAATTTCAATCATTCGATAGGAAAATTTTTCAAGATGCTTGCATTGCTTCCTTCAAGAAACTTAATTTTAAAGAGCAATTAAGAAACCCTGTGATGTTCGTTGTGTTCGTAGGGGCTATTTTATCAAGTTTAATTATGCTTAAGGAATTATTTCTAGGGGCTAATGCTGGTTTTACCATTCAGATAACATTCTGGCTTTGGGTTACGATTCTATTCGCCAACTTCGCAGAAGCACTCGCAGAGGGAAGAGGAAAAGCAAGAGCAGATAGTCTCCGCAAAACAAGATCCCAAACAACTGCAAGACTTTGGATTGGAGAAAAAGAGAAATCAGTATTATCCGCCGATTTAAAAAAAGGAGATAGAGTAATCTGCGAAACAGGCGATGTGATTCCTGGAGATGGAGAAGTAGTAGAAGGTATAGCAAGTGTAGATGAATCAGCGATTACTGGTGAATCGGCTCCCGTAATTCGAGAGAGTGGTGGAGATAGAAGTGCTGTCACTGGTGGAACCAAAGTTTTAAGTGATCGCATCATCATTGAAATTACCTCCGAGCCAGGAAAAACTTTTATAGATAAAATGATTGCACTCGTAGAAGGAGCATCCCGTCAAAAAACTCCGAATGAAATCGCTTTAACGATTTTACTTTCGAGCCTAACGCTTGTATTCCTCTTTTCAGTGATGAGCTTATACCCGTTTACAATATATAGCTATAAAGAATCAGGCAGCAGTGCCAACTCGATATTAACCGTTCCAGTATTAATTGCTTTATTAGTTTGTTTAATCCCTACTACAATTGGCGGACTTCTAAGTGCTATTGGAATTAGCGGGATGGATAGACTCATGCGACGAAATGTAATTGCAAAGAGCGGCAGATCCATCGAAGCCGCAGGTGATATTGATGTGCTATTGCTTGATAAAACAGGGACGATAACTCTCGGCAATCGAATGGCAACAAACCTAATTCCGGCTCCTGGTATGTCGGAAGAAAAATTAGCATCTGCCGCACAACTTGCCTCTTTCTCTGACGAGACACCAGAAGGCAGGTCGATTATTATTTTAGTAAAAGAGAGATACGGGCTAAGAGAAAGAAACCTCTCTGAATTAGGTGGAAAATTTATTCCATTTACTGCCAAGACAAAAATGAGTGGAGTTGACTTCCCTTCCATTGATGGCAAGGCGGGAATTCAAATTCGGAAAGGGGCAAGTGAGGCTATTCAAAATTATGTGGTAGGACTCGGTGGAGAATATCCGCATGAGGTAGCTGATATTGTAAACCTAATCGCACGTGAAGGAGGAACGCCTTTAGTCGTCGCTGTCGGGGGAGAAGTTGTAGGTGTAATTCAATTAAAAGATATTGTAAAAGGAGGGATTAAGGAAAGGTTTGCGCAACTTCGAACAATGGGAATTAAAACAATTATGATTACTGGTGATAATTCTCTCACAGCAGCAGCGATTGCAGCAGAGGCTGGTGTCGATGATTTTATTGCAGAGGCAACACCGGAAACAAAACTAAAACGAATTCGTGAGGAGCAAACAGGTGGTAGACTCATAGCAATGATCGGAGATGGAACAAACGACGCACCTGCATTAGCCCAAGCAGATGTAGGAGTCGCAATGAATACAGGAACTCAAACTGCGAGAGAAGCGGGTAATATGATTGACCTCGACAGCAATCCAACCAAGCTAATTGAAATTGTAGAAATTGGAAAACAACTTCTAATGACTAGGGGTTCACTTACTACGTTTAGCATTGCAAATGATATTGCAAAGTATTTTGCCATCTTACCGGCGTTATTCGCAAGCCTCTATGGGGCTAATGGAAAGCCAGGTCCTTTATCGGTATTTAACATCATGAATTTGCATTCACCGGAAAGTGCAATCCTTAGCGCAATCATATTCAACGCTTTAATTATCATCGCACTAATTCCGCTTGCACTACGCGGTGTCGCTTATCGACCAATTGGGGCTAATGCCATTTTGCTGCGAAATTTAACTTTGTATGGACTTGGCGGACTCTTAGTTCCCTTCATCGGAATTAAGCTGATTGATATTCTAATTCAGTTTTTGCATTTAGTTTAAATGCAATTGGATGTAAGGATTTTAAGTAATATTAGAAAGGGAAACAAGCTGTCATTCCCAAAATTTTCTGTTGGGAATCTCTATAAGTTGAGATCCCCGACAAAAGAACTCGGGGATGACATATAAATTAATATAAAGGAGAATTTTATGCAAGCAGTACGATTATTTTTAACATTCACAATTCTAACTGGAATCATCTATCCACTTTTGATTACAGGAATTGCCAATTTATTTTTCAAAGAAAAATCGCAAGGGTCACTAGTTTATTTGAATGGCAATTTAGTTGGTTCATCTCTCATAGGACAAGATTTTAAATCAGAAAAGTATTTTCATGGCAGACCATCGACTGTTAGTTACAACGCGAATCCGTCAGGTGCATCTAACCAAGGTATGACGAATAAGGATTTACAAAATGCAATCAAAGAAAGAAAAGAAAAGCTAAAAGAATTTGAGGTTGCGGAAAATAAGGATTATCCGTCTGATCTTATATTTGCCTCTGGGAGCGGACTTGATCCACATATCAGTCCGCAAGCAGCTAAATTCCAAATACCAAGAATTGCAAAAGTTAGAAATTTTTCTCCAGAGCAAACACTGAATCTAGAAAAACTAGTAGAACAAAAAATCGAGCATCGAGATTATAGAATTCTAGGAGAAGAAAGAATAAACGTATTACTATTAAATTTATCTTTAGATAAAATGAAATGAATGAAGAAGATTCTGATAAAAAAGACCCTGACCGATTACTTGCAGATATTCAAAAAGAAGAAACCAAAGATAATAAGGGTAAACTCAAAATTTTCTTCGGAATGGCAGCCGGTGTAGGAAAAACATGCGAGATGCTAAAGAACGGACAACGCCTATATTCAGAAGGTGTTGATATTGTAATAGGTTATGTCGAAACGCATAATCGTAATTATACGAAGTCTCTAGTGCAGGGACTTCCTGCTATTCCTAGAAAATCTATTTCTTACAAAAATGTTTCCGTGGAAGAAATGGATATTGATGCAATTCTTCTTCGAAAACCAAAATTAGTTTTAGTCGATGAGCTAGCTCACTCCAATACTCCAGGAATGCGTCATCCGAAACGCTACCAGGATGTAATGGAAATTCTAGACAACGGCATAGACGTATATACCACACTCAATATTCAGCATCTAGAAAGCAGGGCTGATATTGTAGAGTCAATTACAAATATAAAAATCTGGGAAAGAATTCCTGATTCTATTTTAGAAATTGCAAACGAGGTAGAGTTAATCGACTTAGTTCCAGATGATCTTTTAAAAAGACTAACGGATGGAAAAATCTATGCAAAGGATAAAGTAGAAACTGCGCTAAAATCCTTTTTCCAAAAAACAAACCTCACTGCGCTTCGGGAAATGTCTTTAAGCTTTACAAGTAAGCTAGTAGATAGAGAATTAAAACTATTAAGCACTGGGGATAAATACCAATTATCCGAAAGAATCCTCGTAGCGATTGGGGCTAATGCAAATTCTGAAAATTTAATCCGATGTGCAAAAAGAATTTCTTTTAACCTCCAAAGTCCTTGGATGGTTGCCTATATAGATACCGGTAGAAAGCTCCAAGAAAAAGAGAGACTACAAATTTCAAAAGATATTTCTCTCGCTCGTGAACTTGGTGCAGAAATTGTTACAATTCAAGATGAAAATGTAGTTAGCGGTATATTAAAATTATCTCGTCAAAATAAAATTACACAAATTGTAATTGGAAAGACAAAGGAAAGATTTTTAAGCAGGATATTTTTAAATCGCTCCATTACAAACGAACTCATTCGTAAATCAGAAAACATCAATATCAATATTATTCCAGAGAAAATAGAAACGAAAGAATTTTTAAACCTTTCCTTACTCCTAGATTTTTCTTCCAATACAAATCAGTATCTTCTCGGCATTGGAACTATTTTTCTTGTAACCATTGGTTGTTTATTTTTGCTTCCATTTACCGGATACTGGACAATAGCCTTAATTTTATTATTTGTCGTTACCGGACTTGCTTTGTTTATTGGTAGAGGACCTGTTTTAATTTCAGCAGGACTCAGTGCTTGCCTATGGAATTTTCTATTTATTCCTCCGCGATTTACTTTTTATATTGATAAACTCGAAGATGGGATGATGTTTATCGTATACTTTTTTATCGCAACGATTCTAGGTAGTCTAACAAACCGTTTGCGCACAAAGGAGTCAGCCATACGATTGCGAGAAGGACGAATTGTTTCTCTGTATAATTTCTCTCAACTTTTGGCGAAATCTCATAGCATGAAAGATATCGTAAAAGCAACGGTTAGTTTCATTGATGAGTCCTTAGAGGCTAAGTGTTGTATTCTCCTAAAAGATGAAAAAGAAAATCTATCGAATGAAGTGCATGAAGATAGTAATTTAGTCTTAACAGAAAAAGAAAAAGCCGTAGCACTCTGGACTTTTAAAAATAAAAAGCCGGCAGGACGATTTACAGATACACTTCCACTTTCGGAAGGATATTATATTCCCTTGCTAACAGCAGGAAATGCAATCGGTGTGATCGGGCTTGTTATAAAGGATAACGAGAAGTTAACCCTCGATAAAGAAGCATTGCTGCAAACATTTACGAGTCAGATTGCGATTGCGATTGAGAGAATTTATTTAGGTAAGACCAAGCAGAGAGCCTTGATGCTAGAAGAATCAGAGAGGCTGTATAAAATACTTTTGAATTCAGTCTCTCATGAATTTAGAACTCCCCTCACTGCCATTCGTGGTTCCGTCAACTTGTTGTTAGATGGTAAAAATTCTGAGGAGATAAATCACTCCCTTTTAAATGAAATCCATACTGCCTATGAAAAATTAAACCGTCTTGTAGATAATCTTCTAGATATGAGTCGCTTAGAATCGGGAATGATAAAATTAAATCTGGAATGGCATGATATTCAGGATTTAATTTCTGTTGTTCTAAAAAGATTGGAGCATGAATTAAGTGGAAAGGAAATTAAACTAGAAATTTCTGATTCCCTTCCACTTGTTCGAATTGATTTTGTTTTAATGGAGCAGGTAATTTCGAATTTGCTCTACAATGCAATCATTCATACTCCTAGTAATACAAAAATAATAATTCGTGTTACGATTCCGAGAACAGATTTAACAATCATGATTGAAGACAATGGACCAGGATTTGTCGGCATTGATACTGATAGAATTTTCGATAAATTTTATCAGGGGAAATATAACAAATCAGGAATAGGTTTAGGGCTTTCCATTTGTAAGGGGCTTGTGGAAATTCATGGAGGAAAAATTTTAGCCGAAAATATTCCAGAAGGCGGTGCAAGATTTATTATTCGGTTGCCAGTAATCACGTTTCCCTATCCACTGGATGAAGAATTAGAAAAATGAAAGAAGGCGCTATAATACTTGTCATTGACGATGAAGTTCAAATACGTAGGTTACTTCGTATTAGTCTCGAGTCGCATGGATACAAAGTAGAAGAAGCAAGTACCGGCAAAGATGGATTAGTCCAAGTCGCTATGGTAAGACCTGATATTATCGTGCTTGATTTAAGCCTGCCTGATGCAGATGGATTGGAAATTTTAAAAGAACTAAGGAGTTGGAATAAAACTCC
>JANMOF010000568.1:0-13885 GCA_031368925.1 Leptospiraceae bacterium
CAACCATTGTCCTGACTTTATCAGGCAGATTTTCCGGAGTGTTTTCCATAATACATCCTAAACTATAAAGGTATGAAACGAATATGCAACTATAGGCATGCATTTATAATAGTCAATTGAAATATTTATTCACGATAAGATTATTTGTGCGAAAAGAATATACAGATATTTTCTTTTTGAAAATAACATTATGTTCCAGATTCCTTTCAACGCCGATAATTATTAGAGTTTAACATGATGCCTACTATGAAAAATTTAACATTTACTTTATTCTTAATCCTTTCCAATTCCCTTTTTCCCGTTAGCCGTGAAGATAAAATTGTTTACGCGTTTCGTGATACTGGAACCGGGAACTATTCCAAGATGGTAATTATAGGTGAGACCGTTAGCATCGATAAAGCATCCATGATTGATGATAATAACAAAATAGACAAAGACCTGATGCAAATTGGCGTAGATCTAAGACCTGATATGTTGACTGTAAAAGTTCTCCACAATCCAGGAATTCGTGTCGGACAGACTCTATACTTAATCGAAAAAAATCCTGACCATATCTCCTACAAAGATGGAAACGTTGTGGGGCAAATCAAGGTTGTCTCCATTTTTAATACTTCGTTTTTTGGGCAACAGCTTAGAGGAGAAGGTTACTTGCGATTAATCGACAATAAAGTAATGACGGTTGCAATGCCAATTGAATCAGAAAGTCTAGAAGATGCAATTGTATTAAAAAAACAAGGAGATTACTTTGTAGCGAAGGGAGATATTGCAAATGCAATCTCATATTATAAAAAATCTATCAAAATGGATAAGAATTATCCTGAGTCCCATTATGCTCTAGGTAGACTCCATACAACTACCGGCGAAGGAAATGTATCCGCTGGTTATGAATACAAAATTGCATGGAATAATCGGGATAAGTTCCTAGATAAGCACGAGAGGCATCAATTTTTCCAAGACTATACGAAGTATTTATTGAACCGCTTTGAGACGGAAGCCTATAAGAATACCAATCTCACTACTGATTTAGACACATGCATTGAAGTATCCAAAGAAGCTTTGCGAATGAGTGCTTCTAATTATGATTCGTATTATTCTGTTTCCTATTCTTATTTTCTATACTTTCTAAAAACAAGAGATTCGCAACCTAAGATCGACGAAGATGAAAAAATGGCTATCGAGAAAGGATTAATTCGAAAGAAGCAAGAGGAATATCTCAGTAAGGCGCAAGAGAATATGGAAAAGGCATTGAAGATTCGCCACCAGGATTATAAAATTCAAACCCTGGCAATTTTACTCTACTTTGAAAAACTAAGAGATTTACCAAACCGGGAATCCATGAGTCAGGTAACAGAAAGAAATGATTTAAAATCTAAAATAGAATTTCACGGCAAACAATACGTAATCTACAAACCAAAGTCAAAGAAAATGGACAGAAGAATTAAAGACGTTTTAGAAGTTGCTAAGGGGCTTTAGTCCGTTATCCGCTTAAAGATTTCTTTTCGTAGCTCAGGCGTGATTGTATTATAGTATTCAAAGTTACCTCTCAGGATTGAGAGGTAAATGGATGTTATTTGCTCTTCAATCCCTTCTAATTCCTGCTTATCCAAAATATCTTTAGAAAAAAGCATATCCGATGTTTTCAGATGAAGTAGATTATACAAATCATACTTAAGAGTAATTAGTTCGGAAGTAAGTTTTTTATCCATGGGAGTCATTAAGTTTGTCTTGTCTAAAGAAAAAATCCAACGGTTATAGTATTCTAAAAAACCCATAAAATTTTCTTTATAAAGTTCAAAGCTCTTTTTTAAAATTTCTTTGTCAGATTCAGATACCTCTACTTTTAAAATGCATTTTATTTGTGTAACTCTCTGTCTTCCGCTACTCTTCGCAGCCTGGGCAATTTCCTGGCTTGCACGCTCATACTCTCTCGGATCAAAATGTCTTTCT
Source organism: Leptospiraceae bacterium (assembly GCA_031368925.1). Classification (GTDB taxonomy): domain Bacteria; phylum Spirochaetota; class Leptospiria; order Leptospirales; family Leptospiraceae; genus UBA2033. Next base: position 1,948 of record JANMOF010000568.1, read on the forward strand.
TTGAATTGAAATCCTTTTTTCTTTTCAAATTCGTCACAAGCACTTACTCTCTTCTTTAATTCACTTGATTCTTCAAATATAAAATGCACCGGAGAAGCTTTTAGGTTAAAAGAAAGGCATATTAAAAATAAAGAAAAGCGCATCCAAATCATAAATCTAAAAAAAATAATTCCATGCTCCTTGCAAGTTTAAAACTAGAACTGCAACGGTTCAATTCCATTCTCGAATAAAACCAAGACCTAAGAATAAATCACTTGCTCTTAAGAGTAATGATAAAGTATACAAAAACGAGGGGATTTGTTGTTTGCTATGTCAAAGTATAAGTTAAGCGTTCGTTTTAGTATTGTCACCTTTTCGACCATTGGGGTTCTTTTATTTGGTGGTTTAGTGAGTTTTGTATCTTATATAGGTAGCAAAAATTCGGTCAAATTTCTGGTTGATAGCTTGATGGATAAGGCGACCGAGCATGTCATTGATAAGACCGTTTATTATTTAGATGCAGCAGTTTTAAACACCCATATGAATGAAAATTTTATGGAGAGTGGACTTGTTAAAATTAAAAAAGTCAAGCTTCTCGAAAAATATTTTAAAGGAATCGTTCAAACCAACAAACAATTTCTAAGCATGTATTATGGGGATGAAAATGGAAATTTCATCATGGCAAAAGAAATGCCCGACCATAGTTTTAGCATTCAAAGAATTATTCGTAAAGGAAAAAAAGCAAAAATAATCTGGGATCATGAAAAAGAAGAATGGGGGAAAGTGGAACATTTCGAAGATGAAACTCTTCCTACCGAAGAGGCATTTAATCCTAAACTACGTCCTTGGTACAAAGAAGCGCTTGCCGCTAAAGATCATGCCTGGACAGAGGTTTATGTTTTTTTCAACGATCGCAAACCCGGTATTACCTGTAGCCGCGCAGTCTACGACAAAAGCGGGAAATTCATAGGAGCAATCGGAATTGATATTAGTATTTCCGAGCTCTCAGAATTTTTAAGCACATTAAAAATTGGTGAAAATGGTAAAGCATTTTTGCTCAATTCCAAAAACCAGGTTGTGGCAATCCCCTCTGCCAACAAAGCAGAGCTTGAAAAAATTATGAAAGAAGAAACCGCAGAGGATGGAAAAAAATCTTTGCATCTTATTACTGCGGATAAGATGGAAAATCCGCTTATCTCCGGCTCATTTAATTTCTATCAATCCCAAAAAGATTTACCACCAAAAGAAGGAATCGATTTTTTAGAATATAATTTTAAAGGCGTTGATTATATTGCAAAGTATACATCTTTTCGCAAAGATGATATTGAATGGAAAATTGGAATTGTTGTCCCTGAAAATGATTTCATGCACATTGTTCACAGAAATAATAAATACATTCTATTAATGTCCGTAATATTAATTGCAGTTGCAGTTTTATTTGAATTCCAATTTTCTAAAAAACTTTCAAAACCACTACAACTCTTATCAGCAGAAATGAGAAAAATTCAAACGTTTGATTTAACATCTGATACGGAGGTTAGTTCATTTCTGTATGAAGTGGATAATATGGCGCAGTCATTTACAAAGATGCGTACGGGACTGCGCTCCTTTAAAAAATATGTTCCAGATGAACTCGTCCGAGAATTAATTTCTCTCAATAAAGAAGCCATCCTAGAAGGAGAAAGAAGATCTATGACGATTTATTTTTCTGACATAGCAGGCTTTACTTCTATATCTGAAAAGTTAAGCCCTGAAGAGCTTGTAGAGCAACTGAGCCAGTATCTGGGAAGTGCGAGTAAGATTATCACCGAGCATCATGGAACCTTAGATAAATACATTGGGGACGCAATCATGGCATTCTGGGGCGCACCTAGTCCACTTACAGATCATGCGTTGCAAGCCTGCCTTTCTGCTATAGAGCACAAAAGAGTATTGCGACTCGCAAACCAAGAATTAGAGCGTATGGGCAAAATGCCGTTTACCGACAGAATTGGAATTCATACAGGTGAAGTAATCGTTGGAAATATGGGATCTGAAAATAGATTAAATTACACTGTCATTGGTGATAATGTAAATCTTGCAAGTAGACTTGAAAGTATAAACAAATACTATGGAACAGAAATTATTATCAGTGAGCCTACATACGCGATTGTAAAAGACTTTGTAGAAGTAAGAATTTTAGATTTAGTTGCAGTGAAAGGTAAACACAACGCGATTGAAATTTATGAATTAGTTTGTGAGAAAGAAGAAGCAAGTCTAGAAGTGCAAAGATTTAATTCTCTTTTCAGTGATGCAGTCATTCAATATAGAAATAAAAATTTTTCAGATGCACTAAAAATGTTTCAAGAGACTTTGCGAATCAAATCTTCTGACTTAGCGTCTAGAGTGTACATTGATAGATGTGAGAATTATCTCCGTAATCCGCCAGCAGAAGATTGGAACGGAGTCTATGAATCAAAGAGTAAATAACTTTATTTTGTCCCATAAAACAAGTATTATGTTTCATTAAACTGAATTTTGAAAGAAATTTTGTTATTTTTTCCTTAAAAGAAAATAATAAAATTTACTTTCTTAATTATGAACTTTTGCTTTCCGAAAATAAAATGTGCCACAAGAATTTCAGTCCAACTCTTCTAAATCTTTTTTATATTACCTATCTTTTATTTTAATTGGATTGATCTTAATAGATAAGAGTCTTCATAGAAAACCAATCAAACCAAATGCACAAAAATTCCAATCATCAATTAATCACGTAACAAACTTTAACTTCGCAAATGATTCAACCATTCAGTCAATGGAAGAAATACCTGAGTTAGAAAATAGCATCTCTGATGTTCCGGTTGTGCGTGCAGAAAATAATCTAAACGGACTTTCCGAATTTTCCTCGGAAGAAAAAGAATCCTTACAGGGAATTTATTTTTTAAAATTCTACCAGACCGGAAATAGAAATTACTCTAAGCTTGTAAAAGTCCAGCGCAAAGTAAAAGGAAGTTTAAAAAAAAGAATTAAGTTAGTCTTAAAAGAACTTCGAAAAGGTCCTAATCCTGACGAGCAAGATAAAAGTGTTTTAAGTGTTTTACCGCAAGACTTTCAGTATTCCAAGAAAATGAAATTAGCAGACGGAATTTTACATATTTCTCTTCATAGCAGTTTTCAACAAAATGCAGGCAAGGACCTTATGCAAGATAGACTCGACCAACTCAGCCATACTCTTTTTGAATTCAAAGAAGTAAAAGGAATCAAAGTTTATATTGATGGAAAGGAAATGCATTCCATGGGTAAAGATAATTTGAAAATTCCGTCAGTGCTTGCTAGGAGCAACTTCAGAAAAGTAATATTTCTTTAATAATCAAATTTCACCTTACGCGCAAGGTGAATTCAGCGCTCTCTCGCTGAGGTGAGTGTTAACACCCGAACTCAATGTTGCTTCCATTAGGGCGCAACATAATGGTGGGTTCGCTGCCGCGGGCTTATTGGTTAACTTTTAAATAAAATAAACTCTGTCTAAGCATTTGAATAATGGAATGAAAACTAAGAAACTAGCTCTTTATAAGCAGTAGCGATATCTTCTTTCTGCATGAAGTAGGTTCCTATTAAAACTGACTGAACATATTTCTTCATATTTCGATAATCATTTTTGTTCTTAATTCCAGACTCACCTACAATAAGTGTTCCTTTGGGCAAATTAGGTGTAACCTCTTCAATTAGGTTCTGGTGAATTTGAAATGTATCTAGATCGCGGGTATTGATTCCTATGATGGGTGCCCCTACTTTTGCTGCGATTTCTGCTTCTTTCTTAGTATGAATTTCAACAAGAGCTTCCATTCCAATCGAATAGGTAAAATCAAGCAGATCTTTTAAAATATTTGGTTTTAGAATTCGAACAATGAGCAATACGGCAGATGCACCAAAACGAGCAGCCTCCCTGATTTGTTTCTCGTGTAAGATAAAATCCTTTCGAATAACAGGAAGCTCTACAGTAGAGCTTACACGACGCAAATCATCCAGGCTACCCTGAAAAAAATTTTCATCGGTTAATACTGATATGGCGCGTGCACCGGAGGCTTCATAAATACGAGCAATTCTTACAGGATCATAATCCTGACGAATCACGCCCATAGAAGGACTAGCTTTCTTACATTCAGCAATGATAGAATCGGAACTAGATTTAAGAGATTGTGAAAGGGAAAATTTTGGACGCAGGGTATCTACGTAAAAAGGAGTTTTAGAAACTTCCAACTCCTTTTGTAGAACGATTTTTTGAAGAACTGGATTAATGGCTAAAAGAAGAAAAGCTGACTATTTAAAATCAGCAAGTGCATCTGCTTCAGTTGCATAAATATCAAATAAAGAGGTAAGCTCGATTACATCAAAAATACGCTTCACTGCCGGTTTGATATTACACATTTTCAAAACACCCTCTTTCGAATTCAATTTCCGAAGTGTTGAGATACAGGCTCTAAAGCCAGAGGACGACATATATTCAATGCCTTCCATGTTTAGAAGAACTTTCTTGTGTCCACCGTTATCAATGATTTCCGCCAAGCCTTCTTCGACTTCATTTGCGACAGAAACGTCCAAACGCCCTTCAAGATAAACTACTAGTATATCGCCTTTATTTGTATGTTTAAGCAAGGTATGTTTCCTAAAAAATAATATATACATCTACCTTAAGCCTAAAATTGTGTCAATGAAACTTTTAGAAAAAATGTATGAACATAAAAGACCTACTAAGTAAAAGACCAAAAGTCCTTGTAATTGGCGGTGGAATCACAGGAAAGGCAGTTGTAGAATTTCTAAAGAAATTTAATTGCGATGTTCTGCTTCTAGATGGAAAACCCCAACCAAATATTTTAGGAATCTCCTATTTTCCTGAATCCGCATCACTCGCCAGTTTGGGAAACGTTGACATTGCTGTAAAAAGTCCTGGATTTAAACCAACACATCCGATTATTTCAGAGCTAAAGGATGCAGACGTACCAATAGTAAGCGAGATTGGTCTTGCTAGGTATTTTTTTCACGGGAAGGTTATCGGGATTACGGGAACGGATGGAAAATCCACAACGACAGCACTCACCTATCATATTATTTCGAAAAGTTTTCCCAATTCTAAAATGGGCGGAAACATCGGAGTTCCATTCATAGAATTTTGCATGGACGATTTGGATTTCGCTGTTCTAGAGCTTAGTAGTTACCAGTTAGAAGACTCTGATTTATTACACTTGGATATTTCTGCTATTCTAAATATCGCACCCGACCATTTAGAAAGACATGGGACAATGGAAAATTATTTAGAGGCGAAAAAAAGAATTATAGAGGCAGAAAATCCCGAAGCAGTCTTTGTAACAAATAAACGACTCGTCGATACATTAAATCTAGAGTCCCTACATATTGCTGGTAAAGTAGTATTATTCGGTGAAACGGAAGACTCTGCGGCAAAAATTCTATCTGACGAAGGAATAATTATTACCGAAAAATTTACCTACTCTACAAAAAATTTTCCATTAGCAGGAAAACATAATTTAGAAAACCTAGCAACGAGTATTTTACTTTGTGAGGCTGCTGGCTGTTTGCCGGAAAATATACAAAATGCTATTTTTGATTTTAAGGGCTTACTCTATCGCTTTCAAAAAATCAAGGACTGGAATGGAATTAGCTTTATCAATGATTCGAAGTCTACCAATATTCATAGCATGCTTTCTGGACTCGCAGGAATTAAGAGTCATACACCGATTATCCTCATCCTAGGTGGAAAACAAAAAAACGAAGAATTGCTCCCACTTACTAATCGCCTGAAAGAATTAGATGCACAGGTATTTCTAATTGGAGAGGCAAGACTTCATTGGGAAAAAGAATTATCTGAATGCTTAAAAGAAAAACTACATGTAAAAGAAAATTTAAGTGAATCAATCAAATCAATTCGCGAAAAAGTAAATGAAATCAAAGTTGAAATGATAATTTTTTCTCCGGCATGCGCAAGCTTTGATCAATACAACAACTTCGAAGAGCGCGGAAAGCATTTTACTGATTTGGTGAATCAGTATTTCTAACTCAATGCATTTATCTCGGCTAACCACAAGTTTGCGCTAGCATCACTCGGCATACGCAAATCACCTCTCGGAGAAAGAGCAACCGACCCAACCTTTGGTCCATCGGGCATAGCGGAGCGTTTAAACTGTTGAGAGAAAAATCTTTTGTAAAATACTAGCATCCATTTTTTAATTTCCGCACTTTCAAATTCTGTGGCAAATGCTTGTTTTGCGAGAAAGAAAATTTTAGAAGGAGAGAAATTCATTCTGAGCATATAATACAAAAAGAAATCATGGAGTAAATAAGGACCAACTACCTCTTCTGTCTTTTGCACAATCTCACCGTTTTTAGCGGGCAGAAGTTCCGGTGAAACAGGCGTATTACAAATATCGTGTAGAATTTTTCCGACATTGTTTTTGTATTCTGCGTCTGCTCTCCATTCAATCAAATAACGCACAAGCGTCTTAGGTATACCAGCATTAACCCCATACATAGACATCTGATCTCCGTTGTAAGTGCACCAGCCAAGCGCAAGCTCAGACATATCCCCCGTTCCAATGACAAGCGCATTCTCCTTGTTAGCCATATCCATTAAAATTTGAGTTCGCTCTCTCGCCTGTGAATTCTCGTAAGTAATATCGTGAACGTTCAAGTCCTGCCTGATATCTTTGAAGTGTTGCAAGACTGCGTCAGCAATCGATATAATTTGCAGACTAGTTCCAAGCTCTATAGCAAGAGTCTCTGCATTCGAACGAGTTCTATCCGTTGTCCCAAAGCCGGGCATTGTAATACAAAGAATTCCTTTTTTATCGAGATTTAAAATTTCAAACGCCTTAATGCAAACTAAAAGTGCAAGAGTGGAATCAAGCCCACCCGAAAGACCAAGGACGACCTTTTTAGAAGTTGTATGCTTTAGCCGCTTCGCAAGTCCAGTCGATTGAATTAGAAAAATTTCTTCACAATTTGCATTTCGCTTTGTAATATCAGAAGGCACGAATGGCATTCTAGGAATAACACGAATTAGCTTCTCCTTCGTAGTTTGCGTTAGAGTAAAATTGATTTCTGTAAATTTAGTTTCAACGGTTGACTTTGAAAAGCTACTATTTCGAATTCTATCGTTTACGAGTCGTTCTAAATCAATATCTACAAGAGTCATTTCAGTTGTAAAAGAATACCGGGAAGACTCGGCTATAATAGAACCGTTCTCCGCCACAAGCGCATGACCGGAGTAAACCACATCCGTAGAAGACTCATTTGCGCCAGCCGACGAATACACGTAAGCCGCAATACAGCGAGCCGATTGCTGGCGGACTAATTCTTTTCGGTATTCAAATTTACCCAGTATTTCATTACTTGCAGAAGGATTTAAAAGTAAAGTCGCACCCGAAATCGCAAGCTCACTACTTGGTGGAATAACAGCCCACAAATCTTCACAGATTTCAATTCCAATTTTCAATTCAGGAAAATTCTCTGCGGCAAAGAGCAAATCTGCCCCAAATGGAATTTCTTTTCCATCAATTTTTACAAACTCACCTACTCTATCGAATTCACTCGAAAACCATCTCTCTTCGTAAAACTCGCCCGTCGTAGGCAAATAGGTCTTAGTCACAATTCCGATTATTTCACCGTTAGAAACTAAAGCCGCGCAGTTATAAAGCTTGCCATTTACTTCAAGAGGAAATCCCACGACTGCGGTAATTTCGTGTAAACCAGTAACCTTCGCAATTTCAATTAAAGCATTTACTGCCTCTCGCCTGAGTTTGGATTGATAAAACAAATCCGCGCAAGTATAACCCGTGATACAAAGCTCTGGAAATAATACAATTTCCGCGCCTTCCTTCTTTGCATTTTCTAGCGACGCGAGAATTTCTTTTGTATTAAATTCAACATCGCCGACTTTGAGTTCCGGCACGACTGCGGCTATTCGTATGTAACTGTTCATTTTATTTTTATTAGTTTTCCTTTTTGGTATTTGAGTTTGGTGCCTTCACCATAAGTTTTAGTATTCGGTTCATCGAATTCATTTCTTGTTAAAAGATATTCAGTTAATCCTTCTAAAGCGTAAATTATATTCTTTTTGATTATTGAATCGAGTGGAAAAGTTGCAATCAAGCGATAATTCCCGTTTTTTATACCGAAGAGTTGATAGTAGGCATCACCCCGAGACCAACCTCGAGATAAAATTTCCAAAACACCATCCTCATCTAAATCAAATGTTTTAACTTCATCAATCCCATATATATCTTTAACTGTAACTTGAGAATAACTATTCTTATCCTCTCTTAATATATAAGATTTATTTATTTCCCCCATTCCTCCCCTTGCAGTAGCCAAATAATAGTTCATACTTTTAGAATAAGTAGAAAGTTTTGTTAATCGGAAATCTAAAAAATTTAAAAATTTCGTAGGAAATTCTTTTGGTAGTTCTCTTACAATTTTAATAAAACTAGGATCACCTTTATATTTAGTATTTTCAATTGTATAATCAGTGAAGTCTTTATCATCTAGAAATTTTCCATTATACTCAGGAATTAAAATAAAAGACTCTCCTTCTAGATATTGCAACGGATAGTTACTGCGAAAAGAATAGTAGCGCATCCCATCAATCACTTTAGAATAATTCACAAAGAAAAGTTTTCCTTTGCTCATAATTTCTTTGTATTGCTTTCTATCAATAGGAAGCATAGATTCTATTTTAAGAAAAACAGGCTCTTTACTGGTTAATAGAAAGTATCCCTCAGTATTTGAAACCAGAGCGCTAGCATTCTTTTCTGCTAATTCTTTAGTCTCATAATTTGGCAAATCTCGTTCAATGAACCCGACTCTTCCCGTTTGTGTTTTAACTTTTATTAAATATTGATCACTGCATCTTCCATAGGATGCCAGAATTTCAACGACTGAAAAAGCTGGGACTTCCTTTAAATCGCCAGTGTTTTTAAGCGGAGACTCTTTTAAATATAATTCTCTTTCAGTAACCGCAAATCGATTTTCTATCTTCTCCAGATTAGAGTATTCGACAATTCCAGATTGGCAATCTGAAAAAACGTAGGCAAACAACTCTTTACCACCATACAAAACCTTCCGCCAGCCTTCTTTTACATCCTCATTCGACTTTTCTAAAAAATAAAACTTCTCTTCTGGATTTAAAACAACTTCTTTCGATTTCAAATCTCCTCTTATTTTATAAAGCGCAAGCCCGTTCGGATTATTGACGTAAGCCTCAGATACGATTTCGTCTTTGTGTTTTAGTTCAGAAATAAATTGGCAGCTTAGGAATAGGAGAAAGGAAATTGAGATAAGGAATTTAGATTTCATAATAGAATCACTTCCGAGTTTTTCAGGACTAACAGTTCTTTGTCTAAATCTAAAGTAATAGTCATACTTAGTATTTTTTGAATTTCCCTTAACGAAGTCAAGCAATATGAGATTTTGTAAAAACAAAAGAAAATCTCGGATATTATTCTTCTTCGCTTGCATCATTAGGGCTTTCCACTCCTTTCGATGATTTAAAATTTCTTTGTAGAGTAACAAACGTTGCCGCATATAAAATGATACAGTACATTCAATCATTTTGATTTGGCTCGTCGGATTCGTCTTTTTCTTTCATTTCATGAAATCGTTTGTATTTAATTTTTACCGGAATAAAATTTCCTTTATCATAACGAAAAGTACCATAAGCACGAAAGCCGGGTTTATGAAAAGGTTCACCTTTTTCATAAACTATAAAATTCACTTTCTCGATAATTCCATTTGTTTTGCTAGAAATATTATCTACATCGGCAAGAGATTGGTAGCTCCCATTTTTCATTCCAACTAAGGAGTATCCGACTGAACCACGCCCATCCCAAATAACTAAAAATTCAGAAAGTCCATCTCCATCAATATCTTGAACGCTCCCAGGAACGACTGGAAAACTGGATCCATAATTATCCTCTTCATAATTACCATCTACTCTTTTAAAAAGTAAAGGAGTGTTTTCAAATTGAACCAGAAAATAACTTTCTCCTTTTTCAGTTGAACCTAGCTTCGTAACAATTACATTCGTGAGGTTAAATTTAGATTTCGGGTTTTGCCTTGCAATTGCATGAAGAAGTTTCTTGTCTCCTTTAAACTGAGTATGCTCGATCGTATACTCAGTAATTTTTTCTTCTGGAATATATTCGATATTATCCTCAGAAACAAATAAATATTCATAAGGAAATGGATTCTTCTTAACTATTACAATTTTTTTGCCGCGACGGATACGGTATTCACTTTCATTTGGATCAAGGGATGCTCGAATTTTATAATATCGTTTACTTCCAATTAACTCAGAGTAATCGCTCTCGTATAAATCCCAAACCGGTGAAAGAAGAGAATCTTTACTACCTTTTACTTTTCTTAAATCTGGATATGATAAAAATTCTGGCTTACTTGTATTAATCTTTACGTATCCTTTTAAATTCAATGCCTTCTTTTGAACTGCCTGCTCTGCGGATTCAACAGACGGATACTCTTGAATAGCCGCATTAGAATAATAAATATTTCCGTTCGAATCAGAAATCTGACTCCATTGTTGATATTGCCCCATTCCATACAAACCAGGAAACACTTTTATTACTATACTAAATTTCTTTAGTTTTTCAAATTGGGTAGCATCGATAAAAGGCTCAGAATAAAGCGTTGCATCTTCTGACTCAACTACTCCAAACGTGCCAGAATAGTCTTCCCTTCCGAAAGTTATTATATCCATTCTAACATCGTGGTTATCAAAAATAAAGTATTCATTTCCTTTGAACCAAATCTTAATTGTATAAATTCCTTTTTCTCTATAAGAATAATCTTCGTGCATTTCTCTCCCAAGCATCCCCTTATAAGGAATTACCCCGAGCTTCGATTTTAAATTAGTTGGATCTTTGTAATAAGCAATTCCATTTGGATTTAGAACAAACGAAATCATATACTTCTCAGCAATTTCTTTCGGAAGAGATTCTGTCTTTGGTTTGCATTCAATGCATGCAATTAAGAGTATAATTAGAATTAGTCGTATTATTTTAGTCATAGCACCTTCCTAAGAATAAGCCTTCTTAAAAGACTAAATTAGATTAGAATTAATGAAAGATAAAAAAGACAATTTCAAACCTATATTAAAAAATCAGATTGTCAAGCCGATAAAGATTGCCCTTCAACCGATAATCCTATTTTTTTTCCTCCGTGCTCTCTGTGATGTCTCTCTCCGTGTTCTCTGTGTAACTCTCCTCTTCCCCCCCCCAACGAATGGATAATTACTCGACAACAACACTGAGCAGGTAAAACTAGACTTGAGTCCAAATCAAGTGTATATAACACTCAGTATATAACCTAATGCATCCAAAATTTAAACCACCTCTACTACTCCGCTCGGCAACCGTCCAAACAATACTAGCGAGTTTAAAATTTGAAAAGTTAAAACAGAATGCAATGTTCGAGCAAGCTAAGCTTCATTTGATCCAAGCCGGAAAGAATGTGCGGCTAATAGGATATTTGTCCAAGCAGATGAATAAAAATCCGAAAGGACTTGTTTTACTTTTACATGGCTGGGAAGGGCATATCAACTCTGCGTATATTTTAAAAACAGGTGCTTATCTTTATAATAATGGGTTTGATGTTTTTAGAATCAACCTGCGCGATCATGGCGGGACTCATCATCTCAACGAGGGGATATTCAATGGTAGCCTACTCGAAGAAACATTTGCCGCGGCGAAAGAAGTTTCAAAACTTGCGGATAAGGGCAATCCTTTTTTTATAACAGGATTTTCCCTCGGCGGGAACTTCGCACTTAGAATTGCTCGCAACAATACAAAGAAGTTGATTCCAAATCTACGTCATGCTGTAGGCATTAGCCCCGCGATTCATCCCAAGTCAAGTACCGAGATGATGGATGAAAATCCATTTCTTAGAAAGTTTTTTT
>JANMOF010000576.1:0-4595 GCA_031368925.1 Leptospiraceae bacterium
CCTGTTGTAAAAATTCCATAATTACAGAGGACAAACGCGGTATCCTCATCTGATTTGTATTGCTTTATTATCTTGGCTCTTTCGCTAGATGGGGTTTGTCCTGTAACGGAAAATGCAGTTATGCCGATGGCTCTTAACATAAACGCGATTAAATTGGAATGCTCTACAGAGGCAGAGAAAAACATAATTCGTTTGTGTCGCAAGACGAGTGATTTTAATTTAGAAAGTATAGCGGCGTTTCGAAGTTCATCCTGTCCAAGCTTAGACAAAACTTCTTCGTTTAAGTCTAATTCTTTTTCTATCTTTGCCAAGTCCGCTTCGGTTAGAGTATAACCACCTTTATGCGTAAGGGATTCAAAACTTGTTTTCGATAAATACTGATTATCCGTCAAATAGTCGATTGGATTTTTATAACCATCAACTTTCAGAGTAATTTTATTTCGATGAAAGAAATTTGCGAGCTTCTCATCTTCTCCCATATTCAAATAACTTCTTCCTGGAGTTGCGGTTAATCCTATTATTGATACATTTTGTTTACGACTCAGAATTTGCAAAATTCTATTATAGGACTCAGCCACCGCCTGGTGCGCTTCATCCATTACAATCAGAGAAACTTTATCCGACAAATCATTGATGAATTGAATTTCATTTTTTCGAATCGCACTATACATCTTAGCAAGTCCAGCAACAATAATTCCGTCCTGCATTCCATCTTGCCACTGGTTGGTAGAATAAAATCTCTGAACTTGAACTTTTCGGTTTCCAATCGACTTCCAGGCTTTTTTAAATTCACCCACCGCTTGCTCGCATAATTCCTCACTATACGCAAGCCATATGACGACTGACGGTTCCTTTTTCCTAAGAAAATCACAGATATAATTCATCGTAGTTCTTGTCTTACCCGAACCTGTGGGCATATGTAGTATTATCCTGTCTGCACCCTTATCCAATCTCTCTTCCAATTCCCGAATCGCCTTTCTCTGGTGAGCGAATAACGGATAACTAGAATCTGTCAACTCCACCGGCTCTGCAATAATTTTTGTTTCCACCTCTGGAACTTTTAATTCAAAGAAATCAAATAAAACCTGCTCCTTCTCCGACCCTCTCTCAAACTTCAACCGCTTTAAACTTTCATACAGACTTCCATTCTCTTTTAATCGAAGTCTCTCATGCAGACTTTGAATTTCCTCTTTCCGAAGCAAATCTATAATATGCGCTCTAGTATCATCCTTTAAAAGAAGTCCTTCATAATGGAACAAGTCCACTACTAGTTTTTTTAGTTGTGACGGCGTAGCTTTCTCCGGCATCACCTTCTGTAACAGGCTAATGGATGTATGCCCGATTATATCTTGGATGATTTCATCATCCGCGCGTGAGAAGAGTTTAGATAGGTTCATAAAAATACTTTGTCACTGGGTGATTTTATGATATTTTTATCCTTTATCGCTTCCTCTAAAAATGACTCAATGAAAGCTAATTTGGATTCGATAATATGTTTCGAAATGCTTTCAGACTCCCTTTCAGTTTTATCAAAATTTTTATAAATTCTCTGCGATATACTCTTACTTATCTTTCCTAATTCACTTTGATATTTTCCCTTATCATTTGCTTCGAAAAAATCAGTCTTATTCTTATTATTCTCTATATATGCATAAATATAGTTTAGAACGAATACTAGATTATTAACTCCTTTCTCTTTATAAATAATTGCATCGTTATAAAATATTATATCTTCCCAAAGTTTTGTTGATTGAGGCTGGAAATTCTTTAATTCATATTCTGAATATTTTTTTAAAAATCTATCAGGTATTTTTTGAATATTTGATTCTGGATTTGGCTCATCTGTAAATTTAGCACCGAATAAAGTTATACCCTTTGAAGAATATTTTAAAATATCAAAGACAACATTCCAATTGATTACAAAAATTCGCGCATACTCTGTAATTGTCTCACGATCATATTTTTTCTCTTGAAATATTTTTTCTGAAAGGTAATCAAAGAAGATTTTAAATAATGCTTTCTGTCCAAGCACCGTATAGAAAATATAATACAGAGGAAAATACTCCGATTTTAAAGAATCAGATAAATCTTTCACTAAGTTTTGCCCATCTCCTTGAAAGTCGCGAATTTTAATTAGAGCTTTTCTTTCTTTGCTCCCTCTCTGTAAAAAATTTCTCTCGCTAAGTCTTTTAATAATTAAACTAAAAGGTCTTAATTCATTAAATAAGTGCACTATCGCAAAAGAATATTTGTCATTAAATTCTCTTTTTACAATTTCGATTATACGATAATCATAATTAAAAAAACTAAAATCGTCTTCGCTTGAATCGTCATCTTCTTCGATTGATATATTGTTTTTTCTGAATTCATCAAAGGATTCTTTCAGTGTTTTTAAGTTTAGAGGATTTTCATTGCCTTCAATTAATTCGTCTACCCTGAATAAAAAATTAATCTGAGCAATCCACTTATAAATGTAATTCTTGCTTTTAATTCTCCTTTTAGAGCTATCTAATTCAAGCCCATTAAGAAAATTTTTACTGAATATATTTTGAAGCAATAAAATATTAGTGATATAAGGCAAAGAGTGTTTTAGGTCTAGCGCATGCCAATCTATTAATTCAGGACGGATAAAGGAATTTGGTTCATGTGTCTTTGAATCATCAACTATGCACTGGACTAATACGCTTGAAATATCGTTGTCAGTCATCAATATGTTTTTCGATTCGTTGACCTTAACTGGATTTGTATTAATATCAATAAAAATTGTCCTGACCATCTCTACTAGAGAAGAAGAATCCGCTTCGAAAATTTTTTCTGAGATTTCAATAAATACTAAATCTTGACAAAAATCTTCAAACTTTGAATCTTTGAGTGCTGATTTTTTCAATGCCTCAAATCGATGCTGTCCATCAATTATTACTGCATGAATTTTTTCTATGTCCCAAAATACAAGGTAATAACCAACTGGCTTTAAAACTTCTAGGACATAGAGCCCTTGTAATTTGCTAATATTCTGTGAATTTCTTATTAGCTCTTCAAATTCCTTTGTGTCGCCTGATAGAGTTTCAGTTATTTTTCTAAAAGCAAAGTTTTTCGCTCTTATTAAATCTTCTTCACTTTCTATCGATTTTAGTGGAATGATATTGCCATCATCATCCGTTGGTATAAAGGCAATAATTATCGGAGGGAAATATTTAATATTTTTGTCAGGCAATAAATATTCACGAGTAATACTATCTACACGACTCCTATCAACTTCACGTTGCATTAAATTACTCACTGGCCATGACTTATGCTCAGATAAAGTTTCATAGGTTTTAATATCACGACTTAAATATTTAACATTTGCATTTGTTAAATAGGTTTTTACACTTGAGTCAAACCGTTTTCCTCCAAAGCCAGCAAGCCTAACTTCATACACATTAGAGTAACCTTCTAATGAGTCTTTCCGTTCATTTTTTTTTAAATCACTTAACCCCATATTCTATCTCCTAATAAAAAATCATCCCGGTCTCTCAACAAAACTCGGCTTTAAAATTCTTTGAGTAATTTCTTCAAAAACCTCATTTAATTCTTTGCTAATGATTTGAGCATCGAATACTGTATAGCCTATCCAAATTGTCTCATGCTCGAAATTTAGATCTTGAATTTTCCTAAGGATTTTTGTTTTGCCAGCAAAGTGTTCTTTTAATCGCCTTTGCAAATTATCAGCCTTGCCTACATAAAATGGTTTCTGAAAAAGAATTTGCTTTAAAAAACTATTAATATATCTTCTTGCATCGACTCCATTGCTAATGAAATCTTCTAGCAATTCAATCTTTTCGTCTCCCAAGCCCAATAACCTATCTTCATTTTTTTTATTTGTAAAAAAACTTTCCGATGTTGATACCGTAAATTTAAAGTTTTGAAAATTACTCGAAATACTGGGCAAACTTTTTGAATAAAACTTTTTTAAATTTAATAAGAATAAATTTTCATCGCTAACAAATGGACTAAGATCCCAATAGTAAATCCAATAATATATTCCACTTCCATCAGGAATTTTAGAAACATTATCTTTATCAATTAAAAAGTAAGTTAAGGGCTGGTAATCAATTTTTATATCAAAGTTCATACTTCTGCTTAACTCCAAGGAATAGATTTATAATTCATAACACCAAACCACCATTACCCACTAGCAGTTCTCGACTCTGCTCGAACTGACATTCACACAACCCTCCGCGACTCTGCGTCTCCGCGTGAAACTCCTCATTAACCATTACTCTTCCCTCTCCAACCGGCTACGTAGTATATCCCGCTCTTCCTTTCTAAGCGAACGGTATTCCACGAGTATCCGCTCTATCTTCAAATGCGATGATTCCCCCGGACTCGACATCAGAGTAGCGATATGAATTTTAGAAAGTTCAGACGTTAACTTAAACTCATATTCCATCAAAGTATTATCCTTCCAATAACGCGGATGCAAGTCGCACAAGAGAGAAGCAAGCGATTCCAAAAGAGCAGTCTCGGAATCATAGCGAAAGGAAAGTCGCTCGAATAGTTTTTGGAAACTGGAGTCGTGGGTTTTGAGAAGACTAAGTTTGTAGTCGTTGTCC
>JANMOF010000577.1:0-3791 GCA_031368925.1 Leptospiraceae bacterium
ACCTCCACTGAACAGCCGGTTGCAACCCAATGTCATTAAGATAAGAGGTCACGCAAAGCCGCAGAGACATTATGTTGCGCCCCAAGGAAGCAACACTGAGTTAAAGAAATTTTGGAAAATACTAGATATTGAAAATCATGATAAATCCAAAGATAAATAATTCTTTTAAAACCCTTAGCGACTTTGCTGCTTTGCGTGAAACCAAAAATTCACTGATAAAATCCTTAACTCAATGACATTGGGCTGCAACCGGCTGTCTTACAAGACACAGTTGTCTTGATTTTCTAAGAAATTTAAAAAATTCTACTTTCACAAAATAATCAATTGTAAATATGAGAATATTCGATATTAGTATGCCGAAATAGATAAAGGGAGACTTTTACAAAAGTTTGGAAAAAGATCAGTTAAAACTATTTCTAGATGAGAGCTATGAAACTCTCAATTCTTTGGATAAGCAATTAATTCAGCTAGGAAAAAATCCTGACCAAAGAGAATACCTAGATACAATCCACGCAAATTTTAAAACTTTTCTGGATTCAGCTAAGCTTTTTGGTTTTAGTAAGCTTGGCTCGATGACTCATATAGGCGAGAGATTGGTCGACCATCTCCGCAGTTCTGAATATGATCTCACCAACGAAGTGATTACAATTATTCTGAAGCTAAATTTTAGCATTCGAGATATTATTTTCGCGATTGATGGAACAGGAAAAGAGCCACAGTTAATTAATTCCAGCATGGTAAGTGATATTGAAGAGCTGATTAATAAGCAAGAGTCGGGCGAAGAATTTATAGTTGCATCGAGTGATGATGAAGACGAAGGAAAGCGAATTTCATCGACTGATATTCCGATAGCAATGACTCCAATTTTCACTGAAAATGAAACGATGGATAGCTTAATGAATACCATCATTCCTCTTTTACAAACCCAGATTCAGATTAAGGAAATCGCTTCTTTAGATAAATATTCTCCACTCGATACTCATTCTCGCAAATTAGAATTACTTGTTAAAGATTTATATTCAAAAGTCCACAGTGCCAAGACAAAAACATTAGGAACCCTTCTTCATAATTTTGATAAGGTAGTTTCTGATATTGGGCAAATGCAAGACAAACAGGTTTCTTTCGTTATTGAAGGTGGTGAAAAAGAACTCGATACGCGGATGCTCGATATTTTGCGCAACTGCCTCATTCATATTATTAAAAATTCTGTTGAGCATGGAATTGAAATGCCGGAAATCCGGACAGAGGTTGGTAAGTCAGCAATGGGTGAAATTCATTTAAAAGCATTTCATCATGGTGAATTATTTTATATTAAAATAAAAGACGATGGAGCAGGAATTGAGCCTGCCCGTGTTAAACGTAAACTCATCGAAAAGAATTTACTTCTTACCGAGGAAGCCGAGCGGCTAACAGACCAAGAAGCAATTGACTTTATTTTTCAGCATGGATTTTCAGGTTCCAAGTCTTCCGCTGGTTTAGATGTTGTTCGTGCTAACATTGAACAAATTGCTGGTAAATTTTATATTTATAAAAATATGCCTGGCAAAGGAGTAGAGTTTCACATTACTTTGCCACTCATCGATGAAATTGTTCCATCAGTCGTTGTATCTGTGGGAATTGAAAAATATATCATTACACGTGCGAATCTTTATGAGATCATGCAACTAGAAAGTGATACGTTCATTAATACTCTAGAGGTTATCAATGGGTTCCCTACTTATAAACACCGAGGGGATCTAATACCGATTATCTTCCTCTCGCAAATCCTAAAATATGAGGATAACAAGGAAGTTGCCGATAGACAAAAAGATGCAGGTAAAAAAATCTCTATCTTAATTTTAGAAGTCAACCAATTTAAGTATGGATTGGTTGCTGATCTAGTTGAGGACATGAATGAAGTAGTGGTTCGTCCTTTAAACTTTGAAATAAAAAATGTATATCTCTTTTCAGGTCTCACTATTTTGAAAGATGAATCGCCTGCATTGATTCTAGATGTAGGTGAGATTATGCGGGTTCATTTGAAAAATTTAGATCTAAGTGTTACAGAGGAAGTGATGGATTAACCTATGAAAAAATTCTGCACATTCCTCATTGATGGTAATTTTTTTGGCTTGGAGATATCGAAGGTATTTGCTCTTGTAAAGGCAGTTCCCATTATTCGGGTTCCTCTTGCAAATCGCTTTGTGAAAGGCTTGATTCAATACAGGGGACAAATTATTACTGTCATAAGTGTTCGTAAAGTTTTTGATTTACCAGAAATTGAGATAAGCGAAGATTCCGCCCATGTTATTGTGAAAACAAAATATGGTCTCGTAAGTTTTCTGGTCGATGAATTAAAAGATATTGAAGAAATTACTAGAAATATTAGGATAGAAGTTCCTAAAGTAATTCACGGAGTGGACAGATACTTTGTATCGCAAGCATACCGTATCGATGAAACACTTCTTTTGATTTTGGACTCTGAAAAGGTGGTAGAATTTAGGTCAGATAGGATCTCTTAAATTTTGGTAGATGAACTATGAGAAAAATCGTCATTAACAATCAAAAAGGCGGAAGTGGTAAAACAACCACTGCTGTAAATTTATCTGCTGCTCTTGCGGAAAAGGGAAAGCGAGTGCTTCTGATTGATCTAGATCCGCAAGCCTCTGCATCCATTTGGCTTGGGTTGTATAATTCAATTCAGGACAAAGACCTCTTTGACCTGCACGCAGGACCGGAACTGATTCTAGAACTTGCACAAAGAACCAAAATCAGAAACCTGGAAATGATTCCCTTCATTCCCCTTAAAAGTAAATATTCGAAGGAAATGAAAGAGCATCCGAATAAAGCATCTATACTTAAAAATAAATTTGCCGGTATAGACCAAAAGCGCTGGGACTACGTTATATTTGATTGCTCCCCTGGTTTGAATCTTACTACTCTAAATGCAATGGGTGCTGCGAATGAAATTATCATTCCAGTAGTTGCCCAATCACTTGCTCTATATGGAGTTCTTTCTCTTTTAGAAACTCTTGAATCTGTTCAGGCAAAATTAAATCCAGATCTAATGATTACAGGAATTTTACCATGTCGGGTGGATCAGAACATTAAACACAACATGGAAATTGTAGATATTTTAATTGAAAAATTTGGAGTTTTAGTTTATAACACATATATTCGAGAAGATATAAAAATTGCTGAATCTCCAAGCTTCACTCAGACGATATTTCAATATGACCCAAAAAGTCTTGGAGCACATGACTATAGATCATTTGCCGCTGAAGTAATAGCTCAGGAAAATAAAAAATAGGAATTTACTATGAATGATAGAAAAACGATCGGGAATAATCCTTTTGCAACCATTAAGTCTATTAGACCCCCTCTAAAAGAAGGAGCTCCTTCTAGTGCCGGCGAATCCGAACTTTCCAATGTAGTATATACCTTAGGAGATACGATTCATGAATTCTCCGAAATGGCAGAGGAACTAAATAAAAATTCTAGCAAATTAGAAAAACAAACGAACCAAGCATCAAACTCTTCCAAGCAATTGAGTCATAACGTAGTTGCAATGGGAAGCTCTCTCGAAAAATTAAAATCTGGAATTAAGAAAATTTCTGCAAGCTCAGCCAACTCAACAAAGTCATCTCTTTCTGCTTTAAAATCGGCGGATACGACCAATAACGTATTCTCTAATCTTCTAGAAAGTAGCAAAGACTTAGATAAGATTGATAAAGTAGTAGCTGGTCTTGCACAACAAATCAATCTTTTTGCTCTAAATGCTAGTATCGAAGCGGCAAGAGCAGGAGAAGCAG
>JANMOF010000583.1:0-19879 GCA_031368925.1 Leptospiraceae bacterium
AAAACATTTGCTTTGTCGATACTCGTTACTTTTTTATTTCGTTTGCGAGCTGCTTCAAATGCGACACGCGCAATACGTTCAATTTCACGACGGGAATAACGCATGGTATCATAAGCAAATTCTTCTGCGCCTGAGCCTTCACGCCCTTTTGGTTTCCCAAAATAAATTCCACTTGTTAGCTCACGCAAAATTAAAACATCGAGTCCATCTCCAATGATTTCTGCTTTGATGGGAGATGCATTTCTAAGCTCAGAATAAATAATAGCAGGACGAAGATTTGCAAATAAATCAAAATGTTTGCGAAGAGGAAGAAGCGCACCACGCTCTGGCTGCAAATCAGGTGGAAGTGTTTCCCATTTAGGTCCACCGACAGAGCCAAACAATATCGCGTCAGAATTTTCACAGAGCTTTAAAGTTTCCTCCGGTAAAGGCTTTCCAGTTAAATCAAGTGCTGCTCCACCAACAGGTGCTTCTGTAAAAGAAAACTCAACACCTGTCTTTGCTACTGTCTTTTTTAAAACCGAGAGGGCAACACGCATTACCTCCGGTCCAATTCCATCCCCTGCTAAAACTGCAATTTTTTTCATGAGTGTTTAATTATTACCTTTTCGAAAATTTGTAATGCTTCGTCGAGTCTTTCGATTCCGATATTAAGCGGTGGCATAATTCGAATCACAGTATCAGCAGTTGAATTCACAACAAGACCTTCCTTCAAGCATTCTACTGCAATACTTTTAGAAGGGATTGTAAAATCAACTCCGATATGAAGTCCCATTCCACGCACTTCTTTGATAATCGGGTATTTTGTTTTCATGAGTCTGAGTCGTGTAAATGCAAACTCAGAAAGAGCAGGAACATTTTCTACAATCTCTCTGCTGATTAAAAGACGAAGAGTTTCATAGGCAACGGCAGCAGCTAAATGATTTCCTCCGAAAGTAGAGCCATGAGAACCAGGACCCAAGACTCCCGCAAAAGCTTTAGATACAATCAAGGCACCAATTGGAAATCCAGAACCGAGTGCTTTACCAAGTGTCATCGCGTCGGGGATAATACCAAAATGCTCGCAAGCAAAAAGTCTTCCCGTTCTTCCCATTCCAGTTTGAATTTCATCAAAGATAAGAAGTGCGTCGTTTTCCTGAGTTAATTTACGTGCAAGGTTTACGAAACTTTGGGTAAGAGGAATTATCCCCCCTTCTCCAATTACGAGTTCGAGAATAACTCCAGCTATATGTCCGTTGTTTCTTTCGAATGCTTCTTCTAGAGACTCTTCGTTATTAGCCTCAACGTATTCAAAACCAGGGAGCAAATCACCGTAACCCTCTCGAATTTTATCTTGACCGGTCATTCCCATAGAGGCAACCGTTCTTCCGTGAAAACTTTGTTTTAAACTTAGCATCACAGGGTTGTGCTTGTCCCTTGAGATTGCATATTTTCTAATAAGCTTGAATGCTGCTTCGTTTGCTTCTGTTCCTGAATTACAGAAAAATACTTTTCCAGGAAAGCTATTTACGATTAATGCCTCAGCGAGAAGGGATGCTTCGTCAGAGTAAAACCAATTCGAAGTATGAAAAAGCATATCCGCTTGCTTGTGGACAACATCGATTATGTCTGCATCGCTATGCCCAAGGTTAGTAACAGCTACTCCGCATAAGCAGTCGATGTATTGTTTGTTGTTGGTGTCGAATAATAATTCACCTGCTCCGTATTTAAACGCAACATCATACGGCGCATAATTTCCAAGTAAATACTTTGCTGATCTTTCCTTGATTTCAGAAAGTTTGTCTTTTGTTATAGCTAAATCACTCATTTAAACCTGCCAGTTTTACAAATAAAATTTCCGATTCTTTGATTTCATCTACCAATTCTTTTTTCATTCTTTCAATCTCATCCACAGAATGCGGTTGAGCAATGGAAAGAAACGAAGAATAGAGTTTAATTTTTGGCTCTGTTCCGGAGGGGCGAATCGTGAGTTTCCCACTGCCTGAAAGCACTAATTGAATTACATCAGAAGAAGGAAGTCCTGCAAAAATATTTTTAGGAACTTCGCCATTCATCTTTTTGTTTTTGTAATCTATAAATCCTAAGATTTTGCGTTTGCCAATGGTGCTACCGACTAATTGGGTGTTTGTGTTGCGCAATCTTTCTAGGCTTTCTTTGATCTTTTGTTTTCCAGCTTCTCCTTTGAGAGTGATGGATTTTAAAGACTCCATATAGAGTCCGTAGTTCATATAAATATCATTCAAGTAAGAGAGGATATCTTTTTTCTCACTTAGAATTTCTAGAAGAAGCAAAGTAGAAGAAAGAGAATCCTTATCGCGAAGTAAATCTACCGGCAAATAGCCATAAGACTCTTCCCCACCGAAGAGGAATTTTTTCTTCTTGTCTTTTTCGATTTTAGTCATCTCGTTTCCGATGAATTTAAAACCGGTCAAAACGTTTTTGAGTTTGATTTTATTTTTAGATGCAATCTTTTCTTGAAGCTCAGTTGTAACGATAGTTTTAAATACATGGTAATCAAATTTCTTCTGTCCAGCTACTTTCTCGCAAAGGTAAGCGCACATGATACTTCCAATCTGGTTACCGTTTAATAGCTCGTAGCTCCCGTCTTTTCGTCTAACGCCAACACCCATTCTATCTGCATCTGGATCAGTTGCTACAAAAATCTCTGCATCCATTCTACGCGCATGAGTTTCGGATAATGCGAGTGCTTCTCGTTCTTCTGGATTTGGAAATTTAACAGTTGGGAATTCCCCGTTTGGTTTTTCTTGCTCTGGAACAAGGGAAACTCTTTTGTATCCAGCTTTGTTTAAGAGAGTCTTCATATACTCTCCACCGGTTCCGTGTAATGGTGAGTAGACGATACTATAATTCCTATCTTTGGCTTTGAGTTTAGTATTGTAAATAGGAGTAGCAAGCACTTGTTTGATGTAAGCGGCAAATACCTTTTTGTCTACGTTCTTCACAAACTTCTTGTAATCCGCATCTGTTTTCTTTAAAAGAGGAATTTCATTCCAATCAGAAATTTTATCAATCGCGGAAATGATTTTAGCGTCATCCGGAGCGACTAATTGTCCCCCGTCAGCAAGGTAAGCTTTGAAGCCGTTGTATTCCGGTGGATTGTGCGAAGCCGTAACCACAACTCCCGCCTGCGCTTTCAAGTGACGCACTGCGTAGGATAACATAGGTGTAGGCGTAACTACAGGAAAAAGTTGGACGTTGATTTTGTGCTTAGCGGCAACACCGGCGGTTACTTCTGCGAATTCTCGAGAACGTCTTCTAGAGTCATACGCAATGACAAGGGTAGTCTTTTTGTTTTTGTATTTTGCTTTTAAGAATTGGCAAAGACCGAGAGCAGCACGTCCCACAGTGTATTCATTCATTCGACCAATGCCTGAGCCGATTACTCCGCGAATCCCGCCTGTTCCAAATTCAAGTGGAATGGTAAATGCTTCTATTTCGGAGCTAGATTCTCCCTTTTTAAATTGCGCCAACACTTCGTTAGCTGTCTTTCTGATTTCTGGAGAAAAAGGAGATCCAGTCCAAGCTTGAATCATCTCTTCTTTAGTGAATGTTTTATTGGTGCTCTTAGCCATAATGTCCCCTATAGATTTTCATTTCTGAAAATCCCTACATACAAATGTATTTTAGAATGTCTGTATGTCAAGTGAAGGAATTTTTGCTAGGCTACTCTAAGTTTTCGATTTTCAATGTCTTGCTTGAGAACTTCTGGAAAGTCGCCCAACTTTCTCTCTTTGGATTCATTTAACCATTCCAAGGTTCTTTCCGAAATAAGAAATTCTTCGTAGCCTTTTAATTTAACATTCTTGAAATTCTTACGAATCCATTTATAAAAATCATCTGCCATTTTCAAAAAGAGTTCGCTCTTTTTCGGACTGCCATTACCTATTTTATTTTTAGTGTAATAAACTCTTCCACGTCTTTTTAAATTCTCTTCTTGATACCCAATCGAAAATTCTATTACTGGTGAATCCAGAATATCAACGGTAAAATATTTTTGTGTCTCTATATATCTTTTTTCTATTTGATCTGACAATGTAGGAAGAGATAAAAATTTCTGGGGGTAATAATTTTTATCAAGTAAAGAATTCACAATCTCCAAACCATCAGTCTTTGTATAATTAGGAATTATAATCAAACCTTTCTTAGAAATGTATTCATCAATTTCTAAGAAATCTTCATTCATTAAATAAAAGTTAATCTGACGACCCATCATTGTCTTTATCCTCCTCTTTATTATAAGCATGAAATTCAACTTGAATATTTTTATATTTTTCAACTTCCTCTATTACATCTCTTTCGCGCTTCACAGGCAAGCCTTTTTTTGTTTGTATTCCGATTTGGTGAAATTCAATTTCTTTTTTAGTTACTTTATCCAAACCTGCTACATCAATAAATCTACGTTTCCCATTAAACAATTTAATGAAGTGTTCAAAAATACGTTCAAGTCCCTTCTGCTCAACCTCCTCGCCTACTTTGGCTTGTAGATTCTGATGCTTCTCTCCACCCTTTTTGCCGTTTGGGTTAGGAACTTTTTTCTCAGACATCCATTTCCTCAATCGTTCGAATAGAATGTATCAAAATATCTTTCTCTAATTTAGTAATCCCCAAATCATACTGAACTTGCAGACTAATCCAGCAAGCCTCATCTACTCCAAAGAATTTCCCAAGGGCAACGGGGACAAGCATATCGAGATGCCGCTTTCACTTCGTTAGCCTCTTATTCATCTTTTCGTCTAACGCATCTAGTTTGGATTCCCAGTCTTTTTTTTCTAATGGTTTAGGTAAATCTTTTTCATCGAAGCCTACCCTAAATCCAAAATATAAACCTAAGCTAATTTCAATTGGTGCAAAGTTGATATTATTTAACCAATGACAATTTTGAGTTTTACCGTTAAAGCTTTATTGAGTTGTTGCAATATTTACTCACAATGACAACCAGATATTTTTTATTCTGTGTTCGTAAATTTCTTGGATTGATAGGCTCATGGAAACCAGCCGAGTAAATGGTCGGATTCCCAAAATACATTGAATATTCCCTTTTTTTTTTGAATCAGAAACTTCTATCAAAAGCTCATTTTCTGGATCACCAGTTTTATAAAATCCTATATGACTATGCCTTAACCCTACACCTTTCCCATCTGCATTGTAGCTAATTCCGACAAAGGGCTGTAGGACAATAATATTAAAACCATACACATCCTTCTCAACTCCAATATTAACAATATCCGTTAAATCGTTCCCTCTATTGGCTATATACCGTTTGGCGCTAGCACAAAATAGAATTTGGGAAGTGAGAAATATTGTGATTAGCCTTAAGATGATTTGCTTGTTTAATTGTATTTTACTTCTAAAATTTTCACGCATACTTTTTTCCTTTTTTTTTTAGAAGTAAGCTATCATAGAAATAAAAATTCGTCTATGGGTAGATTCCGCGATTAGGGAAATTGCCTATGAAATTACCTAACCCCGGATATTCAGTATTTGTCTGAGGCAATTACGTCGCCCCTTCCCGATTCGGGAAGGGGACTTTTTATAAGAGTCTGACAGATACTTAAAGTTGGGGATAGGTAAGTTCGGGGGTGACAAGTTAGCTCAGTGGTAAATCTTTCTAAAGCCCCGGCTTAATCATACTCTCCGGCTTAACCCAAGCCTTGAATTTTTCTTCGTCTAGAAGACCGAGTTTTTTTCCAGCTTCAAGAAGTGTAGAGTTATCATGGTGTGCAGTCTTAGCGATCTTAGCCGCGTTGTCGTAGCCGATGTGCGGATTAAGAGCAGTAACCAGCATGAGAGAATTGTGCAGGTTATGATTTATCTTTTCCAGATTCGGCTCAATTCCTATAGCGCAATGCTCCTCGAACATATGGCAGGAGTCGGATAATAGGCGTATGCTGTTCAGGACGTTAAAGATGATGAGAGGCTTAAATACGTTTAACTCGAAGTTACCAGAAGCACCGCCGATATTGACAGCTACATCGTTTGCGATTACTTGAGAGGCAACCATAGTCATGGCTTCCGACTGCGTTGGGTTTACTTTTCCTGGCATGATAGAAGAGCCGGGTTCGTTTTCCGGAATATTGATTTCTCCAATTCCACATCTAGGACCGGAAGCAAGCCAACGAACGTCATTTGCAATCTTCATGAGAGAAGCGGCTACTGTCTTTAAGACTCCACTTGCTTCAACGAGTGAATCGTGAGCAGCGAGGGCTTCAAATTTATTCTCTGCGGATATGAACGGTAAGCCTGTTTCTTTTCCGATTTGTTTTGCTACTTTGTCAGCGAATTCAGGATGAGTATTAAGACCAGTTCCTACAGCAGTTCCACCAATCGCAAGTCTATAGACTGCGGGTAATACGTGTTTTACTCTTTCGATTCCGTAAGTCAATTGTTGTACATAGCCAGAAAATTCCTGTCCAAGTGTAAGCGGTGTTGCATCTTGTAAATGAGTGCGCCCGATTTTAATAATTTCTTTGAAGTCTTCTGATTTCTTCTTTAGAGTATCGCGGAGTTTTGTGAGCTCAGGAATAAGTCGGTTATTTAATTGCTCTGCCGCCGCAATATGCATCGCTGTCGGAAACGTGTCGTTAGACGATTGCGCTTTATTCACATCATCGTTTGGATGAACTGGTTTTTTAGAGCCCATGACTCCGCCAGCAAGTTCAATCGCGCGATTCGAAATAACTTCATTCGAGTTCATATTCGTTTGCGTTCCAGAGCCCGTCTGCCAAATGCTCAAAGGAAAATGCGCGTCGAGGCTACCCGATATTACCTCGTCAGCAGCTTTTACGATTAAATCTTTTTTATCCTGCGCAAGTATCCCAAGCTCAGCGTTAACTATAGCCGCTGATTTCTTTAATACCCCGAGAGCACGAATCATTTCACGAGGAAATTTATCTGTTCCAATTTTAAAGTGATGCAGAGAACGCTCCGTTTGCGCTCCCCAGTATTTTGTTTCGTCTACTAGGATTTCTCCCATTGAATCTGTTTCTTTTCTAGTTCCCATTGTTATAATCCTTGATTAATATTTATAATTACAAATCCTCTGTCAGTTCGAGCGAAAGTCGAGAACTACAAGTGCTAAATGTTTTTATTTTATTAGTATTTCTCGACTGCCGCTCGAAATGACAATGCCTACTCCGACTCTACTTCAATCTTCTCTAACTCTTCTTGCTCATCGAGCTTCTCCGGTCCTTTTAATTCAGCAACCAAATCTTTCGTCAATTGAAAATAGGCGTTTACTTTCTTCGTAACTTTTTTGCCATACTTCTCTGAATACGTCTTGATGAGCGACATATTCTCAGTAGCCTCTAAAGGTAATTTATCTATTGCCTTTGATTCCCAAATTATTACACCGTTAGAACATTTCTGTAAAATTCCTTTGAGCGCAAACTCTGACTTATTCCCCATTGGAGTTTCTCGCATCTCGGCGGTTAAAATTCCTTCTATCTTAGGAAATTCTTTTAGAGAGCAAACATTCTTAAACTTCGCCGGTGCTTTATACACAATAAAAAGCGAATGATGCGAAATCTCTTGACGTAGAATATCATGCAGCATTGCATTTTCTTCTTTTGAAATCTGGTTATCTTTAGAAGGTAAAATTAAAATTCTTTTTGTAGTAGCTACATCATTTGCGAAATCGCGAGATTTTTTTACATACTGAATAGAACTACACTGCGTGAATAAAAATACGAGAAGAAAGCCAAAAAATAAGTTTTGCATATATCTACAAACTGCTAAACAAGGGAATCTTTTCAAGTAGAAAATTTCTCTTTACTTTTTCTTAAATACTTTTAGTATATACAGAAAGTATACTTATGGTATTTGAATCTAAAAAGACGACTCGCAATCTAAAGAAGAAAGATTCATTGCGCTCGGTCGATCCCAAAAAGAGCAAACTCTATTTGTCGTCCACTGCTACAGAATCAAAGAAGATGAAGAAGAAATTATTAGAATCATCTCAGCTAGAGAAGTCACCAAGTTTGAAAAAAAAAGTATGGAAGAATTATGACTTTGAAAATCTTCCCGAGCTAAATCAATCTCAACTAAAGAGTTTTAAAAAAGTTTCGAACTCTCAGCATACTAAGTTTAAAAATGCAGTTACGAAACATTTTGGAAGACCCAAGAAAGATCCTACTCTGAAAGAAAATATTATCTCCATTCGATTTTCAAATATCCTTCTAGAAAAAATAAAAAAGCGAGCGCATACAGAAGGTTATTCCGCATGGCAATCTTTTGCAAAAAAAGTTTTAACAGATTATTTGGAATCGAAAAAGTAACATATGGCAAAAGATAAAAAATGGGTAGATTGTCCTTCGTGCGGATCTGTTGGGACTATGAAATTTACCAATAGAAGAGCGTTCGAAGTAAAGCATAAAGAGTTAGGAGAAATCAAACTAAATAAATTAAGCGGGTATTTCTGTAAAAAATGCGATGATGGTTTCTTTTCTATCAAATCAGAAAATGCAATCGAAGCTCATCTCGCAGAATTACAAGCAAGAAAAGATGCGGATAAAGTCAAAGCATCTGATTTGATTTTAGTAGAAGACCTCGCCCGCAAATGGAAGAAGACCAAACAATACATTCACAAATTAATGAACGAAGGAAAAATTCATTATGTTTACATAGGCAAATTAAGATTTCCACTCAAAGAAGAATTGAATCGAAATGGAATTTGATTTTAGTCAAATGTTTCAGTTTTATTCAAAACGAATCTTTTATAGCAATCATAGAAATTGATTTACGATTCTTTCGCAAGTTCTTACTGTTGTCTTAAACAGAGGAGATTTGCATGAAACAAAAACCAATCACTACAAAAATATTTTTTATTCTAAGTTTATTTTTACTAATAGACTGTAATAAAAAGACAGACACACAAAAACCGGACACCCAAGCCGCAGAAATTATTTCGCAGATAACAGATACAAAAAATAAAATATTAGAATTTCAAAAAGAGGGAAAGCGTCTTTGCCAGAATGAGGGAGATTGTCTCTTTTTAAGTTTCTGGGATTTTGATGGAACTATATTGAAAGGAGATTGTAGCGAAGGTCTCGCAGAAAATGGAAAGCAGATTTACAAAGGTATGGACGAGCTTGCTATTGAAGGCGGTTACTCAGAAGTATTCGCAAAGGATAAATTGGAAGATTTCGAGAAAGAATATAAACGTTTGGATTTAGGCAAAGGACATCTCGTAGCCTATGAATTTCTCGCCCAGATTTACAAAGGGCAAGATAGAAAAAAAATAGAAGCGTTTTCTGCTATTCAGTTTGAAAATTCATTTCAGAATTATTACTTCAAACAAAGTATTGAAATACTAGATCATATGCGTTTACAGAAAGACTTCCGCGTATTTGTAATTTCAGCAAGCCCGGATTTTTTTGTAAAGGGTGCGGCTAATACAGTTAAACTTCCACCTACTCAAGTCAGAGGAATCAACGTAGAAGATAAGGATGGAAAATTAACAAATAGACTTATCTTTCCAATCAATTATGCGCAGGGTAAAACAGAATCTGTTCAAAAGATTGTGAACGAAGTCCTAGCAGAAGGAAAGCATAAAAATGTATTTGTTCTTGCTGGCTTTGGAAATAGCTACCATACAGATGGAGAATTTTTATCCTATATCGCCAAACAAGATTTACCCGCAGGTAAGCCGATCTCGGTGATGGTAAACGGCGGTAAATCTCCAACTGAATACGAAGGATTATTTTATACTGTGAATCATGTGATGACAGTGAAGTGACTTTACAATTAGCAGACACGAGGAAAAAAATTATGAATGATACTTGGACACAAAGATGGAATGAGAGATTTAGTGCAGAAGAATTTGCCTATGGCGAAAAGCCAAATCTTTATTTGAAAGACCAATTAGAAAAGTTACCTAAGGGAAAAATTCTATTTGCCGCAGAAGGCGAAGGACGTAATGCCGTGTTTGCCGCTAGGCTTAGTTGGAAAGTTTCAGCCTTTGATATTAGCGCAGAAGGAAAGAAGAAAGCACAAAAGCTTTCCGAGAAAAATAAAGTCACACTTGACTATCGAGTTGGTGAATTGGAAACCTTGCATTTTCAATCGGAAGAATTTGATGCAATTGGTTTAATCTACGCGCACTTTCCTGCGGAGATAAAATCATTCTACCACAAGACATTGGATAAATATTTACGCAAAGACGGCATCGTCATCTTTGAAGCATTCAGCAAGAAACATCTTGAGTATGTTACCAAGAATGAAAAAGTCGGTGGACCGAGAGACATACAATCGTTATTCTCCATTGACGAAATCAAATCCGACTTTGCAAATTATGAAATCATTGAGTTAGTAGAAAAAGAAATCGAACTAAACGAAGGACAATTTCATAATGGAACCGGTTCAGTGATACGATTCGTTGGACGAAAGAAATAAACCCATGTGTAAAACAATCAAACAAAAAGTAAAATTTAAAGCATCACCCAAAGTTATTTATAAACTTTTAGCAGATGCAAAAAAGCACCAAGCGGTTACGGGTGAAAAAGCGATTATCAGTAATAAGATCGGTGGAAATTTTTCTGCGTATGATGGGTATATAACCGGGGTTAATGTAGATTTGCTGCCAGCTAAAAGAATTGTGCAAGCTTGGAGGGGAAGTGATTTTCCAGAAGGAATTTATTCAATGGCTGCCTTTGTGCTTGCTGCTACTAAAGACGGAGGAACAGAGCTTACCCTCACACATAGAGGTGTTCCTAAAAACCTAATTCCTGGTATAGAAAAAGGTTGGAAGGAATTTTATTGGGACAAGATGAAGAATTATATTTCGCTAAAGAAGAAATAAAAATATTGACAAATTAAATCGTAGAACCAAAGTATTGCTTATGAAAATTATAGGTATTCGCAAGCTTTTAATAATAACAGTATTGGTAATTTCTTTGTTTGGTCAATGTTCCTCTTCTGATGAAGAAGAGGCTGCCAATGCACAACGATTGAGGCAGTCCTTTTTTACAATGTATTTGCTAGATTCCCTCTTTCGATATTCTTTCACCTTTCCACCGTATGCGATATACTATTTAACGGATAATGTATTTTATGTGGGATTGAAGATTACAGACATAAGCCCCGTAAACCTTTATAGTAGTGGTGCTTACACTTATCAAATAAGTCCCGCTTTACCATCCGGCTTAAGTTTAAATACCTCGACCGGGGTCATAAGTGGAACTCCCACTACAACGCAAGCCTCTACCACTTATTCCATTACAATCTCCAATTCAGCAGGCTCAAACAAAGTCAGTTTAAAAATTCGAATCGGAAATACAACTGCCTCCGGAGTATACGGTCAAAATGGAAGTTTTACAACGAGCACTGCAAATAACGGCGGGGTAACAGCCAATAGCCTTAACAATCCTACTTCCTTTTTTAATGTCTACTACTATTCAGATAGCTACATTGTGGATAGCGGCAACCACAGAGTTCTTGGTTTTAGCTCTACCTCATTTACCGCTAAAAGTGTAACTGGGCAGGGAGGAAGTTTAAGCAGTAATACTGCGAATAACGGGGGAGTATCCTCTACAAGTTTAAGTTCTCCAACTAGCTTTTCCGGTTACTCTCAATACTACGTTGCGGATACAGGCAACAACCGGGTGTTAGCTTATTCTGCTTATAGCAGTTCTAGCACTGCAAGCACAGTTTATGGACAGGCAGGAAGTTTAAGTAGTAGTACTGCAAACAACGGAGGGGTCTCTGCGAGTAGCTTAAATGCTCCGGCAGGGGTTACATCTGATTATTCCAGCCTCTATGTCGCTGACACCGGAAATAATAGAGTTTTAAAATATTCCTCCACACTCACAACGGCAAGTATCGTGTATGGTCAAAATGGAAGTTTCAGTAGCAGCACTGCTAATAACGGTGGAGTTTCTGCTAGTAGCTTAAACGCACCTTCAGCCGTTTTTTATGATTCCACAAATTCTGGACTCTATATAGTAGATAAAGCGAATAACAGGGTGTTATACTACTCCAGCTCCTCTACCACTGCATCTATGGTCTTCGGTCAAAGCGGGAGTTATTCTTCTAACTCTGCCAACAACGGAGGTATTTCCGCAGATAGCTTAAGCGCACCGAGTGGTGTTGCAGTTGATAAAAATAAAGGAGTCTATATCGCCG
Source organism: Leptospiraceae bacterium (assembly GCA_031368925.1). GTDB lineage: Bacteria > Spirochaetota > Leptospiria > Leptospirales > Leptospiraceae > UBA2033. The sequence continues at coordinate 12,139 of JANMOF010000583.1, forward strand.
ACACGGGAAACAATAGAGTATTGTATTACCCTTCCGGCTCTACTACTGCTACGAAAGTTTTTGGGCAAAATGGAAGCTTTACTACAGCCACCGCAAATAACGGCGGGATAACAGCCAGTAGCCTGAATGCGCCCGTATCCGTTAGCGTTGATTACTCGGGCAGCATTTATATTATTGATTCTGGAAACAACAGGGTTTTACTGTATTAGCCGTAACAATTCTACATTTCAAAACCAATTGTTCGCACATTCACAGAACTCAGTGGCAGCAAATCCTGAATATCCGCTTCTTCTATTGTATCTAGTACTCTAGGATTTATTAAATCATGCGAATCTAATTGAACTAGTCTTTTGGCTTGATTCTTAAAGGCTTGCTCTATTAGGTTTCGTGCTGTTCGTGCATTGGCAAAGTCGGGATCTTGCTTTCTTCGCTCTAGAAGTTGAGACACTAATTTGCGATGTGCCGCTTCCGTAATTTCATACCCATCGTTTTTACAAATGTCTTTACATATAAAACTGAGTTCTTCGTCGGTAAAGTTATTAAACATAAGAGTTCTACCAAAGCGACTTAAAAGCCCCGGACTCGAATTCATTAGCTTATTCATCGGCTCCTGATAACCTGCAAAGATTACAACGACTTCATCTCGATAATCTTCCATGTATTTTAAAATGGTGTTAACCGCTTCTCGACCATACATATCGCCAGAGTGTGAGTCGTTAAACAATGCGTATGCCTCATCCACAAATAGAATTCCCCCGCGTGCGTTTTCAATGCACTCTTTTGTTTTAAGTGCGGTTTGTCCTAAGTATCCCCCAACAAGTCCCGACCTGTCTACTTCAACAACATGACCACTCGGAAGCACCCCCAGCTCCCGATAAATATCACCGATTAAGCGGGCAACGGTCGTTTTCCCCGTGCCGGGATTTCCAGTGAATAGCATATGCAGTTGCAAGCCTCTAGCGGAAGAAGCTCCTTTTCGGAGTTTACGAATTCGGATATAATCAGCCATAGCCTGAATTTCTTCTTTGATATCGCTCATTCCGCGTAAAGCGTGTAGTTTAAAAATTGCGCTTTTGGGATTGTCTTTGGAGTTTTCGGGTGGTGCCAACAATTCGCTATGCCCTTCGTCAAAAGGATCAACTGTAATATCGCTGTAGATAAATTTCTGGAAATTTTCCTTTGGAATACTCTTTACATCTTGATTTGCGATTCGCACACAATGCTGAGAAACCGCACGCTCAAAAACATTTCGCACTTCTCTTGCATTTCCAAAACCTTTGCCTCTTTTCTTAATTAAAATTTGTTCTATTGCAAAAGTTCTATCTTGCGTTCCCAGGTTCATTTCATGTTTACTGCACATATCATCGAGGAGAATTCCTATTTGCTCATCAGTAAAATCTTCGAATGGAATTACATTGGGAATACGGCTTTTAAACCCGGGATTCAAATCTATAAAACTGCGCATAAGATCTGTATACCCCGCTAGAATTACAACGAGTTCATCGCGGTAATCCTCCATAAATTTTATGAGAGTATTGATACATTCCTGCCCTAAGGTGTCATTCTTATCAATCTTGAGATTATACGCCTCGTCGATAAATAAAATTCCCCCGCGTGCTCTTTCCACTACCGCAGCAGTGCGCGGTGCTGACTGACCAATGTATTCTCCTACCAGGTCAACTCTAGAAACTTCTACGAGATGACCTTTTTTTAGCACACCCATCTTCTTAATTTCCTGCGCATAGTAACGGGCAAATGTCGTTTTGCCGGTGCCGGGACTTCCTGAGAATACTGCGTGTAAGTTTACTTTGAAAATAGGCAAAGAATGTCTCTTACGCTCTTCATTTACGAGTGCTAAAGAAAGAACTTGCTTTAGAGAATTCTTTGCCTGCTCTTGTCCGATCAAGCTCGACTCGGTTACCGCTTGGTCTTCTGATAGCTTTGCTCCGTTGGTAAGAGGTGCGAGTAACGCTAAAACTGTAGAGTGATTATTTTTTTGTGCATAATCAAATGCTGTTAGACCAGCTTTATCTTTAAAATTCGGATCGGCATTTGCGGCTAATAACGCTTCTACTATATCTTTTCTTCCCTGTTCGGCTGCAATCATGAGAGCTGTCTTTTTTAATTCAGCGCCAAATCCATCGACCTTCGCTCCCCAGGTAAGAAGCAATTGAATCATATCCAAACGACCATATACAGTAGCTTGCCCCAATGTTGTAACTGTTCCAGATGTGGTAAAATTAGGATTAGCCCCATGCTTTATTAAAAGTTCAAGAATTTCTAGCGAACTACGAGCTACTGCAAAATTAATAGGCGAAGCAATATCCGGTCGTTGAAAATTAGGGGTCATTCCTGTTTCTAAAATTGCACGCGTTTCCGCAAGATTGCCTGTATCCACAGCAGTTGTCAGTTTTGTTCTAAGGAGTTCTATTGTTTCATTGAATTGTTCGGGTAAAGTTACGCCGGTTATGTTTGCCATTTCTCAATCCTACAGGTTAGCCCAATGCTGTGCAATGAATATTTTTTGAGTATTTGGATTCGGTTAGCTAAAGATGCACTAAGTTGCAGTTCAAATTGCGGTTCAAGTAGCAGTTTATATATATCTCTGAAATTCTAAGAGTATAGTTGAACTGCAATAAGAACCGCAACATGAACTGCTATTATCTGTATGGTTAACTAAACGCTTTCGCCGATAAGAATACAAAGGATAAGCTATGCTCACTGGAGAATTAAAATCACAGATTGATAGAGTTTGGGAAGCATTTTGGACGGGAGGTTTGTCTAATCCTCTGACTGTAATTGAGCAGATGACGTATCTTTTATTTTTGCGTAGGCTTGATGAATTACAAACTCTAAAAGAAAAGAAAGCGGCTACTCTTAAGAAGCCGGTCGAAGAGGCGATTTACAAAGCTTCCGAAACCAATTTGCGCTGGAGTCATTTTAAAAATACCGATCCCGAAATCATGTTCGAGTTGTTTCGTAAGAAAGATGGAATCTTTGATTTTCTAAAAAATGTGGGAAGTAAAGATTCTACTTTTTCTAAATTCATGAAGGGCGCTACCTTTATGATTCCAACTCCTAGACTTCTCGCGCAAGTTGTCGAAATGCTTTCCAACTTAGACATGAGAGACAGAGACACGAAAGGGGATGTTTACGAGTATCTCCTCGGAAAAATTGCGCAAGCCGGAAGAAATGGACAATTTAGAACTCCGCGTCATATCATTAGTCTGATGGTGGAATTAGTTAAACCAACAATCGAAGACATCATCTGTGATCCCGCCTCGGGAACGTCTGGCTTTCTTGTGGCTAGTAGTGAGTATGTGCGAAGAAATTTCGAAAACGAATTGTATGACAAAAAGCACAAATTGCATTTCCAAGAAAAAATGTTTATGGGAATGGAATTTGACCCTACGATGATTCGTATCGGCGCAATGAACTTAATCCTTCACGGAATTGAAAATCCTCATCTCATTGACGTGGACGCACTCAGTGAGGCTAACGCCCATTTTACCGAAGACGCAACTCTCATTCTTGCAAATCCTCCTTTCAAAGGAAGTCTCGACCGAGGCGCCGTAGACAAGAAAGTGTTAAAAATTGTAGACAGCACTAAGACCGAGCTTTTATTCATTGCCTTAATTCTTCGTGGTTTGAAGTTAGGCGGTAGAGCTGCTGTGATTGTGCCAGATGGTGTATTATTTGGTAGTAGCAACGCGCATTTACAAATCCGAAAAGAATTAATCGACAACCAAAAACTCCAAGCTGTCATCAGTATGCCAAGCGGTGTATTCAAACCCTACGCTGGTGTGAGCACTGCCATTATCCTCTTCACAAAAACAAATAGCGGAGGCACTGACAACGTTTGGTTCTATGATATGCAGTCTGACGGTTTCAGCCTAGACGACAAACGCCAACCCCTCGACACAAGCGACATCCCCGATATTCAAAAACGTTTCCAACATTTAAAAGCAGAATCAAAACGCAATCGAACCGACCAAAGTTTCCTTGTTCCCAAGTCCGAAATCGTCGCCAACAAATACGACCTAAGCATCAACCGCTACAAAGAAATCGAACACGAAGAAAAATCCTATTCGTCTCCCTCTGACCTAATCGAACAAATCGAATCCATCGACAAAGAACGATTAGCCTTATTAAAACAATTGAAGGGGTTGTTGAAGAAATGAAGATTTTACCACGGATGAACACAGATAGACACGGATGTTTGGGATTTAACCGCGAAGGACGCGAAGTTCACGAAGGTTAGGAATTAAGCAATGCAAATAGAAACAACATCATCAATTGATTTGATTATAGAAGAATACAAGAAACATGTAGACAGGACTCTTTTAGAAGAAAATTTGAAACTATCCTATACAGAGCGTATAGAAAAATTGCAAAGACTTCTAAGGACTTTTGAAGAATTAAAAAATGCTAAGAGGTATATATGCCAGAAATAAGTAGATTTATGGGAATTATAATTAAAATGTTTTTTGATGACCATAACCCTCCTCATTTTCATGTAGAATATGGAGGGAATAAAGCGGTAATTCGTATATCCGATTTTGCACTGATGGAAGGAAAATTACCACCCAAGATTCATGGACTTGTCATTGAATGGAGTTCCCTTCATAGAGAAGAATTAGAACAAGACTGGGAACAAGCTAAACAATCAAAACCTTTGTTCAAAATTCAACCGCTGGAGTAATCTATGTTAGAATATTCTTATATTAAAAAAGCAAGATACTTAAAGAATTATAGAATATTTTGTATATTCGAAGATTTAAGTTCTGGCGTTCTCGACTTATCAAGTTATCTAAATCGTGGGGGAGTATTTTCCTATTTAGAAAATGAGAGTAATGCTAAACGTTTTAAAATTGTGGATGGTATCATCACATGGGATGAGGGGCAAATTGATATTGCACCTGAAACAGTTTATCATTTGGTAACAAAAAAATCCCTACCTGCATGGGTTGAAAAATAAATTGTTACCACGGATGAACACGAAGGGTTAGGCATTAAGCAATGCAAATAGATACAGCAAATCACTATAAACCCCTTCGCGATAAAGAAAGTAGATGAATCATAAACCTAAAAAATATCTATTTATTGATGAAAGTGGAGATGCTGCTTTCTATGTTAATAATAAAAAACTTTTGATTGGTCAAGAGGGGTTTAAACCTGTTTTGCTCATGGGTATGATTGAAATAGAGAACAAAGAAGAAACTTACAATTTTATAAATGATTTTCAAAACAATATTAAATCTGATCCTTTATATAATTCCTTAAAATGTGTTACAGACCCAAAGGGTTGGTATCTACATGCAAAGAACGATCAACTCGAAATTAGAACAAAATTTATTGAAGCATTCAGAAAACAGGAAGGAATTAAAACATATATTGTCATTGGAAGAAAGAGACTTCGCACATTTCAATCCAAGCATAATTCTAAAGAAAGTGAATTCTATTTTGATATGATTTATCATCTGCTCAAGGATAGACTAAATGATGAAAATGTATTCTACCAGATTCTACTCGCAGGACGAAAGGGAAACGATGCGTTGAAATTAAAAAGCTCTATTGAAAAGGCATTAGAAAGAGATAATTCAAAACGAAAAACAAAATTGGATATTAAATTTGATTGTAGAACCACTCCGAGTTCAACAACTCCAGAGCTTAGTATAATTGATTATATGCTTTGGTCTCTACAAAGATATATTCTCAGTGAGGATAATCGGTATTATTTTGCATTGAAAGAAAAATACAATCTGATTATAGATTTATATGACTTTCCTAATTTTAAAACAAATTATTATAACAAAAGTAACCGATTTGAAAAAGAAAAAGCAAGTGAGTTTAGAATAGATGGATATGTGTAGAAATAAAAAAAGCAATCTTTTGTATCCCGTGCCAATACTGGCAACCCCTACAGGTGCAGGTTATGGACTACAAAAATTGCTCAATTTGAATCTATTCTTATTTTCGGAAAAAAGCAAGCTATTTTCGGGTAAAAATTGGAGAAATAGGAAATATTTTAATGGTGATACACTATGAAATGGGACTTTAGAAGATTACCACGGATTCACACCGAGAACACCGATTGGCACCGATGTTTGGGGATTAGAAGAATACCACGGATGAACACAGATGCACACGGATGTTTGGGGGTTAATGTTGGTTATGCAAACGATAGCGCGGGCGGTGTGTATTTGTCATTCCCGAAATTTTCAGTCGGGAATCTCAACTACGAAGAAGTAAGAGTTTACCGCGAAGCCCGCGAAGAACACGAAGGTTAGGCGTTGCTAAATCTTATCTTTTCTTCGTGCCCTTCGCGCTCTTCGTGGTTAATATTATTTTTCCGACGTTATTTAGGGCTAATGGTGATTATACTATGAAATGGGAAATGGTGAAGTTGGGGGATGTTTTCTCCAGAATGAGAAATGGTGCAAGTATCAAACAAACTGAAAGATTGTCTGGGATTCCAATTACTCGCATTGAAACAATTTCGGATGGACAAATTAACAAGGATAAACTTGGTTATGCTGATATTAATGATGATAAATACAAAGAATTTTATTTAGAACACAATGACATATTAATGTCTCACATAAACAGTTGGACTCATCTAGGAAAAAATGCGATAGTCGATAATATAAATGAGAAAATAATTCATGGAATGAATTTATTACTCTTACGGGCTGATACCAATAAAATTATTCCAAAATTTGCGAAACGTTACTTTGATACTATTCATTTCAGAAATAGTATCTATAAAGTAGCAAACCAATCAGTAAATCAATCTAGCTTTTCTGTAAATAATCTCAAAGAAATCCAAATCCCTCTTCCTCCTCTTGGTGTGCAGAAAGAAATTGCTGCGATACTGGATACTGCCGATGCACTGCGCAAGAAAGACAACGAGCTTCTCAAAAAATACGAGGAACTAGCCCAGTCCATCTTCATAGAAATGTTCGGCGACTTAACAGATAGTAAATACGATAAATCAATATTAACCGCTCTAACTGATATTGCAAATGGAGTTACAAAAAACACGAAGGCTGAAAATTCAGAAATGATTACAGCTCCTTACCTAAGAGTAGCAAATGTCCAAGATGGATTTTTAGACCTTTCAGAAATAAAAAATATTAGAGTCAGTAAAACAGACTTTGAAAAGTATCAATTAAAAGAGAATGATATATTACTTACAGAGGGTGGTGACCCTGACAAATTAGGAAGAGGCACTACTTGGAAAAATGAAGTTAAGCATTGTATTTTTCAGAATCATTTATTTCGAGTAAGAATAAAGAGCAAAGAAATTATCAGACCGTTTTATTTATCAAAACTTATTTCAAGTTCTTATGGTAAGAAATATTTCCTTAAAGCCGCGAAACAAACAACGGGAATTGCAACAATTAATTCTACACAATTAAAACATTTTCCTGTAATAATTCCTCGATTAAAAACTCAAATTGATTTTGAAAATATATGTTTAAAAATTGATGAAACAAAAGTGTTGGGCAATTCAACATTAACCCACACCAACAACCTATTCCACTCACTCCTACAAAAAGCATTCAAAGGTGAGTTGACGTAAACCCCGTCGATGCACCGACAAGAAAAAAATCCGTGTGCATCCGTGGTTAAATTTTTTCCAAAAAATGACTTGCCAATTTATTTAAAGTAGGTAGTAATAAAAAGTATGGACTATAAAACTAGAATTACATCTGATCCGGGAATTATGCTTGGAAAG
>JANMOF010000001.1:0-6403 GCA_031368925.1 Leptospiraceae bacterium
TTACTTCTAAAACCTTCCCAGAAACAAAACAAGTAAATACACCGTTAGATTTTAAAAAATTTCTATTTTGTGCCGGCTCTATCACTAAAAGCTTTGGAATATTTTCTTTCACTATTATTGTTTCATTTGGAATATTAGCAAATCCGTTAGCTCTGAATTCATCTTTTACAAAACTAGCTCGTATAGAAACTTCTTGATTTTCTAAAGACTCATTTGAAGAATTTAGAGTCAACCAAAATGATGTATTTCCTGCCTTAATTAAAATTTTACTCCCTGTAAAATTCATTACACCGGGTTTACTCTGCACCAGCTTCTCTACTACATGTTCTATGTTTGATTTTATAGCTTGCTTTTCAATGAGTCGTGTTCCCTGCACTTTTTCGAAGACATCACTCATATTATCCGGGTGCGCAAAATCCACCTTACCCAACACTCTTCCTTCTTCCAAAAGAGCCATCTCTTTTAAATCAAATTCTTTTGGATTTACTTGCTCAGATTCATCGTAATAAATATTTCTATCATAGAGGTAAATCGTCTTATACCCCTTGGTAGTTCCTACTTTTTGATAATGCGTAATTTGTTGTAAATTATTTCCGCCTGATTTAGCAGCTTTTTTGTGTAAGCTCATGGATTTAAAATCAAAGAAAGAACCAGTAACGATATATGTATTATAGCCTAGCTCTCTTACAGCTTGCACTCCGGATAAATACCCGTAGTCGTTAGATGAATTACTTTTTGCATCTGTTATAATAATGAATTTCTTCTTGGAAATTTTAGAAAGTCCAAATTCCGACCGAACCTTGACTAATCCTTGAGTAATTCTATCTAGCCCAATGTCTCCACCCTGCTTAATCCTACCCAGTTCTTCTTTTAGTTTAGCGTGATTAAGCGAGGGCTTGATTATCTTAATAGAATTTTCTCCGACAAATACAGCACCGAGCGAAAGATTTTTCGAGCCTGTAATAGACTCAATATAATTCACAACGGATTTAACTTCTCTTGTCAATGATCCCGAAAGATCGAATAGGAAAATAATTTCTTCCTCCGCTTTTCCATCATAACTAGGTATCGACTTATTTTTGGGGACAAGAAAACTTAAAGTTTTCTTCGTGTGCTTCTCCATCGCCAAATAGAAATTATCCTTAAACAAACTTTCATTTGATGCAATTACTTTTCCCCGGCAATTATAAACCTCAGAAAGAATAGATATATTCGAATCAAAATTGATTTCTGTTTTCACGATGAAGTCTGAGCTAAATTCTTCACAAACCCCACTTAAAAGCGATCGACTTGGTTTCCTATCCATCTCCTCACCTAGCTCAGAAATATACGTCTTTACTTTGTCAGGATCAGAAACTTCCACTACAAAATTTTCGTTCGCATAATACCCGATTAACTCAGACACGCCTGTCGAAAGATTATCTTTCTTTTTCAAAGCAGCAGGTTCTTCACCCACTACATAAGCAGGAAGAAAAGTAACCTCTCTTGCGAAGAGATTGGTATTTAATACTATCGTTAAAAGTAATAAGATTATTTTTTTCATAGAAGGTTTTACCATCTCACCTTACATTATCATTTCCACAAAGGAAATGATAATGTAAGGTGAGTGCCAGCGTTCCCAGCGCTGATGGTGGTGTTTACACCTAACGGTGGGTTTGCCAAACTCAATGTTGCTTCCTGTCGGGCGCAACATAAGGCAGGCTATTGATTTATTAGATTTATCTAATATTCTTGATTTCATTAAAAAATCCATTGTTTTATTCTCTTGCGTAAGATGAGTTCCCATCACAAAAAGCCACCCCTTTCCTTTAGGAGAGGGGTTACTTCGAATATGCTGCTCTACTCCGAAAAATTAGGGAGAGGTAAAATTACTCTACTCTCATAGTCGGGCTTGTATAGGAATACAATCCGTGAACAGAACCCTGAACTTGTGCAGACTCAGAGCGTCTTTCAAAACGAAGAGTTCCACTTTGCAAGGCAGCATGCAATTCAGGAATAGACTTATGCCCCATATCCTGAAAGGATTGGCGAAGTCCCTGTATTAGATATGGAACAAAATTAATTACAGAGCCTTTGTCAACTACCGCACCGCTTACACCTTGCGCAACTTTGATTTTTTGGCTTTCGCTAAAATATCTTTTATCTCCACCCGCTTTCATTGCTTCGAGACTTGCCATCCCGCGATACTTCTTGAGACGAATTCCATTTTCATAGAAGTAATCTCCAGGAGCTTCATTCGTTCCAGCAAACATAGAGCCCATCATACAAGTAGAAGCACCAATCGCCAGAGCATTGGCTATATCTCCAATGTTACTAATTCCACCATCGGCAATTACGGGAACTCCAAATTGTGCTGCGTAACTTGCTGTCATATGAACAGCAGTTGCCTGTGCGCGACCAACAGCCATTGTTTCCTGCGTGATACAAATAGATCCAGGTCCCATTCCAACACGAAGTCCATCTGCCCCTGCTTCAATCAAAGAACGACTTTGTTCCTTTGTGACAACGTTACCCGCAATCACATCTAGATTTTTGAAATTAGCTTTAATAAATTTAATCATCTCAATTTGATAACTGGAATTTCCCTGCGCAGAATCAATGATTATCGCATCAACGCCCGCATCATAAAGAGCAGCAACTCTATCTCTAGACTCAGGCAATGTAGAAACCGCAGCACCGACTAACAGGCGTTTGCTGTGATCTTTAGATGAATCTGGAAACTCTTTATTTTTCTTTAGATCGGAGCGGCTAACAATGGCAACGAGTTTTCCTTCATTGTCAATGATTGGGAGCTTACCGACTTTTTTAACGCGTAATATATTATTAGCCTCTCGCAAACTAATTCCCACTGGTGCAGTAATTAAACTAGTAGTCATTACAGTTCCAAGTTTTACAGTGCGATTCGGTTCAAAGTCAATATCGCGATTGGTGACAATTCCAATCAATTTTCCATTGAATGAGCCATCTTCAGTAATAGGGATACCAGAAAACCCAAACTTCTCTTTGATTTCATCCAAGTCTTCAATGGTATTTTCAGGACCTAAGATAATTGGATCTGTAATGAAACCATTTTCATATCTTTTAACTTTTCTTACAAAATTTACTTGCTCTGTAATAGAGTTATTATAATGTATTATGCCTAATCCACCTTGTAGGGCTAGCGCGATTGCCATTGCAGATTCTGTAACGGTATCCATCGGAGAGCTGATTAGGGGACGTTTGATTGTGATATTACGGCTGACTTTCGATTCTAGATTAACATCGGATGGGTTGAAGTCAATGTAACCGGGGAGAACTAAAAAATCTCTGTAGGTAAGTCCGATTTGAGCAGAGAACAGTTGCTCTCCGGAAAGTCCGTCTTGAACTGGCTGATTTTTAATAATTGAACTGGTCATATCCACAATTAAATTGCCTTGGATTGAATTGCAAGAGAAATTTCATTTAGAAGTTGATAGGAGTCGAAAGAATTTGGAGATCATTGATAGAAAAATTCGTGAAACTGTAGATATCAAGGAGCCTCATAAACGAGCCGTAATCTTAGCAAAGCATTTAAGCAAAATAGAAATGCTAATAAAAGATACGGAAACCCAAGTAAAACTCCTAGAGCACAGCCCGGACGGACTTAAAATTATTGTAGAAAAACTAGACCCTGGCTTTGTTTTAAAGAAAGGTCAGTCCATTATTTTAACAAAACTTTTAGGTCGCTATATCCAGTTCGATTGTATCGTCCTTGGAGAAAAACCCGGCAATTTATTTCTTTTGCAAATTAATAAATTTTTAGTTTCAAACAAGGAACGCAAAAATGACAGATTGCATCCTTCTCCAGAACAAGTCTGGGTTACGAATATTCGGACCAGTGGAGTGTCTATTGATACGTCGATGCATACAATTCCTACTTACATGAAAATTAATTTTACAGATTATGAAAATCGACTAAGGAAAAATTTTGATTATATCAAGATAGATATTTTCAAGCATGATCTTGATGAAAGATTTCAAGTAGTAAGAGAGTCCGGCAAAACACTATTTGTCGAAAATACACAAGATAGAAGAAGTTACACTACATTAGCCGACGATGATTTTATAAATCTAGAAGACGAGTATAATACTGAAATTCATCAACTCATTAATATGTATAAAACAAAAAATATTGTCTCCGAAATTATCATGCCCGTTATCTATGTAAATACACAAAATGTTGCAACACCTTTTGGTTACGTTCATATTCAGAGTCGATCGAAACCAATCGATCTAGACCAAGTAATGGAAATTAAAATTCTCACTTTTGAAATGATTGATAGAATACGCGAATCCAATTTTATTTTGAATACAGGAAAATATAAAATCTTAGATCTATCTCGAGACGGTCTCAAAATTAAAATTACAGATAGAGAGTTAAAACAACATTTGCCGCATGTATCAGGGTTTAATTTCGATATATTTTTCAAAATGCAGTCTGCCATAAACGTCCTTTGCGAAATTCGATATTTAGGAAAAGATGAGCACGACGATATGATTCTCGGATTATTAATTACAGGATTCAGAGAAGGTGATAGAGAAAAGTTTTATAGAAGTTTTGAAATTTTAAAGAACACACCAACTAAGCCTTATCACTTACCATGAATAACGTGAACTCGATGTTAAGATTATTTAATTCTTCACGCTCCTTACATAGAACTCACGTTAAATAAGTTGACGTTAGCTTGGACAATATACAGACTATTAACATGTATCTTCGCCTAACAGAGGTTTTACCATGAATCAATCACACGAAAAAACTCCATATCTGGTCAGTCCTGTTTCTTTAGAAACCGCGCGCAAAACAAAAGAGGCAACACAAATGCTTCGAAATAATCCAACCGATAAGCAAATGCCCGAAAAAGCATTACGTGCCATCTATGAAATATCGCAGGAAAGTATGCATTTTTATTTTGTAAGACCTTTAGAAATTTTAAAACTAGGAACAATTAGTCGTTCCGTGGTTAACATGGGAGTAAACGCAGGACTGGGAGTTTTAAATACTTTCGGCAAACAATTAATATCTCATCTTAGTAAAGATCAACTTGTTCAACTTGCAGATATTATTGATGGAGTGCTAGTAGAGCTTGATATGGAAGAGAAAAAATAATCACTTACGGATAATGGCAAATTTACTACTTAAAAAAATCTTTCTGGTTAATCTTAAAACCTCTTAGTGCAGAACTTTTTAAAACTGTGGAGGAAAGTTTTTCCCATTCTTTTTTATTTTTATTTATCCAGAGTTCTAGTTTTTTTTCTTTTGGATAAATAATCCAATATTCGCGAACTCCATTTCTTAAATACCTCTGGGCTTTAATTCCCAAGTCTCTTTTTATTGAGCCAGGAGAAAGAACTTCACAAACCAAATCAGGAACTCCATGAATATGAGTTTTTACAATAGAAAGATTTTCTGATAGAATAAAACTCACATCAGGTCTAATAACATCTCCCCCATCGGGCAGAAATACATCTATTTCTGTTACTGCTTTTCCTACAGGATACTTCTTTAAGAATATATTAATTTCTGTAATTAAATTCCCTTGTAACTGCCCATGGTCAAAATCTCCGCTTGGTGCCAAATGTAAGACTCCTTCCATCATATCGTATTTGAATCCATCTTCTTCCAAATCAAGGTATTCTTCTCGGCTAAGTTTCCAACCTTCATAACGCGGCTTATCCAAAGGTAATTCTAAAGATTTTGTTTTGGGACGTTTTTGAAGTAACGCATGCATACTATAGGAAATAACTTTCCAAGAACAATATGTCAATAAAAATTTTGCTATCTTAAAAGCTTACTTTCATATGAACTGTTTAGCGAAGGTGATATTTGATGTTTACGTTTATAAAGAAAAATTTATTTTTACTAATCCTTATATTTTTTATTTCTCAAATTCCAATTTATGCAAATGACACAGAAAAGACAGAAGCATACTTTAAAAAAGTTCGCGAAAACCAGGCAATGCTGACTGCCTTTTTTAATGGTATGCCCAAAGGCGGAGATCTTCATCATCACTTCAGTGGTTCGGTCTATGCAGAAACTTACTTTAAAGTTGCCGTTGAGAAGAATTTTTTTATAAATTTAGAAACTGGAGATTCTTTCCAAACGATTCCTCCCAATTTAGTAGCCGATCCAAATATTAAACCGATCAATTCATTCATTGAGGATAAGGGCTATTTACCTGTTAAACTCAAACTAATTTCGTTATGGTCAATCAAGGATTTCAAAGAGACTCAACAAACACCTGATAAACATTTTTTTGAAGCATTTAGAAAATTTGGTCCCCTCATAAAAGGGAATGAAAATATTTTTCTAAAAGAAATTAAGAAAAGAGCAATAGTAGAAAATGTTCAATATATCGAAACAATGTTCTTACGTCCTGACTAT
>JANMOF010000007.1:0-3749 GCA_031368925.1 Leptospiraceae bacterium
AATATACTAAGAATAGAAAGATTTCTAAAGAATACAGAAAAAAAACTTTAGAAAAAAATCTGACCAATGCCATCAAATACACTATGCATAAAAAATTCCCTGACTACCAAACTCGAATCAAGGATTTAAAAGCAGATGCAATCAAGTTTGAGCAAGAAAAAGGCACATTTAACTACTATCTAACCTACAAAGACTATTATATCTTTTATAACTTTGCTGTTGACCCGGAAGTTTACTTACAATTACCAGCAGATGAGAAAATGTATATAAAGCTAGCTGATCAAGACAAAGAAACAGCTAATTCTTCTGCTCCTCCAGAGACTACGAAAGCTTCTGGAACAGAACCAAATAAGCCTATCGGAACAAAACCTTAAATCTTGTTTGATGCAAACTCATCAGAATTCCAACTAGCTATCTCTTCTGTATTAAAGGCAGGACAGATAGTTAGAGAAATCTATAATACCAGTTTTGAAGTAAGCTGGAAATCCAAAGACGATCCACTCACAGAAGCGGATTTACAAGCAAACCAAGAGATAATAGCCCAAATTCGAGGGACATTTCCAAACGATGGAATTCTCTCAGAAGAAATCACAGATAATACAGATAGACTTAAGAAAGATAGAGTTTGGATATTAGATCCAATTGATGGAACTAGAGAATTCGTCCAAAAGAATCCTGAATTTTCTATTAGTCTCGGTCTATCCTATCATGGTAAGCCGACTCTAGGTGTTGTATTTAATCCTATAACTGGAGAGCTTTTCAGTGGAATAGTAGGACACGGTGTATCATACGATATTGTGCAAGACGATTCGTATTTCGACTCAACGAAGATTCAATTAAAGCCTATTGAATTTAATAAAAACATAGAAAAGCCTTCCGCTTATGTATCTAGGTCAGAATTTTATAAATACAAACTCTTTGATGAAAATCCATACTGGAAGGAGAGTTTCGACTTAAAACCTGTTGGATCTATTGCTTACAAACTTGCTCTTACAGCAGCAAATAAAGCAGATTTAAGCATATCCCTCAAGCCAAAGAACGAATGGGATATATGCGCTGGGGTAGCGTTAATTCATGCCGCAGGTGGAATAGTAGTTGATTTAAAAAATCAGAAACAGATGCCTTTTAATTCCGAAAATCCGAAGCAACAAGGAATTCTAGGCGGAAATCCATATCTTGTCAAAAGCCTAATTGAAACCAAAGGCAACTTTTTTAGCGCAACTCTAGTTGACTGGGCTTAATAATAAAAGAGCCCATACTTTTCAGCACGGGCTCTTATAAGATACAATAGGGAATAGAAACTAAGATTTATTAGCTAGAGTTGTTCCTGGTTTAGTTGTAACAATTTCTATCTTACGAAGAGCTTTCTCTGGATCGATTAACTTACCTTTATAAATCACTTCAAAATGTAAATGTGCACCTGTTGCTGTTCCAGTACGACCTACTGAGCCAATTACTTTCCCCATTTTCACAAAATCCCCTACTTCGACTACCGTTGTAGAACAATGCGCATAAATGGTTTTGTAACCACCTTTGTGACGAATAATAACTGTATTACCGTATCCACCGTTTCTACCTTTAAATTCCACAACTCCCTCTGCAGATGCAATAACAGGAGTACCAACTGGAGCCGAAAGATCTAAGCCTGAATGGTAATTGCGAACACTTGGATTAAATGGATCACGTCTATATCCAAAACGAGAAGTTACTTTACCTGTTAGAACTGGTAAAGCAAATACTTTCATTTTGTAGATAGTTCCACCCGCCATAGTAGAGGTAGTGGTTTTTGTGCTGTTGATTCTGAGAACTTGTCCGATGCGAATTAAATCACCTTTAAGCCCATTTAATTTCTTAATTTGCTCGACTTTCATTTTGTATCGTCTTGCAATAGTGCTTAGGGTGTCTTTAGATTTAACTTTGTATCCACCTACTACTGTAGTGGTTGGTTTGATGACTGTTGTTGAAATAACGCGGGCGATTTGTATATGTGAGGGCAGCTTATAATTTGATGATACTCTGGAATAGGTTCCTACACTCTTAGGAGATTCATCGGAATTTTCCTCATCAGGTGAGAAAAGTTCTTTAATTTGGGAGTCTTCCCCTTCATAGTATTGACCAGACTCAGAGTCAATATATTCCTTTAATTCATTTTCGAAAGAATAAAATGGGCTCGCGAAAGCGACCGAGGTAAAAATTACCGTAATCGCAAAAACTATTAAAATCCAGAATTGTATCAGCATCTATTTATTGTATCGTATAAGTATTCAAAATTAGTCAAGCAAAATCGCTATTTTTTTGCCTTTTTATTTTTACTTAAGTCCTTTGCATCATAATATACTAGCTTTTCAGCTATCAACTGGTCCAAATACTCTACCGTAAACTGTTTTGCTTTGAAGTCTTCATTGATGATATAAGCTACCATCTTACCTACAGCACTTTCTCTTTCTTCGTTGCTGTTGTAACACTTAACTTTCAAAATGGATGCAGTTGACTCAATCCATATTTTTACAGAGGTATCCTTCTTTATCACTTCCTTGTTATCTAAAACAAGGTTTTCTTTCACATAATACGTATTTTGCGAATAATGCTCATTGATGAGTGTTAAATCATCTTTTCTAATTAGGCGTTTATTACAAGCTAAAACAAAAAAAGCAAGTAAAATTAAAAAAAAGTATCGAACACTCATTGGCATTTTACAGGCAAGCTTCAGCTACAGCCAGTTGTTGTTCCGCAAGAGTTACATTTCAAGCAAGAACCGTTTCTAACCATTTGAAAAGAGCCACACTCTACACATGAATCTCCTGTATAGCCTTGAATCTTAGCTCTCTCTCTTTGCCCGGCAGCATCTAATACGGCTATGCCCCCGTTTTTCTTGGATGCATTAACCTCATTCTTAGAAATCACATCGGATAAAGAAATTGGTAAAGGCTTGATTCCAACAGAACTAGGTTTAATTCCATTCTGAGAAATCCGAGGTTCTGAAATTTCATTTAAAGATTCAGAGCTCTCCGAATCTAACCTCCCGGACTTACCCACTTCATCCCCACGAAGCTCTTCATCTGAGACGACTTGCCCGAGATCATAACGCCCCAAGTAGGTAATAGCTAGTTCACGAAAAATATAATCAATCACCGATGTGCTCATTTTAATGTGTTGATTCCCGTTGACCATTCCATTTGGTTCAAACTTGAAGAAAGTAAATGCTTCTACAAATTCTTCCAAAGGAACGCCATGTTGTAATCCTAAAGAAACAGAAATAGCAAACGCATTCATTAAACTACGAAATGCTGCTCCCTCTTTATGCATATCTATGAAGATTTCTCCTAGTTGACCATCTTCATATTCACCGGTTCTAAGATAAACCTTGTGGCTACCAACGGTTGCCTTCTGAGTGTATCCAGCACGACGAGAAGGAAGCTTTCTTCTTTGGGAAATATATTTTAGAACAATCTTTTCAGCAGTTTTAATCGCAGCCGGTTTATCTTGTTTATCCTCAGATGTTTCCTCTTCTGCAAAATGAAGCATTTCAGATACAGAATTGAGTGGTTGAGAAAGTTTAGAACCATCGCGGTATAATGCATTTGCCTTAACCATCATTTTCCAGGAAATAAGATATGCATCTTTAACATCCTCAAGGGTAGCCTCTTCTGGAAGGTTGATAGTCTTGGAAATAGCCCCCGAGATAAATGGTTGAGCAGCTGCCATTGTGCGAATATGAGATTGGTAGGATAAGAAACGTTTGCCGTAAC
>JANMOF010000141.1:0-24733 GCA_031368925.1 Leptospiraceae bacterium
GGACATCTCGCGTAAACGGTCATTGCACAAACTATACAGTTACCACTGGCTCTAGTACTGATGGAGATGCAGGAACTGTTTTAACAACTTCCAGCTACTTATATGTAAACGGTGGAACTTGCGCTGGATTAAAAAGTTTACTCTGTGTTGAGCAATAAAAGATAAAGAATTTTACCACGAAGAGCGCGAAGGACACGAAGAAAAGACACTGTCTTTTGATATACTCCTTCGTGAACTTCGTGCTCTTCGCGGTTAAAATAAATTAGGATTAGAATGTATCCAGAAATAATCATTGGTAGTTATATATTTAGAGGCGAAGGGCTATTAACCTTTCTTGCTGCAATAGGTTGCTTTATCCATTTATTTTTCTTTACCGTTCCTAAGTCCGGCTACTCTAGAATTACCTTTGTAAATGCATTTATATCTACTTTTGCGATTGGAATGATTGGAGAAGTAGTATTTCATTATTTGATCTGGGACTTCGAAGCATTTACAAATAAGCCTGAAATCATAATCACGGAAGGGTTTATGAAATTCTCCGGCAATTCAATCTTAGGCGGAGTCTTCGGGGGAGTGATTGGATTATGGATTTATTGTAAAATTTTAAAGATAAATTATCTTCATTTTTTTTCCTGTTTTATAATTGTAATTCCGCTTTGGTTTGGACTTGGAAGACTAGCTTGCTTTTTAAACGGCGATGCTTATGGAGTTCCCACAACATCTGCCTTTGGAGTTACTTTTTCCGAAAAAAGTTCTGCCTGGATGAACGAATGGAGCAAACACGCGTTAATCTATCTGGGAAGCGAGAAACCATTGATTGAAATCGAAAAAATATTCAGTAAAAAATATGGGCTTCATCTAAAAGATATTCCTATTCCTGATAGTTTAGACAAATACAAAAAAGAAGGTTACTCAACATTAGCCGACTTACAAGTGTTTTATCCGGACAATATTCCGTTTAATGCAAGAGCTATGTACGAGATAGAATTGTATCCTTTTCCCACTGTATATCCCAAAGTGCATCCGACACAACTCTATGAAATGTTTTCTCTAGTAATTTTATTTTTATTTATGACATTTATTTCCAAACAGAAATGGGCAGAGCAAAGAGTATTATTTATATTCTTTATCCTATATGGTATGAATCGGTTCTGGATAGAATTCTTTAGAAGTGATAAAAGCCCTGGCATATTCGGACTAACCGGAGCTCAGATATTGTGTTTTGGATTTATACTTGTAGGAATTGCGGATTACATTTATTATACTCGCAAGTGGAAAAAAACAGGAATGCCACAAGTAGTTTTAAAATGAAGATAGAAAAAATAAATAGTTTGCATCCACTCATTCGAAATGCAATCATGACTTGTTTTCTTTTTCTAATAGCTCTTCCGGGTTATATGGTAATTAGCTACACTATAGATATAACGAATTCTCCTTCGTTGTCAGTGGCACTAGACGATAAAATTCCATTTATTCCATGGACGATTGCAATCTACGATTGGATATACATTATCATATTTATACCTTTGTTCACTGTAAGAGACATTCACCTTTTAAAAGCAATAGCGAAAGCATTTACGTTTGTAATTTTAATTTCCCTTTGTGTTTTTGTTATCTTTCCTGTGAAAATAGAAAGACCTGAGTTGACTAATCCGAAAGACTTCTTTGAATGGTGGGTTTGGATTAACTATACATTGGATAAACCGACCGCATTATTTCCAAGTATGCATGTAAGCAATGCAATTCTTTCTGCCTTAGTAACAGTTCATTGGTTAAAAAAAATTGGAATTCCTGCTCTCCTATTATCGTTTGCTATCAGCATATCTACATTAACTGTTAAGCAACATTTTATCGCAGATGTAATTGCCGGATGTATTCTTGCGGTTACTAGCTATTACCTTTTTATCAAACCCTATATAAATAATTCTAGCAATTTAACCAAAGAGGAAATTTTGCTTCCTGAAAAATTTACTCTGATTGTTCCGCTACTTGGATTTTTTGGGACAGGAATTCTTTATATTGTTTATATATCCTTAGCCACTACCACATAACGCCTAACAATCTTTGCATTTAGAAATTCCATAATTGCATTCATCGGCTTGTTAGTATCAAGTATCCAAGTTGTCTGAAAAGATTGGTATTTTTGTGGAGGTTTTCTTCCTTCATTAAAGCTTTTTTCCAATAGAATAAGCTCTAACCCTTTATTTCTAAATTCTTTTTTTACTCCAAGTAAAATGATAGAGCCTCGATTGATTTTTCTATAATTCCACAATAATTTTATAAATCCGAAAGGAAACAATTTACCATTTCGAATTTTAACTAATACCTGATTGATATCTGGAAGAGAAATGAGAAAACCAACCATTTCACCTTGTCTCTCTAATATGTAAATAAACTTTGGATCTGCAAATAATCGAAACTGCTCTGCCATAATATCTATTTCCCCCGATGTCATAGGAATGAATCCCCAATTTTCACTCCATGCTTCATTGTAGATTTCGAGAATGGGATTTAACTCACTGCGAAGTTTCTTCATTTGAATATTTCGAATTGTAAATATATCACCTGCATTTTTTTGGGCTCGCTCTGACATTTTCTTAAATTTTTCAGGTAGCGTTACGTGCATCGGACATGCATAAGATAAAAACCCTCTACTCTGAGCATAACCGAGAGTATTCAACAACTGCGGATAATAATGCTTAGTATACTTCAATAGTAACACTGGAGAAGAATCAAAGCCTTCCGCTAGAAAACCAATTTCATGATTCGTATTAAAATCCATGGGTCCCATTACATTTGCAATTCCTCGATTCTTACACCAATCCTCTACAGCATTCATAAGCGCCTTTGCAACCTCAGAGTCATTTTCCGATTCATAAAAACCAAAAAAGCCCTGGCGAGTCTTATAATGAGTATTCCATATTTCGTCTTCGTGAGCGGTTACTCTTCCTACTACTCTATCTCCTCGCTTTGCGAGAAAGTATTCTACTTTTGCATGAGAGAAGTATGGATTCTTTTGGGGATTAAAAAAATCTTGTCTTTCAATTCGTAAGGGAGGCACCCAATGAATATCATCTCGATAAAGTTCATACGGAAAATCTATGAATGCATTCATTCCTTTCTTATCTGTTATTTTTTTTAAAATTATGCTGCTATTTAGTAAATCTTTCATTTATTGCAACGTATTTCAATGATATATTCAGGAAAGTAAATTATGACTTCCCATAAGATTGTTCTTGTAATTCTCGAGTCCCTCGAACTGAACTCCTATACACTTCCTTTTAGAAGACTATATACTTACCGGCGCCGAGAAGGCGCACCACCTAGGGGGTTCCTAGCGCAACCACCCGCCGGATAAGCGCCTGTTACCCCCTACTTGCACCCCTTTGTGAGCGCCAGTAAGTATATAGTCTGCTTATAGGAAGTATATACAAAGGTCAACCAAGGTAGAGCTAATAATAAAGGTTTAAAAATAAAAAAACCCCGACTTTGTAGGTCAGGGTTTTTCATAGTTTGCCGCAGTGTGTAAAACTAACTGTTAGTTTTTAGGAGGTATGAAACAATTTGCAATTTTCTTTGCTTTTAACTTTTCTCTAAGTGCTACAGCGTCTTCTCTTTTTGCGAAGTCACCGATTTGCACTACAAAAGTTCCTGATCTTGAGAATAGAAATATCTTTTCAGAGAAATCTTTTTTAATCTGATCTCTAAATGCTTCCGCTCTTCTTTGCTCTTTGAAAACTCCAATCTGGACAGTTTCTCCTTTTGGCTGAGAACCATTACTAGGATTTGTAGTAGTTGGGATTGTCGTTGTTGGAACGACTTCAGTTTTATTATTTGCAGGAGCTGTTTTTGCTGGTGCGGGAGATACAACAGGAGGCTTTTTTTCTGGAGCTACAGGAGTTACTGTCGCAGGTTTTTTTACTTCTCCCTTCTTTGCAGGAGGAGCGGTTTCTTCGTCGATGTCATCATCGTCATCATCGTCATCATCGTCGTCAACACTAAAGGAATCATCTTTCATTAGAATAGGATTTTCTTCTGCCGGTTTAACAATGTTCGTTCCAACTTTTACAACTGCCTCATCTTTGAAGTTTAATATTTCTGCTGCTCTTTCTGTTACTTCGATAATATTTCCCTCATCAAAGGGTCCTCTGTCGTTAATTACAACTTCTGTTTCTTTATTATTTTCTAAGTTTTGAACCTTTACAATAGATCCGAAGGGAATTGTTCTATGTGCTGCAGTCAATTTAAAACGATCAAACATTTCTCCACTGGCAGTCGGTTTTCCCTGGAATTGAATTCCATACCAAGATGCAAAGCCAACTTCGTCGAATTTCGTTTTATCTATTGATTTCGTAATTTCTTTCACTTCAGTCTTGGTAACGCTATTTTCTTGAGTGGAAGTGACAGCCTCTTCTTCTTTCGGTTGAGTAGATTGGCAGGAGATCAGGGCTACTATTCCCAATATAGTCAGAATATGTTTCATGTGTTTGGAACCTACCTTAATAGTTCTTAAGTTTAATTAGTATAATAATCGACATGAAAAGCAAACAAATTCGGCATTTTTCTCGAATAATTAAATTTTCCCGAGCGAAGTTAATAGTGATAGCTAGCAATTAACCGGAAGAAAGAGAAGTGTGCGATAATTTTAAATTTCTTGCTAAAATATTTTGGATTCTTAGATTGCTATTCAGGGTAGGTTCGTTGAAGTTTCCGAGTTGTCAAAAATGAAAGATAGATTAGAAGTTACAGATTCAAAAAACCTTTCAGGTTATGTTAGTAATATGAAGGATAATATCAAGAGGCGATACAGTCATTATAAAATAAGTAAGCTTCGCGAATCTTATCGAGAAGGATTACTTTTTGAGGAAAGTGCGGATTATAGGCAAGCAATTCGCAAATACTTAGAGTGCCTGGATATGGAACCTGGAAACCTAAAAACCCTTAAGCGTCTGGCAGACCTATATTCGAATTTAGATGAGCATGCAAGTGCTCTTGATTTATATTCAAAAATTGCAAAGCTTAATCCTAATGAAGAAACTTATTTTCAATTAGCTCAGGAATTTTATAAACAAAATCGCTTTAAAAAAGCAATTAAATGTCTTACTAAATCTTTGTATTATAAAAAGCGATTTATTAATTCTCATATTCTACTCGCAGCTATCTATGCAAAGGCGGATAATATTGATAAGACAGAGCAATACCTTACGAATGCAATAAAAATTGATCCGCATCACAAGGCATCTCTAGAAGAGCTTTTAAAATTTTACTACAAGCAGGGAAGATATAGAGATTCTTTAAAAATTCTTACTAAATACAATTCTCAATACGCAGAGGACTCTTTTATCAAGATTATCAAATCCGATTTATATATTAAAACAGGACGTTATGCGCAAGCTCTCAAGATACTTTCTCAGGTTACAACTTCTGATAATCGCTTTAATAATTTTACAAAGGAAATGCAGTATAAAAAAATCAACCCTACCGCTAGAGAAAAAGAATTTATAAATAGAATTACTGCTATTAAAAACAAAAAGCTAGTTAGTTTTGAGAGTAATCTCCAGGATTATTATAATGGAAAAGAATGTATTCAACCAAATCCGAAGGAAGCATATGACTTATCCATTCTCTATTTATTGATTGGAAACCAAAAAAAGTCGCTCAAATATCTCTTGTTCGCCAGACAGTTAAATGAAGAAAGCAAATATTTGTAAATTATTTTTAATCAATGAGGTTAATTCCCTATATCTGCATTTACGACTAAAG
This sequence comes from Leptospiraceae bacterium, assembly GCA_031368925.1. Lineage (GTDB taxonomy): Bacteria > Spirochaetota > Leptospiria > Leptospirales > Leptospiraceae > UBA2033. The sequence goes on from JANMOF010000141.1 coordinate 5,764, forward strand.
AGGGTTTTACTAATTTCTACTTTAATTCTATCCAACGGATGTTTCTCTATTTTTCGTCCAACACCTGTTCTAGAAGATGATAAGTCTGAAACCTTAAAAGTTGATAATCAATTTATTCTTTTGAATGAAGATTTAACACCGATTCAAAATCCTGACTTTACTTCCCTTGATAAAAAAATAAAATCGCTTCAAAAAGCAAAGTCTTTTCATGATTTGAATAACCTTGCAGTCTATGGTGCGAAACTATCGTATATCGAATCGAGTGAAGAAATTTTGAAGAAACTCCAAAAAGAAAAACCTCAAGAAATGGTTCCTTTTTTAAATTTACTTAGAATTTATTATTTACTCGATGAGTATGACATCGCCAAAAAAATGTTGAATAATTATTATAAGCTTCATTCCGGCGATAAGAAAAAAGTCTTTGATTTTATGAAATATTTAAAAGCCTCCAATAGAGCAGAAGAGCATGTTCTATTTTTAGATGTAATATCAAATTACCAGGAATATGAAATGCAAGCACTGGAGGAACTAGGGCTTTATTTTATTTCGATTCGAGATTTAGAATTAGCCAAACCTTACTTCGAAAAAATTTTAACGATATATGCCTATAACCCGGTAGCGCTTCACTCGATGATGCAAATTCATTATATCAATGAATCTTGGGCTGATGTTATTGCTTATTCTACGCCTCTAAAAAAAGAGAAAACCAAAGAAAAAAATTATAATACAATGATTGCGAAGGCGTATTTTGAATTGGGAGAATATGCATTAGCTGCAAAAGCTTCAGAAGAAGCGCCCGAATTAGAAAAGTCATCTCTTGATTTTTTAACTGTCTGGAGAGATTCAATTTTGTGCAATGATTTACGAGCATCTCTTATTCCTTTAAATCGTTATTTTCAAATAGTTAAGAAAAAAAATCCAACTCTTAAAGAGGAAGAGTTTTTTCTTGCCAGCACGAAAGAAGGAAAACGAACTCTATCAAATATAATCAATGGATATTAATTTATGAAAAAAATAATTACGCTTCTGCTTCTACTCACCATTATGTGCTCTCCTAGTGAAAGAACAAAAACTTTAATAAAAACTGCCAATGAAATATTTGGAGTTATTCCAGATAAAATGCCTGGCAGTGAAAATGATTCTATTGCGATGATAAATCTGGGAAGAAAATTATTTTTTGATAACCGACTTTCCGTAAATGATAATCAGTCTTGCAATACCTGTCATAATGTTCTAAATAAAAAAGCTGGCGTGGATAATTTGCATTTATCTCCAGGGGTCTTTGGAAAACTCGGAACAAGAAACTCCCCAACTGTTCTGAATTCAGGTTTTCATATTGCTCAATTTTGGGACGGAAGGGTTAAAAATTTAGAGGAGCAAATTCGAACTCCTCTCTTTAATCCATTACAGATGGCGATGCCTGATGAAAAATATTTAGTAGATAAGATTTCTTCTATTCCTGAATATAAGGAATTGTTTGAAAAAGCATTCCCTGATAAAGCAGGCAAAATTACATTTGGACAGATAACGGTAAGTATCTCCTCTTTCCAAAGGACATTCAGGACAAACGATCGATTTGATGATTTTCAGCGCGGGAAATACAAAGCATTAACCGCTGATGAGATAAAAGGGCTTGAAGTTTTCTTAGCTACAGGGTGTGCAAATTGTCATAAAGGACCGATGCTCGGTGGAAATTCATTTCAAAAAATGGGTGTTAAAAAACATTACGAAAATAAAGAGGATACAGGACGTTTCAAAATTACCGCTGTGGAAGATGATATGTATGTGTTTAAAGTCCCCTCTCTTAGAAATGTCGCACTCACTGCTCCGTATTTTCATGATGGAAGTCAGAGCACACTTGATCTCGCTGTTAAAAAAATGGCAGAACTCCAACTTGGAAAAAATCTTTCTGAACAAGAAATAGAAAGCATTGTTATATTTTTAAATGCACTAACAGATAAGCCGAGGGAAAATTAAAATGGATATAGTTAAACGTAATAATGTTTCGATAAGAGGTAAGGGAGAGCAGGTAATTTTATTTGCCCACGGCTATGGATGTGATCAAAACATGTGGCGGTTTGTTACGCCGGCATTTTTTGAGGATTATAAAGTTGTTCTTTTTGATCATGTAGGCTCTGGCAAATCGGATTGGAGTGCATATGAAAACAAAAAGTATGCAAATTTGCAAGGCTATGCAGATGATATTTTAGAAATTTGTGAAGCATTGAAGTTAGAAAAAATAATTCTAATTGCGCATTCTGTTAGCACGATGATTGCGTTACTTGCTGCAAAGAAAAAGCCAAACCTATTTAGCAAACTTGTAATGATCGGTCCTTCTCCTCGATATATAAATGATTCTGAATACTATGGTGGATTTTCAGAGTCAGATATTCTTGAAATGGTAGATGCCTTAGATAGTAATTATCTTGGCTGGTCAAGTTCGATTACTCCGGTGATTATGGGTAATCCCGATAAGCCGGAACTTACTGAAGAGCTAAATAATAGTTTCTGTTTGCATGATCCTGAAATAGCAAAGCATTTTGCCCGTGTTACTTTCCTGGGAGATAATCGCAAAGATCTTCCAGACCTAATTACGCCAACCCTAATATTGCAATGCTCACAGGATATAATTGCGCCAACTAAGGTAGGTGAATATCTGAATAAGCATATTCCAAATAGCCGGATGGTAGTATTAGAGGCTACAGGTCATTGTCCTCATTTAAGTCATCCAGATGAAACTATTGAGATAATAAAAAATTACCTAGATTCTAATCCATTGTAAATTTGATGAACAGTTTTGATATACATGATCCATTAGATGAGTTATATAGTGAAGCTCCCTGTGGTTATTTTTCCGCATTGCCTGATGGTACGATTACTAAAATAAATGATACTCTATTAAATTGGTTGTCATATTCAAGAGAAGAGATGATTGGAAAAATACAGTGGACTGATTTGTTAACTGCTGGCGGAAAGATATATCACCAAACACATTTTATTCCACTACTCTATATGCAAGATTTTATCCAGGAAATTAATTTTGATTTCAAAAAGAGTAACGGAGAAAAAATTCATGTATTAGTAAATGCTAAAATAAGAAAGGATACGACAGGAAAATTAAATTTACTCAGAATTATTGTGATACAATTTACGCAGAGAAAGTCTTATGAACTCGAAATTCTAAACGCAAAACAACAAGCAGAAATTGCTAACCGAGCAAAGTCAGAATTTCTCACAAACATGAGTCATGAAATTCGAACTCCCTTAAATGCAGTTATCGGGTTTACTGATTTATTGATGAAAACAAGATTGAATGAAACACAATCACAGTATATGGGAATTGTATACCAATCTGCAAATTCATTATTGGACTTACTGAATGATATATTAGACTTTTCTAAGATAGAAGCCGGGAGATTTGAATTAAATATCGAGAAGGTAGATTTATTTGAGTTAGCCGGTCAGGCTGCTGACGTTATTAAATATAAAGCACATATGCGCGAGGTTGAAGTTTTAATAAACATAAATCCAGATACACCACGTTTTATTTTTGCCGATCCAATAAGGCTCAGGCAAATCATAATTAACCTTTTAGGTAATTCTGCGAAATTTACCCAGCATGGGGAAATTGAGTTTAAAATTGAATGTAGATATTTAGATGAAGATTTATCGAATGGAGAATTTACTTTTTCTGTGAGGGATACTGGTATTGGTATTTCTAATGAGAATAAGGCGAAAATCTTTGAAGCATTTTCACAGGGCGATGCTTCAATTACCCGTAAATTCGGTGGAACTGGTCTAGGACTTACCATTTCAAATAAACTTTTGGCATTAATGAATTCTAAGTTAGAATTAGATACAGAGCATGGTAAGGGTAGCACGTTTTATTTTACTTTAAATTCCAGGTATGAAGTTGGTGATGCGATTCATTGGGAAGATATTGATAAAATTAAGACAGTACTAGCAATTGATAATAATAAAAATAATTTAACCATCTTACAGAATATGCTTTTACATGTAGGTATACAGACTGATACCGCATTAGATGGATTTGAGGCACTTACTAAATTTGAGAAGAATAAAAACTACGATTTAGTCATAGTTGATTATCATATGCCAAGTATGGATGGAATAGAAGTTATCCGTAACATTCGTAAAAAGTTAAATATTTCATCAAGTGAAATGTCTATTATCCTCTTGCATAGTTCTTCAGATGACGAAGTCTTAAATAAATTTTGTATTGAACTAGATGTTCAGTTAAGAATCGTAAAGCCTGTCAAGGTAAATGAAATATTTAATGCCCTATCTAGATTGAAAAAGAAACCTATTGAACCTGATACAAATAAGATGCTGAATGAAGAATCTATCCAGAATAATCGGGTTGGTATTTTTGATTCCTCCAAACAAGACAAGTCTATAAAAATTTTAATAGTAGATGATGATGATATTAATCTATATTTAGCTAAAAGTATACTTTCCCAAATTTTGCCTGGTGCAATTATAATTGAAGCGAGTAATGGCAAACATGCCATTGAACAGTTTAAAAATGAAAAACCGGGTATTGTTTTTATGGATGTGCAAATGCCTGAAATGAATGGTTATGAAGCGACTCTACAAATCCGAAAACTAGAAACTATCCATACAGTTCCGATCATTGCCATAACAGCAGGAACAGTGAAAGGAGATATTCAGAAATGCTTTGACGCGGGTATGAACGATTATGCGAGTAAACCTGTAAAGAAAGATTTATTTGAGAAAATGTTAGTTAAATGGCTACCTGAAAAAAATGAAAACTAAGCTAATTTCTGTAACTATTTCTATTTAATCGCTAATAACTAAAGGAGAGAAAATTATGTTATATCGTATATTGATTTTATTTTTGATTTTTATTTTTCCATTAGTTGCAGAAGAGAAATTGGAAACAGCCATTTTTGCTGGCGGTTGTTTTTGGTGTATGGAAAGTCCTTTCGAAAAAGTTTCCGGAGTTAAAGAGGTTATTAGCGGTTATGCAGGCGGATTCAAAGACAATCCGACGTATGAAGAAGTTAGTGCTGGAACTACTGGACATTTGGAAGCTATTCAAATTATCTATGACCCAAAGAAAATTTCTTACATTCAACTATTAGAAATTTTCTGGAGACAAATCGATCCCACTGACCCTGATGGGCAATTTGTGGATAGGGGCAAACAATACAGATCTGCTATTTTTTATAAATCAAAGGAAGAAAAAGCGTTAGCTGAGAAATCCAAGCAAGATTTAGAAAAATCTAAACGGTTTAGTATGCCCATCGTTACAGAAGTTATTTCAGCTACTAAATTTTATCCCGCAGAAGAATACCACCAAGATTATTATAAAAAAAATCCAGTTCGATACAACTACTATCGTTACGGTTCAGGCAGAGATCAATTCTTAAAGAAGGTATGGATTAAAGAGTAGTAATAAAAACTAATCTGTCGTTTTATTTTGCATATACTGGTAACGAGAATCAATGCGGCTATTTTGTATTATTCGTTACTAAAAAACTTTTTTACTTGGAATGTAAAATTAGGCATATATTTACTGACTGCATTATGCAATATTTCAATTGAGCATAATTCCTATTTGCTATGACTGCTCTAATTAATTGAATAATCCGGCTGGATTCCTTAGTTCTTTTTCGTTTAAAAAAAATTACAAAAATTTATTTTATATTTTTTTTCTAATATTCGAATTTTTTATTTTGTGTACTATGCCCCGCAAGAATTTTTAAAAAATTCTCGTCAAACTTACTTAGATAAAATGGAGATAAGAGAGCTATGAAAAATATAGTATATATTATGATAACAGCCCTGCTTTTTGCAGCAGGTTGTTCGAAGAAGGAGAAAAAGTTTATACCTTTCTCTTCTAACGGAACAGAGAGTGCCCCTTTGCAGTCAGGAACAGCGAATACGAATGTAACCGGTGCAACTCTCTCAAAAATTCAGGTTTCCCCTGCAGATCAATCAATCGCCAAAAATACGCACGCAACCTATACGGCGACTGGGATTTATTCAGATGGAACCATTAAGGATATTTCTAATGACTGTTCATGGAGTGTGAAGTCGGAAACTGATAAAGCTTCTACTGTTGCTTCCAAAAAAGGTAGATTCTTAGGAACTGCTGTAACTTCTACTGGAACCCCTGCCAAAATCAGTGCAAGCTACAACTCGCTTTCTGGTGATGCAAATTTGAACATAACAAATGCTACCCTTTCTTCCATTCAGATTTCTAGCATTCCAAGTTTAATCCCAGGTGGAACAGCACAGTATATTGCCACTGGTATTTTTTCAGATGGAACAACACAAGATATTTCTTCTTTAGTTACTTGGTCTACTAGTAGTGCAAGTAATGTGGCTATTGATGCAACAACTGGGATTGGGACTGGCGGAAGCACTGCTGGAACTGCAACCATTACAGCTACTCTAGCTTCTCCAAGTACTTTCCCAACTGTAGCAAATGGTGGTGTTGCAACAACGACTACCCAACTAAAAAATGTAACAATTGTTTCTATTACTGTTACTGGAGTTGCAACGATTGGTGCGGGGAATACAACCAACTATTTAGCAAGTGCCATTTACTCCGATGGAACTTCATCTGATATCACAACGCAAGCTACTTGGTCTCTTAGTAGTTCTGTTAACGCTTCAATTAGTGATGCTACTGGTAGTAAAGGATTTTTAACTGCTGTAAATGCAGGTTCGGTTACTGTTCAGGCTACTTATGCTGGCTCAACTGGCTCTAAAGCAGTTACTATCTCTGCTATTACTGTTTCTTCAATCGTAGTAAGCCCATCTTCAAAATCTATTATTGCTGGAACAACAACCCAGTTTACTGCAACTGCTACGTACTCTGATGGATCTACTGGCGATGTGACAAACTCTGCAGTTTGGTCATCTTCTAGCACTTCTGTTGCGGGTGTGAATACTTCATCAAGTACAGGTGGTCTTACTCAAGGTATATCTTCTGGCTCATCTACCATTACTGCAACCACCGGTGGAAAATCAGGCTCTGCATCCCTTACTGTAAGTTCTGCAACTCTTGTTTCTATCGCAATCACAGGATCTGATTCTGATGGTTCTATTGCAAAAGGAACTACAAATCAGTATACAGCTATTGGAACTTATTCTAATGGTGCGACACAAGACATCAGCACTTTAGTAACTTGGAGTTCTAGTAACAGTAATGCAACTATCAGCAATACAACTGGAACAAAAGGTTTAGCTACTGGTATTACACAAGGAAATAGCTCAATTCAAGCTACTTTGAGTGGTGTTTCAAGTAATGCATCTGCTCTTGCAATTACTACGGCTACTCTTACTTCTATTGCTATCAGTGGAAGTGCTACTGTCGCAACAGGTGTAACCAAACAATATGTTGCAACGGGAACTTTTTCTGATACAACAACGCAAGATATTACTTCTCTTGTAACTTGGATTTCTGGAAGTTCATCTAATGCGACTATAAGTAATGCAGTTTCTGATAAAGGAAAAGCATATGCCTTGGCTGCAGGTACAAGCAATATTACTGCTTCATTAGCGAATGGAACAAACGGGATTGTAACTACTGGAAGTGCTACGATTACAAGCAATACTTCCGTACTTACTATTTCGGCAACTACTACTAGTGGTACAACTTCTCAATCCATTGCAGGCTATAATGTAACTCTTCCAAGCACATTGACGGCAGGAAATACACCTACTGGAAATTTTACAGGTATTACTTATTCTGGTGGAACAAATATCGCAGGGTTTATTGCAAATATTCCTAACTATGGGCAGACAAGCTGTCAAACTTTAGGTACCACAATTTTAGGAATGATACTTGCTGATTCACCTGATTTAGTGACTGCATCTAACCAAATAGGTAGTTCAGTTATTAATTTCACCGGTGGTTGTACTATTGTTTATAACCAAAGTGTTACTACTAATGCAGACAAAAAACCTACCGAACTTTCTAATCATTTGATAGCAAATGTTGGAGTGAATACAGTAGGTGGCAATGTCACAACTACTAGCATTGTTCCAGTAGGAACCGAAGTTGCTACTAGTTCTTTCCGTGTAGTAGTACAAGTTACACACAATACAGCAGGTGGAAATGATCTCATCGGCGTTGGAATTAGCAACTCTTCTGACTACGCAGCCAATGAAGCAATTTTAACTGGGTTTTTAAATGGGACAAATATTTCTTCTTCCTCTGCAACTTTTGCGAGCAAAACGGATAGTTTCACAGGTATCGCTGATCCTCTCGTAGATTTTGTTTGGGTTGTGGATAATTCTGGTTCTATGGCAGAAGAGCAAACTGCTGTTCAAAATGCAGCTACAACATTCTTCAGCAAGCTTGGAAATAAACACTTAGATTATAGATTAGGTGTGTTAGCTACAGGTGGAACTGGTACGAATAGCTGTACAGATAACCCTGGTACTCATAAAGCTTGGGAACTCTGGGGGACTGGTTGGACTACATCTGCAAATGGATCAGCTGGATTTACAGCAAACGTAAGTAGCGTTGGTACTAATGGATGTGGAACTGAAAGTGGTATCCATTCTGCTGAAAAAGCTCTAAACTTAGTTAATATTGCGCCAAGACCTGGAGCAAAATTAATCTTCGTAATGCTAAGTGATGAAGGTGACCAGTGGGGATGTTACCAAGGTACTTATCTAGCCGGAGCAAACAACCCGGGTTCGCCGTATGACCCATGTTCTGGTAGAACACCTTTCAATGTCAATTCTAACATTTTCAAGACAAATGGTTATAAAGTTTATACAGTATCTGGCTTGGATGCAACTACAGGATTATCAGGAACATGCTCTGTCGCACCTACCGTTGCTGCATACACAAATAACTTTCATTCAGGATACTATGATTTAGCAGTTGCGACTGGTGGTTCCTCTGCTTCCATTTGTAGCTCTGACTACAACTCTATCATGGACAATATCGTAACACAAGCCGCAGGTAGTAGTGGGTATGTATTAAGCAGAACGCCTATGTCTAGCTCTCTTGTTGTTAAAGTAAATGGAGTCGATGCAGCACAGGATGCCACAAATGGTTGGCAATACAATTCAGCAAGTAAATCGATAGTATTTGCAGGAACTGCATGGCCTGCATCTGGTGCAGCTATAACAGTTTCCTATACATACGATGAAAGTGTTGCTTTAGCAAATACTGGTGACAGCAACTTGATGGCGTATATTTCTAAAACTGCAAAGAGTGATACAGCAAGAGGAGCAGCAGCAGCAATCGCACTTCTCGTTGGAGCAATCTTAGCAGGAAGAATTTTTAAAAATCGTAAGAATAGTTAATCTGTAAAGTAGAGACAGGTCTGAGACCCGTCTCTACTACCGATGGACTTAAAGCGCGGAAGTAAAACTCCGCGCTTTTATTATTTTTCTACCCTTAATAAAAAATCTTAAACTCTGAATTTTTTCTCGAAAAAGAATATCGCAATTTTACAATTTGTGTACTATGCTGGCAAAGGAAAGATTCATTTTATCAGTCAAATGAATCTAGGATAGAATGGAGAGAGCTATGAAAAAAATAATTTTAATGTTAATAACAATCCTCGTCTTTACTGCGGGTTGTTCTAAAAAGGAAAAGAAATTTATTCCTATATCTATATTGCAAGGTGATTCGGCGGGGCAGACTACTACTACCTCTGTTTCTGGATCAGGTGCAACTACAACTAATTCGGGAGAAACAACTCTCACACGTATTTCCGTATCCCCTTCGGAATCTTCTATCGCTAAAGACACAAATGCAAATTATACTGCAACTGCAATTTATTCAGATGGAACTATTAAAGATATTACAAACGATTCTACTTGGAGCGTTGCGACTAATAGTGATAAAGCGCAAGTAGATGCAAGTAAGAAAGGACGCTTTCTTGGAACTTCTAGTGGACAAGCAAAAGTAAGTGCTAAGTTTGATTCTCTTACGGGAGATGCTAATTTGAATGTCACCAGTGCAACCCTTGTTTCAATCGAAGTAAGTAGAGTGACTGGACTTAGCTCTGGATCAACTGCTCAATACTATGCTACTGGAATTTTTTCTGACGGGACTACTCAGGATATTTCTTCTCTTGTTACGTGGATAACAGGAAATAGCTCCGTTATCAATATTAATAGCTCGGGTATGACTACAGAAGTCGGTCCGGGTTCTACTACTATTAGTGCAAGTCTTCAAGGTCGAACAGGAAGCACAAATACAGTAGTATCCGCAATTACAGTTTCCTATGTTACTGTAACCGGTTCAGCTAGCCTAGCTGCCGGGACATCTTCCTCTTACCAAGCTATCGCTACTTATTCAAATGGAACAGCCGCCGATGTGACTACTCTTGCGACTTGGAATGTAGATAATTCTTCAACTGCGACAATAAGTAATACATCTGGCTCAAAAGGATCTTTATCTGCTCTTGCTACAGGAAATGTCAGTGTCCAAGCTACTTACATGAATGTGACCGGCGCAAAGGACGTAGGCGTAACTGCGGCAACTGTTACATCACTTTCTATTACTCCGACTGTATCTATTATAAAAGGAACTACTTATAATTATACAGCGACAGCAGCTTATTCGGATGGAACAACGCAAAGTGTTTCCAATTCTGCCGTATGGTCTTCTTCTGATACATCTGTTGCAGGTATTACAACATCTCCGACTAATGGTGGTTCTACGCAAGGACTCTTAGCGGGTAATGCCACCATAACCGCAACATTTGGAGGAAAGTCGGCTACTTCCAATTTGACTGTAAATGCAGCAACGTTAGTTTCTATATCAATTGGCGGTAACGCAAGTGTAAACAAAGGTGAAACAAAACAATATACAGCGACAGGAACTTATTCTGATGGAAGTATGCAAGATATTAGTTCATCAGTATCTTGGAGTTCTTCTAATACGACAGTTGCATCTATCAGTAATGCATCTGTGGATAAGGGCAAGGCATACGCTGATGGAATTGGAACAAGCACAGTTACAGCAACTCTTTCTGGAATTAGTGGAACAGGAACGATTACTGTTACCGGCGTTGCAAGTAGCCAAACTGTATCAGGCTATAATGTGACACTACCCGGACAATTGGCAGTTGGAACTACTCCTACGGGAAATTTTACAGGTCTTACTTATAATGGAGCAACTAACGCTGCGGGATTTATTAGTGCAATTCCTGATTATAGTCAATCTAGTTGCACAACGTTAGGTGCCTATGTGTTAGGGCTTATCATTAACGATAGTCCTGATGTTATTACTGCATCAAACCAGGTTTCCAGCTCTACTACAAGTTTTACAGGTGGCTGCACTACAGTGTATAACCTTTCTGTAACTACTGGCACCGCTAAAAAACCAACAGAGCTTTCTGATCATTTAATCCAAGAAATTGGTGTGAATGTAGCAAATGGAACTGTAAGCAATTTACCTTCGAATCAGGCAACTGAAACTGCAACGACTAGTTTTCGTGTAATTGTGCAAGTTACTCACAACGCCGGTGGAAGTGAAATCGTTGGTGTAGGAGTAAGCTCTGCAACTGATTATGCAGCTAACGAAGCAATTCTTGCTGGATTTTTAAATGGAACAAATATTTCATCAACGAGCACAACTTACGCAAATAAATCAGATGCATTCGTTGCAACATCTGACCCACTTGTAGATTTTGTCTGGGTGGTGGATAACTCAGGATCTATGTCAGAAGAACAATCTGCTGTTCAAAGTGCAGCAACTACTTTCTTCAATAAACTTTCTAACAAGCATTTAGATTATAGGCTAGGTGTTATTAAAACCGGCGGAAGTGGTGGAAGTAATAGTTGCACAAGTCCGACTACTCGTGCATACGATATGAAGGGAAATTGGACAACAGCTTCTGATGGGGCGTCCGCTTTTACTGCTAACGTCAATGTTGGAACCGCGGGTTGTGGAACTGAAAGTGGAATTTACTCTGCAGAAAAAGCGTTAGCTATGAGCACTATCGTTCCAAGGAGTGGTGCAAAAGTCATTTTCGTGATGGTGAGTGATGAGGGCGATCAGTGGGGATGTTACCAAGGAACTTACCAAGCCGGGGCTAATAACGTTTCTTCGTCTCCATATAATCCTTGTTCAGGAAAGTCAACCTTTGATGTGAATAGTAACGTTTTCAAAACAAACGGTTACAAGGTATATACCGTATCAGGTCTAGATTCAACAACTGGATTGTCTGGAACTTGTGCGGTTGCTCCAACGAGTGCGGCATACACAAATAATAAATGGAGTGGATACTATGACTTAGCCCAATCTACTGGTGGATCATCTGCTTCTATTTGTAGTTCAGACTATAACTCAATCATGGATAATATTGTTACCCAGGCTGCGGGTAGTAGTGGTTATGCGCTAAGTAGAACACCACTTTCTAGTTCTCTTGCAGTGAAGGTTAATGGGACTGCGGTGGCACAGGATGCTACTAATGGTTGGCAATACAACTCTTCTAGTAAGACGATCGTATTCTCAGGAACAGCATGGCCTTCATCAGGATCAAGCATTACTGTTACGTATGATTATGATACTAGTGTTGCTTGGACAAACCAGGATGAAAGTAACTTGATGGCATACATATCAAATACTTCTGAAAGTGGAACAGCTAGAGGAGCCGCAGCAGCGATTGCAATTCTAGTAGGAGCAATTCTTGCAGGGAGAATCTGGAGTAACCGCAAGAATCAATAGTGAATCTTCAGTAGAGACAGGTCTCAGACCTGTCTCTACGTTGCCCATTAATCGGTTTTAAAACGTCCTTCGATTTCTGTTTTCTTAGCTTCTGTAAGTTTCAATAATTCAGCGAGCTTATCTAAGAATTTTTTTTCTACTGCTTCAAAGTCTCTATCACCGGTAAATGTTGCAAAGCAAGCAAGCTCATAGCATAGCTCTTGTTTTTTTTCTTTTTCAAAGTAGGCGGCGATTTTAACCATATCTAAAGGAGCCGTTGCAGCTTTCTTAGCTTGCTCCATAAATTCTTCCCGTGAATACCTGGCTTGGATTGGTTTAAATACATCAATGTCATAAAGCTCTTTCACTCTGTCTGCAAACCAGACTTTTTCTTCATAATTTAAAACTCCATCGGATCTAAGAGCACGCAAGTAGAGCCCGATATAAACTTCAATTAAGTAATCATCAGAAAGTTCTTTTTGCACTTTGCGGATATAATCAGAAAAACCACTTACAGGTCCATTTGATTTATTTTCGTTGTTTGATTTGTTAGGTTGAGTCATAGAATTTTCCTGAAAGGATTTTTTAATAATATCGGTAAAATGCAAGAAGTAATTCTCTCAAAAAGAATTTTCACCAATCCAGTTTTTTCGATGAATCATAGCTGGTTTATTTACAATACATGAAATCTACTCTGTGCTTTAGTTTGAAGGATACTATTAAAGATACTCTTTTTTTAAAGAATAGTATCTTTAATAGTATATAGGACAGTATGTTTCATAGTATCTTTCATACAAGGCAAACATACTGTTAGGCAAAGAAAGATTTATTTTTGAATTAACTTCTGGCTAATTCTTCTTGGATTTTATTTCTAACGTTCTCGCATAATTCCTCGGATGATAATTCTGCAAAATCAGAATAGGGAATTTCGGGAAGAACGGTAATACTCATATGATGTTTGCCTTGTAATTCAATTCCACCTTTTGGTAATGCGTGGGCTGTGCCTTTGACTACAATGGGAAGAATTGGAGTTTTTGTTTCCTTGGCAATTTCAAATGCACCGAGTTTAAAAGCGCGCATAACACCATCGAGTGATCGAGTTCCTTCTGGGAAAATCATAATCGAATTTCCGTTTGCAATTGTTTTGGCACAGTCTTTCATCATCTTTGCATTGCTTTTTACTTTTCCCCGATCGAGTTCAATGTAATCGTTAAAACGCATATTCCATCCAATGAACGGAATTTTAAAATTCTCAATTTTGGAAACCCATTTGAAATGAGAGAAAAGTCGGAATAAAATTAGAATGTCTAACAAGGATTGGTGATTGGAAACGTAGACATAGGTTCTTTTTGAATCAATGTTTTCTCGTCCAAAGATTTTTAAAATCCAAAGTGGATTTAGCCAGGAGTAAAGAGAAGCCCAAAAACTTGTAAACTGGTGCAATAGCCATTTTCTTTTTCTGTCAAACACTAGCGATAAAACCCAAATAGCCGCAGCAATAAAAAAGAAAAGAATAGAAGTGATTGTTACAAAACCCCAAAAAAGAAAGGAAAATAATTTATTCATAAGTAAGCCTGAGCAATTTTAAATGTCAGGCTTAAAAAGGAAGCAGAAAAAAGTTACTAATCTTCGGGTGCAAATTAGAATGTTTCAATACCCCGAAGTGGTTGGATTTCCCGAATAACCACCAGTAGCCGTTCCTGTCGCAGGGGTAGCCGGAGGCGTTCCCACTGCACCGGCAGTCGTATTACCTGCTGCACCGGTGGAATTTGTGCTACTCACTGTACTTGGTTGACGATAAGTGTTCGAAGTAGAATTCGATTCATTATTATCAATCAAATCCCGAATAGGCTGATTACTATTACTCGGACTTTCTAGTTGCATATTATCATTGCAACCACCAATAAAAAGAAGGAAAAAGAGGATTAGAATTTTCTGATTCATTTGAAATCTCCTTTAAGGAAGGTCTTTATTCTCTGGATACTTTTTGATTAAATAGTCTCTATTTTTTTCTCGAAGTTTTGCTATGTCCGGGTTTGCATCTTCTTCTTGCGCATAATCACCAATTAACACTCGATAATTTGTTCCGCTTGTTTCTTTATCTACTTTAATAAATATTTTGCTAAATCCCATATCAGTGAATATTTTACAGAATTTTAAAGTATTAAATATATGAGAAAAAGAACCGACTTGAATTCCGTATCCTTTAGGATTTTGAATCATCCCGTGCAGATTATAGATGTAACCCGCTTTAAAAATTTCAGAAGAAGCTTCTTTTAAGTCTACGGTTGGTTTCTCAGGTTCTGCTTTAGGTAAATCAGTAGTATGCGCAGCGATTGATTTACTCGGGTTTGTGTCATGAGAAATACTCTTAGCGTTTACTTCTGGCTCGGTAGTTTTTGCTTCTTGTTTGGCAGGCTCAGATTTTGAATCTGTCTTCGCTGGTAAAACAACTGTATCCGCTATTGCAGTTTTATTTTGCTTAGTCGTAGATGTAGGAGTTGCAGTAGATTTAGCGTCTTTCACAGGCTCATTGGTTGCTTCGACAACTTCAATCGTTACGTTAGCAACTCCCTGTGAAATCATATCTAGTTCTTTAGCGGCAGCCTTTGAAACATCTAATATTCGCACATGATGAAATGGACCGCGGTCATTAATTCTCACAACTACTGTCTTATTATTCTTTAGATTGGTTACTTTAATTTTAGTATTGAGAGGTAAATCTCTATGAGCCGCAGTAAATGCATTCATATCATATTTCTCCCCACTATTTGTCTTTGCTCCATGAAACCTATCATTATAGAAAGAAGCTTTGCCAGTTTGGGTAAACCCAACTTGGGCGATTATGGTGGAAAAGGAAAAAAGAATAAAAAATAGAATTACCGAATAATACATATTAACCTCATATTAAAGAATTCGCAGTTTGACTAATTCCTTAATCACTGCTTTAGTAGCATCACCAACAATCGGAAGATTCCAAAAGTAAGGAAGTGTAAAATCTACTACGATAGTATCTTCCTCCGTGCGACTTCTGCCACCATCTACAAAGTCCTGCCAGCGAATTAAATCTAGCTTAAAACGAATATGAATTCCTTCGTTGCCTTGAAAGGGGGTAATCGCATTTATCTTCTTCAGCTCAATTGCCTTATCTTGAATATTTCTGTCGATGTTATCAATTACTTCGAAGGCTCTGTCTACTCTTGCCTTTGGCGACTTAACAGTAGTAGCCGCTTTCTTCGGTTTAGGTGTTTTTTCCGTAGACGGTGTTGCGCCTACTGACGGTTCATTTTCCATCATGACCGTTGGTTCAATGGAGCTATCTAGTTTTTTTCTTTTCTTAGGTACTGTCATGTGTTTTCTCCGTTAATTTATGCATGATAGAATGAGCGATGCATTCAATATCTTCTATTGCCCTCGCTCCCCCTACATATAATCTCTTGTTGTTTTTAATCGAATCTACGTATTCGAGAAGGTTCATTCCTTCCCGATTGAAATTTTCATAAATAGAACGAAATGGATAAACTACTTCGAGGCAACCCACGTAATCCGGTAAAATGTCTTTAAAATAATCAATGACTTTATCTTTATTGGACTGCGCATTTGTGAAAGTAGGAAGTATAAAAAAGTTTCCTTTCTTGATCGGATAAGAGCGAATAATCTCTTTAATGATAGGAAGAAGATTGTCGGCAAACGCAGACTCGTCGTTAGTCGAAGTCCGCATAGGAACAACGATGATGTCAGAAATAGCGCAGGCAAATTTTGTGTGTAGCTTACTCGTGCTCTCGCCCGGAATGTCTAAGACTAACAAGTCATTATGCGTAGCTATATTTTTGATTCCATCTTGAATTACTTCTTTTTGTGTGCTAGAAATATGATGAAAGGAAACGTTGTCTGAATTACGGTTTTCTTCTGTTCTTTCTTGCCACCAGTTTTTTAGAGTTCCTTGCGGGTCTAATTCTACTAATGCTATGGATTTGAATTTGTCATGGAAGGCTTTTGAAAAAGTTGTATTGACCGCGAGAGTACTTTTTCCTGTTCCGCCTTTGGTTTGCACAAAGCTGATAATCATAATTTATGTATCCGAGAGTTTATTTACAGAATTTCATCATTATAGGTTAAGTCAATGAATTAAATACTACTTGCATAATCTTTCTAGATTTGGATAAGTAATAAAAAAGTCCTATTCAAGAGAGCAAAACAATGGAAAGAAAAATTTCACCTACAAAAAATACTCTATATGAGTTTATGAAAGATGCAAGAACGAAAAATGCCGGCATAACAGCGCAAATGTTTAGAGCAGGTGGACCTACTCTTCAAAATCTAAGTTTCCAAGAGTTGTATGAAAAGATTCAATTGATTTCCTTTGGACTCATTAAACTCGGAATGAAAAAAGGAGATCGCGTTGGGCTTGTTGCTGATAGTGGTCCTAAGTTTATGTGGCTTGCGATGGGGATTACAAATATAGGTGCAGTGGATGTTCCGCGTGGGACAGATGCGACTACTGAGGATTTGCTCTATATATTTAATCATGCTTCATGTCGGGTAATCATTCTGGAAAATTTAAAAGCGTATGAAAAAATTCAAGCGAGCTTGTCAAAACTCAAAGACTTGGAATACATTATATTTTATAGTGATCCTGGGAAAATAAAATCTCCTTCGAAAGTAGAAGTTTTAACCTTCGACGAATTGCTGTTATCCGGAGAAAAACATCGTAAAGCAAAGCCAGACGCTTTTGAAAAAATGGGAGCAGCCATTGAGCCAAAAGATTTAGCAACAATCATTTACACATCAGGGACAACAGGAACTCCTAAGGGAGTGATGCTTTCTCATAATAATTATGTATGGATGTCGGGAAAATTAGAAGAGGCACTTAGAAGCACTGGACTCGAACTAAAAGGAGATGAGACTACTCTTGGTTATCTTCCACCGTGGCATATTGGAGACCGTTTATTTGAAAGCACTTGCATTGGGATTGGTGTAACGATGGCGTTTACAAGTATTCCTAACCTAGCTTCTGATTTGAAATCAGTCAATCCTACTATGATGTTCTCTGTTCCGCGCGTATGGGAAAGTTTTTACAATAAAATTTTAGAAAATGTAAAAAATGCACCGCCAGTTCGTCGCGCCTTATTTAATTTATGCTCAAGTGCAGCTATGAATTATACGCAAAATCGCGATTATCTGCGAGGGTCATCTTTGCAAATTGAGCCTGAAAAAACTGGTTCAATGCTTATAAACAAAATCAAATCTTTAATCTTAGCAACGCTTTTATTTATTCCTTACCAACTATCAAAACCGATTCTAGCAAAAGTAAAAGGTGCGCTTGGAAATAGAATCCGTTTTGCTTTTTCTGGAGCAGGTGCATTGCCATATCATATCGACCGATTTTTTTATTCGATTGGTCTTCCTATTTTAGAAACTTATGGAATGAGTGAGACGACTGGCGTTTCTTGTTTGCGTGATTTCTCAAGACCAGTGATTGGAACTCTCGGAAAAAATCTAACCGAAATAGAACTAAAGTTAGTCGATGAGAAAGGCAATATAGTAACAGACCCAAATGTAAAAGGCGACAATTGGAAAACCGCGTCAGTGCGGCGGCTCGAGCCGAAGTCAGTGCGGTACTGGCAGCCGCGAACGCTCGCGCACGGGCGGCACTCGAGGCGCGAGACACGGGTTTGAGGGCTGATGTGCTGCGTTCAAACCCAATAAACCCGAGGTGATGTGAGTGGCTAATCTAAGTTTGCTTCATGACCGGCACGGTGAGATTCAATTCAAGTATCATCCTGAAACCCGTAAGCGCAGTTACTCGAGCGGTTGGAAAAGTACACCTTTGGCTGGCATAGATGACCCTTTGCTGGTTTGGGGTGGCGGCGATGGCAAAAAGTACAGCTTTACAGTCGAGATGACCAGCAGCGAAGCCAGCCATGCCGAACGGCTTTGGGTGGCTGGACAAGCCGAGCCTTGGAAGCGTGATAGTCCGCCGATTTGGAAACTGGTGATTGGGCAAAAAGTTATTCCCGTGGTGATTGAAAGTCTCGAGTTTGAAGAAAGTTATTTTTCTAAAGACTTACAGCCAGATTTAATTACAGCCACGATCACAATGCAAAAGTGGCGCGAGTACAAACTCAGCGTTGAGGGGTGAGCTATGGCAATCACAGTAGGTGGGATGCCGTACTCGAGGCTGGTGATTGGTGGGGAAGTAATAACACCAGAGGACGGTATTACCGACTTGGTGAGTAGTCAATCCGACATTGAAGCCGCGACCTTGAGCCTGACCTTGACGGGCGATGAAAC
>JANMOF010000203.1:0-3583 GCA_031368925.1 Leptospiraceae bacterium
GAAAATACCCTAAGAAAAATGCAAAATACAAACGTAAAGTTTGTAAATTTTGTGCTGATAAGACTCTAGCGGCTACTCTCGATTACAAACGAGTTGACATGCTAGAAAGATTTATCACCAACCGTGGAAAAATTCTTCCAAGAAGAATCACAGGCACTTGTGCGAAACACCAAAGACAACTTGTAAGAGAAATTAAAAAAGCAAGATCAATCTCTCTCTTACCATTTAGAGTAATATAAGGAGTAACCACATGAAAGTTATTTTACAAAAAGACGTTTCCAACTTAGGCGATGCAGGTGATCAAAAAGAAGTTGCTGATGGTTATGCTAGAAATTTTCTACTTCCTAACCGTCTTGCGATTCGTGCAAACGAAGGCTCTGCAAAAGTTATTGAGCACCAACGCAAATTAGCCGCTGTCAAAAAAGACAAGCGTGTTAAATCTATGCAAGAGATTGCAAAATCAATCGAAAGTAAAGAGTTGCATATCCTTGTAAAAGTCGGTGAAAACGATAAACTATTTGGATCTGTTACAGCGATTGATATTGCAAATGCACTTAAGAAAGAAGGAATCGAAATCGACAAACGTAAAATCGAAATCGGTGATCATATCAAAACCCTCGGTGAATACCAAGTAAAAGTGAAACTTGCCGATGGAGTTAGCTCAAGCGTCAAAATCAAAGTAGAAAAATCAGAGTAGTTGTATGAACTCCGATCCTCTTTACGAGTTAGAATCTGAAAAATCCTTTTTAGCTTCTATACTTTTAAAGGGGTCTCCGGGCGTGAATGATCTTCACATTGAGCCCGAGGATTTTTACCAGGACCTTCACAAAAAAATGTATGCATCTATGAGAGAACTCGTAGATGCGTCAGTCACCATAGACCCAATCTCTCTCACCAACCACTTACGGGAGACTTCCCGCTTCCGTGACGAAGCCAAAGACCAAGAATATATTTTCGCACTTTACCGCGATGCTGTCGTCATTCAACCTCTTAGCTATTATGCAAAGCGAATTAAAAAATATTCTGACCGAAGAAAGTATATCCAAGTTCTACGTGAGTCCATTGAAAATATAAATGCAGAGCAAGAGGATAACGAAGGATTATTCACACGAATCGAAGGGGAATTAGCCAAGATCTCCCGCGCTGTTCAGTCCCGCGGACTTAAACTGGTAAAAGAAGATAAGTCAGACCTGATTGATTACGTGCAGCTTATGTATGAAACCAAAGGTGCGACAAGCGGACTACGTACTCATATTGACGGATTAGATGAAGTAACCACAGGACTTAAGCCGCATGAATTAATCATCATCGCAGCTCGTCCCGGCTTGGGTAAAACAACATTTGCCTTAAACATTGCGTCTAACGTTGCTATCAAAGAAAAAAAAATTGTAGCCATATTCTCTCTTGAGATGAGTCGAATGGAATTACTCATCAAGATGATTTGCTCCGAAGCAAGAATCAACTCTAATAGTTTAAAAACTGGTGCAATTCATCCGAGCGACCAAAAAAAATTACTCGATTCAATTATCAAAGTAACCTCAGCACCAATTTGGATTGATGACGCGGGTGCGCTTTCGATTTGGGAATTTAAAAGTAGAGTTAGACAACTGTTAATCACAACTCCTCTTTCCCTAATCGTTGTAGATTACCTACAACTCATGAATGACCCCGGTGTGAAAGAAGGCAGACAACAAGAAGTAGCCTCTATTTCTAGAAATCTAAAGCAAATGGCGAAAGAAGCAAATTGTCCAATCATAGCACTCTCTCAAATGTCGCGGGCAGTCGAGCAAAGATCCAAAGAACAAAAGCCACAACTCTCCGACTTACGCGAATCTGGTGCTATCGAGCAAGATGCTGACATCGTAGCATTTATTTATCGCGAAGACAAAGTCAAAGACCCGGATGAAATACCAGAAGACCAAAAAAACAAAGCTGAAATCATTATTGCAAAAAACCGTGCTGGACAGACAAAAAGTTTTCATCTAGCATTCACTCCTGAATACAGCAGGTTTGATAATCTTAGCAGCACTTAAAAAACAATTGAAAAAAACCCACCCTTGCCTAAAATAAAACTCAAATGAACTTATTCAGACTTAGTTTTCTTTTAATGCTTTTGATTTTACTTCCTTCTGTAAAAAATACAAGTGTTGAGTCAGCACCGGAATCTATAAATAGAATCATGGCTATCGTTGGTAAAATTTCCATATCTCAGTTGGACTTTGAGCGTGGAGAAGAAATTTACAAAGCACTCCAAAAACAAAAAAAACAAGGGAAGCCACAAAAAGGTTCTCCAAAGACACAAGTCTTAGATTTTTTAATTTCTCGCGCCATCATAGATATTACAGCAGATGAAGAATCCATACAAGCAGGCGAAAAAAACATTGAATCAGAAGTAGACCGGCTAATGAAGCTTAGCCAGGTAACCGAAAGAGCGCAATTTGAAAAGTTGATTGCGGAAAAGACTGGTTTGCCTTTCGATATTTGGCTCAATGATCTGCCATATCAAATCAAACGCGGACAATTATTACAAGTTAGAGTCAGCATAAAGCCCCCCTCTGAGCAAGAAATTCAATCCTGGTACAATCAGAACAAACAAAAAGTTGGATTCGAAGTTAAATTCAGAGAGATTTGTCTTGTGCCTAAAAATTCTTCTACTGCAGAAGAACTAAGAATCTCCGATGAAATTAGCAATATAAAAAAAGAAGCACGTAAAGACAAAGAATCATTTTCTCTTATTGCGAACGGTCCAAGAAACCAGGCATATGCGAAGGGGATAAATGATTGGACTCCCACATTTGAAATTTTTAATCGAAGCCCAGCTCTAGTAAATGTTTTAGGTCGCCTTGATGACGGTAAGGTGTCTGACGCATTTATCGACGATAAAAGAAGATATTGCATCGTAAGAATGGAAGGTAAGCGCCCTACTCCAATTGATACCATCAGAAGAAATATCCAGGAGATCATTCAAAGAGAAAGAGTGGACTCTTCTTTTGACGATTGGATTTTGACGAGAAGAAAAGAAGTTTTAATTACTGTCTATGATAAAGACTATATCGCAGAAAACAAATTGGAAAGTCCAGATGAGTCTTTTAACTTTAGCAAAATAGAGCCGGCAGCGCCATGAATAAACTTGTTTTTTCAGTTTCATCTGTCGCCATCTTTCTTACGGATTCGCAAAAGGAAATATTACCCGCGTTAGCCAATACTCAGTTAATTGACTTATTCTTAAAGAAAGTAAATAAACTTTTCCCGGAGCTTCCCATTTTCTCGAATTATGAATTTCAATCCAATACAGAAATTCAATTTATTAAAGGAAATACAGAGTTAGAATTTCTATTTGCGGTTACGGATAAGTTACCTCCATCGCAGTCAAATGATCCTGATTTCGATGAAGTATTCTTTGCTTATTTTACTGGCGTAAGCCCACTCTTGAGTTTAGAGCTAACAGAAAATTTGCACAAAAGGCATATTCGTTATTTGGCGCAATATTCTTACAGTGAAAATTTACCGAAAGGGATCGTTCCTTATTTTATTTCACGCGAATTTGTATCAACTCTTCCTGACGTGCTCCCGGGCACAGCAC